>NZ_JAMYVL010000016.1:0-138343 GCF_040323955.1 Mesorhizobium sp. M0018 | reverse complement strand
TCTTGGCGCCTGGAAAATGCTCATGGATCCAGTCGGATTCCGCCTTCAGGTTCTCGGCGGTTGCATAGGTGCCCCACCTGCCCGTGGGATCGGGCTCGTCAACAAGATAGAACCCAAACACATTCGGATTGCCGAGGAAGGGGGTCATTTTCTCGATGAAGGATGAAGTTACGCCCTCATGCTCATTGAGATAGACCAGGCCTTTCATGCCATCCGGCAATGCGTCGACCAGCGAAACATACTGAACGTCAGCTAGATTGAAGCCGGCGGTTGCGATTTCGGTGGCAGAACCACCCGATGCATAGTGCAGAGTTGCCATCCATAATCCCTCATTTTGATTCGATAGCGCCCCGCGGATGTCTGCCTACTAGAGGGTGTATATTAGCGCCAAATCACATACCTGCAGGCTCTGATAGAATGGTTGATCGCCAATAGGAATGCTGCACGGAAGGAGTAACTTCCATGGACATAATAAATAAGTAACAAGAATATGATCCCATCAAGGGCCGTGCTTATCCATCATATCTGGTTAGATTGAAAGACAGATAGTTAAATATCTAGAGCGTATCTTGCAGATCGCTGAAATAAACTTGTAAATTATGTTTCTATCTAACTGTTCACCCGCGCATTGAGAGATCAGACAGACGTTCACCTAAGAGCCAGACCCCTCCACAGTCTCAATCCCGCAACCAATTAGTTGTGGATAATTCGTAGGTGTCCGCGCGTTCGTCGCGTGAAATCGGTCGGCAGATCAGGTCGCCGGCGTCGGAACGGTCCGAATCGGCTTATCCGCTGGTCGCAAGGAGGCAGGTTGCGCCAGGAGTTGTGGCTGAGGGGTCGACTATCATGCCTGGTAGCACAAGCGGGACAAGCTGAGGCGCGAACCCGGACCGGGAGCTTAGGAATCCGACGCGCCCAGCGTAGAGCAGCCGTACAACGCACGACTGTCGGAAGCGCTTTCTTCGGTTGCCTTATCAGTTGCAAGTCCGGCTTGGCCGAACCCCTAGAGTTCGAGGCGCAATTCATCACCGTACCCGTTCCTATGCACCACCAGATGCCGTCGAGGCGGTTCGCGATACCCGTAAGGCCGTGATCCCCATGCAGTTTGCCTCATTCAAACAGACGAGGACAGTATGCAAGCCTCCTCCTACCGTATCCTTTCACGCGCACAGAAGTAACGAAGCAAAACCATGAAAGCAGATGCGAAAGGCAGTTACTTCACGCGACCGGAACACGGCGCACGGACGGGAGCTTCGGGATGAATCCGCATCTCGTTTGTGTGGGAGGCGAAGATCACGCCCTGAGAATTCCGTTCCTAATGTCGCTGCGCGAAAGCGGCTTCCGGGTCACGGCAGTTTCAACCGGCGATGAGGCTGCGTTTTTGCGGCATGGCATTCCGCATCGCCGCTACGGTTTCGACCGATTTGCCAGCGGCACTGGCGAGTGGACCGCTGTAAGAGTGATTCGGAAATTGCTTGCGGAACTCCGGCCTGACATCGTCCAAAGCTTCGATACCAAGCCTAACCTGCTGACACCCATTTCGGTGCGCGGAACGGTCCCGGTCGTGCGCACGATCAACGGCCTGGGCTGGACATTCTCATCGTTGGAACCGCGGGCTCTGGCCTTACGTCCAATTTTTTGCGGACTACAATGGCTTGCCTCCTTCTGGACGGCAGCGACGGTATTTCAGAATCGGGACGATGAGGCTTTCTTCAAGCGCTTTCGATTGATTGAACCTGGCAGCGGAAGAGTGATCCGCAGTTCTGGCATCGATGTCGATGCGTTCGCTATGGCCAGGCAGCTTGCTCCGCCGGCGGCGAAAATGCGCCAGGAACTCGGGCTCCAGTCAGCAGAGATCGTAATTTTTGTGGGCCGGCTAACCCGCCAGAAGGGCATCCCGACGCTGCTCCAAGCAGTCCCCCGCGTCCTTTCTAAAAGGCCTAATGCGCGTTTCGTGCTTGTCGGCCCTTGGGAGTCCGAAGGTCCATTTGCAGTCGACAAGTCGGAAATCGATAGACACGCTCCTCATATCATCGCGCTAGGCCCACGACGCGATGTTCCAGCCCTTCTTGGCATGGCCGACGTGTTCGCCTTCCCCACACAATATCGAGAAGGAATCCCGCGCGTCTTGCTCGAGGCAGGGCTGGCGGGATTGCCCATGGTCGCCTCAAAGATGCCCGGCTGCAATGAGGTGGTCGAGGATGGATGGAACGGCTACCTAGTCCAACCCTACGACGCCGATGGCCTTGCATCTCGAATAGTCGACATCCTGTCCGACCGCAGTCACGGAAAAATCATGGGCGGTCGTTCTGTCGAACTCGTCCGTGAGCAGTTCGCGCTGCCGCGGGTGGTCGCTCAGTATTGCGATCTGTACGAAAATATCCTTGGCGCCAAATCCCACGGTGGCCTCGCCCGACCGGCGTATCCGATCTTAATTAGAGACGATGCTGTCAGCGGTAGATTGGATGTGCGCCGATGATCCGGGACGCGATCCTGGCCTGCGGGCTCGCAACGACCTATGCGGAGCAACTCGACATTCCCGGGTCGCCCTTGGGGATTGGCGAACTGTTCCTCGTGCTTTGGATCATGCTGTCGATCGCGCGCGTCCTTGCCGGCGGTCGCCTGGAGACCAGGCCGGCGCTGACACTCCTTGCAAGTTACTGGACGATCATGGCGCTGGCTCTGGGGGTCGGCACCGTTGTCGGCTATCTGACCACAGTTCTATACCTGACGGGCCTGATGCACGATACGATGGCCTACCTGCTGTTGGTCAGCGTCACCTGCCTTGCCGTTGCAGAACCCGACGCCGACCGCCATCTCCGTCGTACTGGCTGGTGGGTCGTGGGTATCGCGAATATGGCCCTTGCCATTCAGCTGGGACAGGGCTGGGGCTGGATCCCCCGAGCTGGCGTCGATCCCTGGTACTGGGACCGCTTTCGCGGCTGGTCGCACAATCCAAACCAGCTCGCACTCTACTGCGCAATCTTTGGCCCGCTAGCCTTGCATCTTGCGACCACCACCAGCAATCGATGGGGCAGGTTTCTTGGGATCGCCAGCTTGTTCCTAACCTTCTATGTCGGGAGGCTGACAAAGAGCGATACCTATTTGTATACCAGCATCCTGACCTGCCTGACGTTCCTCGGGCTGCGGATCAGGACATGGCTCAAGACCGGTGGCAACAGGGGCAGCTTTTCACGGCAAGCCGTCCTCCTGTTGCTCGTCGGTATCCTTCCGTTGGCGATCGCGATAACCCCCTACGCCGTGACGGAGGCGAGCGTCCTCGAAAACTTCGCCAAGGGCCTGACCAAGGACAAGGGCGGCGAGGCCACTGCCGAAACCGCCGCACTCCGCGTGCATCTCTGGGACGAAGCAATAGAGAAGGGCGCGGAATCCGGGTCGTTGGGCCTTGGTCCAGGTCCGCATCTCGAGCGCCCATCAGTGTTCGAATCGCAATTTCTGGAACGACCCTTCGAGGCTCACAACACGATCCTCGACCTGTACACTCAAGGTGGACTTATTGCGGTTCTGGCGCTGGTCTGGATCGTCAGCGCCGCCATCGTGTCGGTATGGCGTGCGAAGCTCGACGCGCTGTTAGCGCTCGTGGTGTCAATCGCTATTTTCGGAATGCCGCACCTGATCATCCGTCACCCGATCGTGTGGTTTGCGCTGACCATCTGCCTTGTCGCCGGTGCTCCGAAAGCAGTTTCTGCAATCTCCAACAATCCGGGTTAATGGCATGTGTGGTATTGCCGGAATTCTTCTTGCCCCCGATTCAGCCGACACGAAGCCGCTCAAGGCAATAGAGCAAATGACGGCCGCGCTTCGTCACCGCGGACCGGATGGCGAGGCATTCTGGATACATAGCGAAGCCGGGCTTGCCTTCGGTCACAGGCGTTTGGCCATTGTTGATCTGTCGGAGGCCGGCCGCCAGCCAATGCATTCCGAAAGCGGCAGATACGTCATTACGTTTAACGGCGAAATATACAATTTCCGCGATCTGCGCTGCGAACTGGAAAGTACAGGTCGTCATTTCAGGGGCACCAGCGATACCGAGGTCATGCTTGCCGCTATTGAGAATTGGGGCCTCGAAAAAGCACTCACACGCTTCGCCGGCATGTTCGCGCTAGGACTGTGGGATCTGAAGACGAGGACGCTCCATCTCGCCCGCGACCGAATGGGCAAAAAGCCGCTTTATGTCGCCTCAACACGTGATGCGCTTGTTTTTGCCTCTGAGTTGAAGGCGATCACCCGTTTTCCAGGTTTTTGTCAGGAGCTCGATATCAATGCGGCCGCGGCGATGCTTTCGAACGGATGGGTACCGGATGACAGCTGCATCTGGCGAGGCGTGTTCAAATTACCGCCGGGTTCGGTCCTGTCGGTGACGGCCGCTGACTTCGCCGCGTCGCGAAGTGCCGCCTCGCTAGCGCATCGTATTCGATACTGGTGGTCGCTAGCCGAAACCGCCACCAAAGGGCGGGCGGAGCAGGTCGTCGGCAGTGACGAAGAACTTACCACTGAACTGGATGGCCTGCTTCGACTTGCCGTTCGGGAGCGCATGATCGCTGACGTTCCGCTCGGGGCCTTCCTGTCGGGCGGAATAGACAGCTCGACGGTTGTAGCCCTGATGCAGGCTCAATCGGACAAGCCGGTGCGCACGTTCACGATCGCTTTCGGAGAGGGCGGGTTCGATGAGGCTCCCCACGCGGCGGAAGTCGCGCGGCATCTGGGCACCGACCATACCGAACTCAACCTTTCGGCTGCCGTAGCGCGCGAAGTCATTCCAGAATTGCCGCAGATCTGGGACGAGCCTTTCGCTGACGAATCGCAGATACCAACTCTGCTGGTGGCGCGGCTCGCCCGCCGGCACGTTACGGTGGCTCTGTCGGGTGACGGTGGCGATGAATGCTTCGCCGGCTACGCCCGCCACTTCATGGCTGCCCGCCTGCGACGACAGCATACTCTGCCGTCGGCACTGCGTCGGGCGCTCGCGGCAGGCACTGGGTTACTGGCCCGTGCAGCCCGTCACGATCTCGTCGGGAAGCTGCCGCTTTCGGAGGGTGCACGGCATGCGCTGCGGGGCGACCGGCTGGATCGCCTCGCTCAGCTGCTCGCTGCAGCCGATGAGGACGAGTTGTTTCGGCGACTGACGAGATCGTCGACCGAGAACCTCAGCCTGCACCAGCCCCCCTCATCAATCCACGTCGAGCACCGGCTTGATGGGCTGCTGTCCCGTCTTTTGTATGACGATATGGACGGCTACCTGCCCGGCGATATATTGGTGAAGCTGGACCGCGCCAGCATGGCCAACAGCCTCGAGGGGCGGTGCCCGCTACTCGATCATCGGGTTGTCGAATTCGCCTGGCGCCTGCCGACGAATACCAAGGTTCGTAATGGCAAAGGTAAGTGGATCCTTCGTCAGTTGTTGCGCCGGTACGTTCCGCAGCGACTGATCGAGCGGCCAAAGCAAGGTTTCGATGTTCCTATAGCAGTCTGGCTGAGGGGCCCGCTGCTCAGTTGGGCAAACGATCTTGTCGCCGATATGCGCGTCTCCGGAGACGGAATTTTCGACCTTGCGAAGGTGGATGCGTGCTGGCGCGGTCACGTCGATGGCAGGCACGACCATTCTCGCGAATTGTGGCCGGCTTTGATGTTCCAGGCCTGGCACAACGAGGCAAGGCGGCCATCGCCGCCAGCAACGGGTTCTCGCGTGCCCGAACTTACAGGAGATTAAGATGGAAGGGTCCATAGTTAGCCGCATCCACCTTCCGCACGTTACCGAAATGCACTTGCCTGCGCGCGAAATCACTCCGCGCATGAAACGGCCGTTGCGTGAGCATATGGACACGCAAACCCCGCTCCATCAGCTCCTCGTTACCCTCTCAAGAAAAAAGTGGTTCCTCCTGGCCATGGTCGTCGCAGGCGGTGTCTTGGCCGCGCTTGGAGGGCTTGCACGGCCTGCCCTATACGAGGCCACCACGCAGGTAATCGTCGACGCACCTAGTAGAGCAGCCCCTGCCGGCGGCTTGATCTCTGCTCAGGATCAGCTGGATTCCAGCATTGACGACCATATCACCATGCTCTCATCGCAAAGCCACCTGCGAAGCGTAGTGGCAGCGCTGCGCAAAACGGATGCTGCCAATGGTGCTAAACAGGCTGGTGCTCGAACCGGAAACCATCCTCCGAAGCCTGTTGGCGTCAAGCCGCTGAATTTGCGCTCGGTTCCAGCCGATTTGCTGGCCAAAATTTGGCCGCGAAGCACGCCGGCGGAGCCAGATGCGGCTGAACTCAAGGTGCTGCGTGAAGGTATGAGGATCGGCCAGGAGCTGCGATCGAGAGTTATCAGTGTCGGCTTCACCGATCACGATCCGGCGCGAGCCGCTCTGATCGCCAACACGTTCGTCGAAGTGTATATTGGCGATCTGGCAAGGAAAAGCCAAGCGTCGGACAGGCTGGAACTCGACTCGATAGTCTCCGGGCTGCCGACTATACAAAGCAGTCTGGCAGAAGCGACCGATCGTCTGGAGAGATATCGGTTGAGCCATGGCGCGGTCGATCAAGGTGCGGCGGACAATGCTGCCAAGGAGACAGCCGAACTCACTCAGCAAATTTCCTTGTCGAAAGCGGACCTCTCCGCAACGGAATCTCGACTCCAACACATTCAGGACTTGCGAAAGGGGGGCGCGCCCGTTGCCTCGGTAGCCGAAGCCATCGGATCACCCTTGCTGGCCGATCTCTTGGCAGGCCAGGCCAACGGCACGGCAGATGAGAATGTCACAAATGCGATCGATCGTGAGATCGAACAAGAAATCGCCCGCGTCGCTGCTGAGGCAAACATCTATCGCTCCCAGATTGCGGCGCTGCAAAAGCGTAAGGATGTCCTAGATGCGGTTGTGGCCGATACAGCCGGCCGGCTTTCCGGACTGCGTGCACTCGAGCCGCAGGTCAGCATCCTGACGCAGCGCTACAACGACCTTTTGACCCGGCAACAGGACTTGATGCGGCGTATTGCAAGTCCATCCCCCGGAGTCAGGCTTCTCTCAGCGGCGTGGCCCCCTACCAATCCAACGACTCTTTCGCCAATTTTTCTTATTCCGCCTGGCATGGTCGTGTTTGGCCTGATTGGAGGGATTTTCATACTTGTCCGCCAACGCTTCGATCGCACATTGCGCGGAGAGGCCGAAGCTGAAGCAGCGCTCAAGGTTCCGTGCCTCGGGCTAATACCCCAGGCTCCCACAATGCACGCGAAGCGACTGCAGCAGCTGGTTTCAGGCCAGCAGGGGTGCAGATACAGCCGCGCCGTGACGTCCCTGCTTGTCGCCGCGGCGCCCCAACAGGCAAGGGATTACTCGAACATAATCTTGATAACATCCTGCGGTGAGGATGATGGCAAGACCGAGCTCGCATGGAGCATGGCCTTGGCGGCCACCAGACTTGGAGGGCGAGTACTCTTCATTGATCTGGACCGCACGGACCACCGCCTTACGGGCGAGTTTGTGAAGGAATTCAGCGCACGTAAGCCGCACAATTTTTTCGGAGACTATGTGAGTGACCGTTGTGCACTGCACGATGCGATAGCAGGAATGTCGGCGATCGGGATCGACTTCATGGCGCTCGCACCGTCGGAGGATCTGCTGCCCTTGCTGTCCAGTGTCGACGGCTCCCCTTTCAAAGATGAACTGCACTCGATCTATCGGGTCGTCATCATAAATGGACCGCTGGGGCTTGAGGGACCAGAGGCCAGGCTCCTGACAGGCTGGGGTGACGTGGTTCTTTTCGCCGTTCGCTGGGCGAAAACGCGACGCAGCATCGCGCGAGGCGTTCTGGACCTGCTTGCGGGCGATGCACCAGCTTCGGTCCCCGTCGCAAGCGTTCTCACGAAGGTTAATCTCAGGAAGCACGCTGGTTACCGGTTCGGGGACAGCGCTGACCTCTTGCTGGAGAGGACATGACGAGCGCGGCTCTTGTTGTTGCGCACTTCCCGCTTGGTTGAAAATCACCGCGCTAGGCGCTGCGCCGATCGGCTGCTGGGCGCGGGCCATCCGGCAGTAGCTGGGGTTGTCGCGGAGAGATCCATCCGGAGCGTGGGTCCGAAGTGTCACAACGGAACCTACGGCCAGGAGCCGCCGGACGGGCATTCATGAATTCCGGACCCCCATCTGAGGCAACGCGCCTGACGCCGTCCTTCGTCTGCTTGGCATTCACCGCGCGCCTAGTGGTGTCGAAATCACCCTTCACGCGGACCCGCTCATCGCTGCTTGGCTTGGCGATGAATCCGTAGCGCAGGTGACGAGACTTTGTCGATCTTTGCCCAGAGTGCGCTCCCCCCCATCGTCGATGCATTCCTGATCGCGTATGCCCATGCCGGCAACCGCGATGGTGAAATCGCAAGGGCAGTCAAACCTTGCGCAATCCGTTGCGCTTTGCTTCGCGGCAGGGCGCGCACGAACTCACTCACGCTACCTGGTTTCTCTCCCTTTCGGAAAAAGCTGTGGACGATGTCTTGTTTCAGGAATTTGGCGAGATTGAACGGCTCCCGTTCGCACTTGCTCAATTGCAAGCCGTGCCGCTGACATATGGCATCGAAGGCTTCTTTCGTCCATCGGCCGATGTGGTTTGGTGGCATGTCTATGAGCGAGCCATGGGACTCCATGTAGTAAGTTCTGTTTTCATTTGGCACGGCGATAAAGGCAGATCCTTGCGCCTTCAGAAGATATTTCAATCGAGCAAAAACGTCGTCCACTTGGTCCATATGCTCGAAGACTTGAAACATGAAAATAAAGTCGAAGGACTCTTTCATAGAATCGAAGCTGTCCATCCGAAAATCGCCTGAATAGGTCTTAAAGCCTTTCGACGCCAGTACAGACCTCGCCGTTTCGTTGTAGTCGACCGCAGAGATGTCGGAAACATGGAAGAATTTATTCTTGATGCGATCGAGAAAATATCCGAACCCAGACCCCACTTCGAGGGCAGTTTTTCCGCCAGTCTTCAGGCCCGCGAGCTCTTCGAGAGTCCTTGAATATTCCCATTTCATGGTCGGATAGGAAGGGTACGCCCAGGCTAAGTTATAAAATTCAACGCCGCCAGCGACGAAGGGATCTGCAAAACCGAATCCGCAATCTGCGCATTTGCGGATATCGCATGTGTTGCTGCCCCAGAGATCCGACAGGTGGCTTGTTAATTTTCGAGAGCGATCGGGGTCCTGACGCGGATTGATGAAATGTCGAGAGGCCTCATCTGCTGTCACTTCGAACAATTTCGCGGTTGATACACTGGCACACGCCGGACAAATGGTCATCTCGCTTACCCCTAAAGGCCAGACCGAAGGAAAGCCGCCTTCGACGGTATATGATGCGCCCCAGCCCGCCCGCCGTCGCGCTCGACGATGCCGCCATGCTCAGAAGCTAAATCGTCTCAGGCTACGCAATCGACCCAGTCTCGGGCGGATCGCGAACACGTAAGTAAGAATGTGCTGGCTCGCTATTTTCATAACTGACGGGCGAAGAATTTGCATCGCATCTCGGATCGTCGCCCGCCAGGGTTGCTGGTGGAATCTGCTGGGAAGACGAGCAACCCGCAGCGCCCGTAACAGAGTCTCAGGGCAGGGAAGATGTTTACGATCCTCGATGAGGTTCCAGTTAAGCTCTTTGACGGCAAGCGTTACCTGATCGACCTCATCGAAACTCTTGGTTGTAGTGATGCTCGGGTGGTTCGTCGCGTCGTAGAAGATCAAGCCATCGTTTATCGCGACCATGTCTCCGTGGCAGGCCAGATCGACAAAGAACAGCTGGTCGACTCCAGCTGGGATTGAATTATGGGCGCGCATCAGGCAACCCGCGTGAATGACGTCGCGGTTGATCAAAAGCGTCGATGGGATGATCCCAAGGCTCCGCGTCGTGCGGACCAGATAGAGGTCCGTCAGGCATTGCTGGCTTGAGTAGACGGAAATTCGTTGCCGCCCCTGCGGTGGCAATCGGAATTTCATCCGATCGTCCTCAATTATATTGGCTGCACAGGTCATGAATGCAGCTGAGGGATGCTTGGTGGAAACCTCGGCAAAGGTCTTGAGTGCGCCCGGAGCGAGCCAGTCATCGTCATGGAGCAGCTTGATCCATTTTCCGGCGCAAGCGAGCATGGCATTGTTGGTATTCTCTACCTGACCGCGGCCCCGGCAGTTTTCGACAATTCGGATGCGAGGCTCGGTCCGCGCATACTCGGCCACGATTGCCCAGGTCGGTCCGTCCCGGCCCTCGTCGTCGCTGACGACCAACTCCCAACTGGAAAAATTCTGACTCAGAATGCTATCCATTGCCCGGCGGATCGTGTCCGGTCGGCGAAAGGTTGGGATTGCAACTGAAATGAAAGGGCGCAGTCGCGAAGCATCAGCGCGATGATGTTGGTCAACCACAGCGGTCGTTTGGAGCTGATCAAGCTGCGATTGTTTCATGGTGCTTTTCCCTCGAGATGATGACCTTGTTTTGGTATGGCAGCTCCCGCTGGTTTAATGGCATGGCTCAAAATATACAGAGAGGCCGCCGTTTTCAGTGCAAACCCGACGCCGCCGCCGGCCGCCATCAGATAAATGACCTTGAGTGGTTCCCAACCTGCCTCAGCACCGGCAAGAAGCGGACCAAACACCAGCGCCGTCCGCGCGCCATCGACGAGAAGCCGTAGCTCCTGCCGGCGCAGGAGAGCTGGGACATCTTGAAGCGGCGTCGCCAACGCCTGCGCAGCCCCCATGAACGCCAGCGCGGTCATAATGTCTGCGGCGGGAACCCAGGGCGGGCCCAGCAGGGGGACGACAATATATGGCGCGGCCAGGCCAAGCGCCAATATTGGCAATGCAGTGAGGCCGGCTGAAAGCATCAAGAGGCCGCGTGCGGTGCCGAGCAGATGTCTGCGATC
Organism: Mesorhizobium sp. M0018; assembly: GCF_040323955.1. Taxonomy (NCBI): domain Bacteria; kingdom Pseudomonadati; phylum Pseudomonadota; class Alphaproteobacteria; order Hyphomicrobiales; family Phyllobacteriaceae; genus Mesorhizobium; species Mesorhizobium sp. M0018. The sequence continues at coordinate 127,441 of NZ_JAMYVL010000016.1, read as the reverse complement.
ACTGTTTTTGTTCGCCTCGGAGACAAAAACATTGCTGAGCGGGGTGGCGATCAGCGTGACCGGCGCAGTCACCAGCCGCGCTGCCACTCCCAGGTAACCCGCAAAAGCGGCGCCAAACAGCGAACCAACGAGTATTGCGGGAAGATTGATAATGGCGAAACTCGCGAGAGCTGAGGGAATGTCAAATAACGGAAACTTGTATTCTCGCCTGGCGACGGCAAAGACGGTACGCCACGGCGCTCGGGCGACGCCGTGTAAGTCCTTCCAGCTCAGAATCCGAGAGCCGAGGAGTCCGATAAAAATAAATTGGCTCAGGATATGGGCATGCACCATCGACTCACCTCCGAAATGGGCGAGCCCAAAAATCAATTGCAGCAGGGCCATGGTCGCCGGCAAGATCAGGCGGCCGAGGGCGAAGTCTCGTAGCAGGCCTGCGCGCAGGCTCCAGCAGTTCATGGCTTCGACGAGACCTGCGCCCGCCATCCCAAGTGGAACGAGCCAGGCGAGGTGGCCGACCCGCGCTGGAGCGATGCTCGCCCACAGCAGTCCTGCCGCAAAGGCGAGGACACTCGTCACCGACACAGCCAGGAGAATGAGCTTAACAGTCACATACGCCCGCGCATTGTCCTTGACACCATAGAGAGAGGCCTCGAAACGCAGTGCTGCGATCGCGCCGAGGATGTTTACGATCGAAAGATAAATCGTGAAGATCCCGAAATCTGCCGGGGAATAGAGCCGGGCCAAAACGGGAATAGCGGCGACGAGAGTCAACTGACCGGCAATCGCCATGGCCGAAACGCCTCCTGCCGCGCGCAGAATACTGCCGATCGGGCTTGGAGGAACACGGGTGATTATTTTCTCGACCGTAGGAACCGTCCTGGATCTCAGAAAGTAGCTTTGGGACATGAGCTCGCGATTCCGAGGAGGCAAAATGCGGTTGACCGGAGCTTACGATGGGGCCTGAACGTCACCATCATCCATCTGAATGACATCGTTCGGCGGAGCGGCGATGTAGCGAATTCTTTGTGCTCCGGGCGGGGCACAACTGCAGCTCTGAAATTGAGACCGCTCGTTGGACTTGCCCGCGATGAACTGATTTCTGCGGGGATCGCGCGGGCATCGATGCTCGGGAATGTCGTCGTCACGTTATGCGGTACCAACTGGATCTTTTGACCAGACCAGCAGCCGCGACAAGGATGGCCGACGCGCGGATTCGTCGCTCCGACAAGGCGCGGATTACACGGTGGGCTTACACATGCATTAACGTTTGTTGCTGTGTGCTGGCTGCGATGTTCGTTCCATGAAAGTCCCGGTACCATTCGACAAAGCGTTGCACTCCGTCCTCGAGCGTTGTCGCCGGGGCGAAGCCGACAGCGTTACGAAGATCACTCACGTCGGCGCGAGTCTCCAGAACGTCGCCCGGTGGTAGAGGCACTTCCACGCGAATCGCCCGGCAGCCAAGGGCGGTCTCGATGAGCGAAATCAGCCGGTTAATCTCCTCCGGCCGGTCGTTGCCAATATTATAGACGCGGTACGGTGCAGAACTTGTGGCGGGATCTGCGGTAAGAAAATCCCAACCCGGGTCGGGTCGCGGCGGTGCAGCGAGTGCTCGAACCACCCCCTCAGCGACGTCGTCGATATAGGTGAAGTCTCGCCACACGCGGCCGGCATTGGCTACTTCGATTGGTTTCCCCTCGATAATCAAACGCGTGAACATGTAGACTGCCATGTCGGGCCTGCCCCAGGGGCCATAAACGGTGAAGAAGCGTAGTCCGGTCACGGGCAAGCAGAATAAATGACTGTATGAATGCGCCATGAATTCGTTTGAACGCTTGGTTGCGGCGTACAGACTGACAGGATGGTCTGCGCCGTGATGCTCAGAAAACGGTGTGGTTCGATTTGAGCCGTAGACGGAGCTCGACGAAGCGTAGACGAGATGACTAACGCCGAAGTGCCGGCAGCCCTCAAGGACGTTGAGAAACGCCACTATGTTCGATTGCACATAGCAATGCGGGTCAGCAAGTGAATGACGCACGCCGGCCTGAGCCGCGAGATGGACAAAGTGTGAGGGGCGAAATTCTGAGAACAGCAACTGAACGCGGGCGGCATCCGCCAGATCAATTCGCATCGAAGTGAAGCCCGGCTCGGCACAGAGACGTGCAAACCGCGCTTCCTTGAGTCGTGGATCGTAGTAGGGGGTGAAATTGTCGACGCCGATGACTTCGACACCCAGACGCAAAAGCCGCAAGGCGACGTGAAAACCAATGAAGCCTGCAGCACCGGTGACGACGATCGGTCCTATCGGGACGAGTTCCTTCACGGCGCGGTCTGACCGGGATCGGGCGGTTTCCATATTTTCCGCAGAAAGAACGGAACCACCGTTTAAATCATGATCCAATTTTTTGCCCCTTCGACGTCACTCGACAGTGTCGAATTGCCTATTCCGAGATCCCGGCCAATTGTGCCGGGATGTTATGTGCCGGGGCGTCGGCGTCGGCACAGGTGAGCAGGCGCCGGCCACGCGCTGCGCAACGTGACCTGCCAAGCTAGGTTGGAACGGCCTCCAGCACCGGTCGACCAAGCCCCGTCGCATGTGGATGCCGCCAACTAGACCCCAACAACTGCGCGGCCCTTACGGCAGGACCGAAATACGCCCAAGAAGGGCCACCAGTTCCGCCTGGCGTTTTGTTTCGGTCTTGGCGAACAGCGAGGCAAGCTGGGAACGGATCGTGGTGCGGCTGAGACGCCAGCTGCGAGCGATCTCCAAAGGTGCGTCGCCCTGGGCCAAGCGCAAGGCGAGGTGCGTTTCTGCGCTCGTCAAGCCAAACATTCTTTGCAGCGTCCGAGGATTTGGCCCCGACCTGTTGTCGCGATCCAGCAGCGCCACAATGCTTGTTCCGTCGGGAGCGATAACGCCGTTCTCGTTCAGTATCACCGGTCGGTCGCCCCTGCTGCGGATCACCACCCAAGACAATGAGCCCGGCAGGAATTGGCCCGGAACATTCGCGATCAGCCGCCTTAGGGCGGCCGTAAGTCCGCTCGCCGTGTCGGCCGCTTCGCCCTGGCGCTCAAGCGTGGTTTGGGCGGCTGCGTTCCACTCGACTACTTTTCTTTCGCGATTCAACACGAGATAGCCACAGCCAATGCGATCAAGCACGCCGGTTATGGATTCCAGACTGCGGCCTTTTGGTTCGCCGAACCTTGCGCCCAATGGATCCGATGCGCGATCGGGAAGGTGACCAGAAGAGGGCCGCGTATTCCGCGCTTCAAAATCATACTTGGTCCTCGTAACAATATACCGATTGTTCGAAGAAGCATCGACCTGTCTATCGATCAGATTCATTTTCTACCCCTAACCCAAAGTTTCACACGCCCGAAATAAGTATTCGGGATTCATGTAGTCTTCTATGTGTAGCTGGATTATAGTCTTCTATGCGCTGACGGATAATACGTTCATCATCACCTTGAAAACTTAATATGATCCGACAGTTCTAAGGCAGCTCTTAGGCCCCGCTGCGTCCGATAAAATGCGCGCTATGATAGCGGTATGGCAATCCGGCAGTGGTACTAAGCTGTACGTTTTTTGCTCTAGTCTCGACGGGCTAGTCAGAAGGTTGTAGTCTGTGTCCATGAGCTCGCAGTCGCGCAGGTCGAATTCGAACCCGTCGGGCAGATTGCTAACTCATATTGCGTCTGCATCGGTGTTAGCTGCCACACTGATATTTGAAATAAAATCGTCAGCCTATATTGGGCAAGGCGCAAGTTTTCTGGAATTTATTCCGGCTATTATTATTATCGCTTATCTCGAAGACCGCGTACCTGCGCTCGCTGCGACCATTCTGATGGTTGCTGTCGGGCTGTGGGCACGAGGACACGATCAGATTTCAAGTGGAGACTGGGCACGCGCAATCCTGCTTCTGGTTTCGGGTGGCGTGATTGCCATGACCTTCCATCGTCTGCGGCAGGACTTGCGTGAGTTGCTGGAAGTCGCGGAGGCCAGGCTCGCTGCCGTCGAGGCGACCGAAAGCCGCTATCGTTGGGCCTTCGAACGTGCTGCCATGGGATTCGCGAACACCAACAAGAAAGGTGAGTTGCTGCAGTCCAACAGACGCCTTTGTGAGATGACCGGGTACAGGGAGGAGGAGCTTGCCCAATTACAGCTTGATACGCTCGCCCATCCGAACGACCGGGATACCTTGGCGCAATTGCTGGCGAGGCTGGGCAATGACATTTCTTCGTTCGTTTCGGAGGTGCGTCTGTCACGAAAGGACGGTACGGCATTCTGGGCCAGGCTAACGCTTTCTTCGTCCGTGCCCGAGGGTGGCCTCTCGGAGAGCATCTTCGTGGTGGTCGACGATATTTCGGAACGACGCGCTGTTCACGAAGCGCTTCGGGCCCAGAAGGAATGGCTGGACCTCGCTCTGTCTGCTGGACGCTTGGCCACGTGGCGCATAGACCTTAAAGACGGGATAGTCACGGGCTCGGACACGTTCTGGGACATTCTCGGCCTGGCCCAGGCCAATAGCCGCAGTTTGGAGGAGCTGTCAGCTGTCGTTCATCCGGCGGACTGGCCGAAGCTGGCGGCATCGAGAAAGGCCGCACCATCGGTCACGAATTACGATGTCGAGATACGCGTCCGCCGACCGGACGGACATATCCGCTGGGTTGCGCTGCGCGGAAGGGAGGAAAGACATGATGATGGTGGACAGCGGCTTGGAGTGGCCGCCGACCTGAGCGAGAGACGACAAACCACGCTGCTGCGCGCCGCGGCAAAGAAGCGGGAACGCATTATGCTCGAACAACGCCACAGGTTCGGCAACGTTTTCGCGGTGATCACTGCGCTCGTGAAAATGGTCGATGCTCCTGGAAACAATGTTGCCAAATACAAGGAAATGCTGATCGACCGGATACGCGCGCTTGAGGCAACCCATCTGCTTCTTTCACGCAACGGCAGCGTATCGGGGACGCTAAACGATCTCGTTGCTCAAGAATTGCAACCATATATGGGAACACGCGCCATATCGGTCGGCGGTCCTTCCGTGACGATGTCGGGAGGCGCCGCCGAGAGTTTTGCGATGATCGTTCACGAGCTTGCCACCAATTCCATGAAGTATGGAGCGCTTGGCGATCCAAAAGGCCGGATCGACGTAAGCTGGACGTTCGCACCTGAAGACACAGGCAGCGAGATCGGGTTCGAGTGGGTGGAATCGGGGCGGCGGCGGACCTCGAGCGTAGTCCGTCATGGCTTCGGTTCCATGATAATCGGAGTGGATGGAGCGCCGCTTGTCGGTCACTCTCCCAGGCTGGAAATATCGGACCAAGGGTTGCGGTATTCGCTGCGGCTGTCACGCAAGGAAATCGGATTGTAGTGCAGTGCTCCAATCGGAAAGCAGATATCTAAAGGCGGGTCGCGCTGAGCGGCCTTTGAGATGCGCAGGGTTCCTTCCAAGAATGTCGTCGGCCCAAAGCTGCGCCGCGGCTTTGGGATATGCAGTAAAATGCATGAGGAGTCTTGCGACGCCGTTTGCACGTCCAAAAGGACGCGCGGCGCTCTAGCTGGCATGTCTCGAAAGCCAAGTCTTCAGCATAACGGCAGCCTCGGTCCGATTGCGTACCCCCAATTCACGCAGAACCGCAGCAGCGTGGATTTTCGTGGTCGCCTCCGCGATTTCCAGATCGCGCGCAATTTCCTTGTTTGAATAGCCTTCCGCCATCAGCTTGAGGACTTCCTTTTGCCTCGAAGTCAGCCTGCCAAGGTTGACGCCAGCGGTACGCCTCTGTGGGCCTTTGTCGTCGGAATGGGTATGCGCGTGGGTTGTTTGCGTCGCTCCCGGGCGTGACAGAAGTGCAGGAACATAGATGCGGCCGGAGAGGATTTCATTGACGGCCAAAACAACCTCTTCGTCCGTCTGCGATTTTACGATGTAGCCGTGAAGCCCGATCGACAGAGCTGTGAGTATTTCCGAGCGTGAATCGTTTCCGGAAACGATCGCAAATCGCGTGTCCGGATAGGCAGACAGGATCCCGCCGAGCACTTCTTGATTGAACAGGCCCGGCATATTCAGATCCAGGATCGCAAGATCCACGAACGACTGCTCTGCCAGCAAACTGAGCACCGCGTCGAAACAGGACGCTTCAAAGATCTCCACACCTGGAATGCCTGCGGTCAGTGCCAATCGCAAGCCGCGACGATACAAGCCGTGATCGTCGGCGATGACGATTCGATACATTGAACTACCCCAACGCCTATCTGAATGGATTGAACGGTAATGGCCTGAAAATCGTGGCCATCCACTCGTCGATTCATCCAGCCGACGCTGCGGCACCCCCAACACCGCAAACGCCAGATTTCTAATATAATCTTAAATGACGGGAAACGCTCCTCTTTTTTTGCCCCTTGTGAGCGAAACCCGCCGAACGTCGTCGAACATACGTTCTGACCTTTTGGACAGCTGACAGACCGGCCGGTCGTTCAGCAGTGCTATAGGCCTAAAGATATAGAACAGCAAAACGGCTGAATTGTTACCATTCGAATGCACGACGACATCCACCCTGACGGCCACATACCATCCAGATGCAATGTCCGGATCAGGGGACAGTGGAGTAATCTCACCGGTCTTCTACGGGAAATCTCACCGGTTCTTCTGAGGGGACAAGAACGCGTTTCCCGGGTGCTGACCAGGGCAGGATAGCCGGCCCGTGACGATGGCGTTCAGGCCGAATGAACAAGGGAGGACCAGGATGAAAGCGGTTATTCAATGTGGAGGAATGGGAACACGCCTCCGCCCCTTCACTTCGGTCTTGCCGAAGCCGCTCATGCCGATCGGCGCACGGCCGGTTCTCGAGATGCTTCTGAAATGGTTGCGACGCAACGGCATTCAGGAAGTTTATATTACAACCGGGTATCTCGGCCACTTGATCCGCACCGTGTGTGGAGATGGCTCGCAGTGGAACCTGAAAATTCGATATACGCAGGAGATGGAGCCGCTTGGCACCATCGGGCCACTGTCTTTGATCAGGGATGAACTGACGGAGCCATTCATCGTTCTCAATGGCGATGTCCTCACGGATCTAAGCCTCAGTCGATTTGTAGCAGCGCACCGTAAGCACACCGATCCAGTGACAATCGCAACAGCCTGTCGCCTGATCAAGATGGATTTCGGCGTCATCGACGAAGTCGACAATACCGTGCAGGTCTTTCGCGAGAAGCCGACGCTTTCGCATCTGGTCAGCATGGGAATTTACTGCATGAACCCGGATGTTCTGCAGTTTATCCCATCCGGCATACCCTTTGGGTTCGACGACCTGATGCTGCAGATGATGCAGAACGGCACAACCGTGCACGTGTACAAGCATGAGGGTCTCTGGCTCGATATCGGGCGCGTCGACGATTTTCAGAACGCACAGACCATTTCCTGGGAAGACCAGTCGGCCTCGATCGAGGTCACTGCGACGGCTGCATGATGATGATGAAGTCACGAGCCCGGTTCCCACAGTTATCAGTCTAGGAGGTTGTGATGCTCTTGGTCAGTGCCCCGATCTTGGGTGTGCCGGAGAAGACTGCTTTGACCAGGGTCATCGACAGCGGCTGGCTGACCATGGGGGAGCAGGTACGAGCCTTCGAACAAGCTTTTGCCGACGTTCATGATGCGGAGGATTGCGTCGCGGTCAGTTCTTGCACCGCAGCGCTTCATCTCATTTTGCACGCACTTGGCATCGGACCGGGCGACGAGGTGCTGGTGCCATCCTTGACGTTCGTGGCGACCGCAAATGCGGTCCTCTATGTCGGTGCGACGCCGGTTTTCGTCGACATCGAGTCAGCCGACGTGCCGCTGATGTCGATCGTGGAAGCCGAAGCGAAATGCACGGCCCGCACCAAGGCAATCATTCTCGTTCATTTCGCCGGCTACCTCGCCGATCGGGAACAATGGCAGAGGTTCGCCCGTGCCCGGGGGCTACACATCGTCGAGGACGCCGCGCATGCGCCGGGCTTGAAGGAGGTGGGGACATTTGGTGCCGCGGCCGCCTTCAGCTTCTACGGCAACAAGAACATGACCACGGCGGAAGGCGGGGCTGTGATCGCCAGGGATGCCGGTCTGCTCGAGACAATCCGCCAGGCGCGTGGACATGGGATGACCACCGGGACACGTCAAAGGCTGAACAGCCGCACCCCTCAGTATGATGTCACCATGCTCGGATTCAACTATCGCATGGACGAATTGCGGGCTGCGATCGGACTGGTCCAGCTGCAAAATCTGCAGGAGTGGAATGAGATCAGGCGTATCCTGGTCATGCTGTATCGTCGTCTCATAGCGAAGCATTGCCCAGCCGTGACCATCCCGTTCCACGAGCCGCGGACGTCGGCCTACCACATCATGCCTATCCTTTTGCCACGTTACGCCGACAGGCAAGACGTCATCGACGCACTGCGCGGGCAAGGGATACAAACCACTATCCACTACCCGCCGGTGCACCAGATGACGCTCTATCGTGAGCTCATTCCCGGTACTCACTTACCGCGCACTGAAGATTTCGCCCAGCGCGAACTGACTGTACCGCTGCATCCGCAGATCACCGCACCTTTGGTCGAAACGGTGGTGGTCGCTCTTGCCGCAGCGGTCAATAACTGCGCTCAGACAGGAACAGCCGCATGAATGCCCTGGACCTAGCCATTCACAGGCCTAACGGCTCGAGCGCCGCCCATGGGTCTGCGAGACGAGCAATCGATCTCGTCATTGCTGCAGCCGCTGCGATCGTCTTCGCCCCGCTGATGCTGCTGATTGCCGTGGCGCTGCTGCTGGAAGGCGGTCGGCCCATCTTCTTCGCACAGACCCGCGTCGGGGCCGGTGCTCGCCCATTCCGCATGTACAAGTTTCGCAAGTTCAGCGTGCAATGTGACCCCGGTGGCTTGGCTCTGACCATGGCCGATGACAGCCGCATGACGCCGATAGGACGGTTCCTCGCGGTCACCAAGTTCGACGAACTGCCACAGCTTTGGAACGTCTTCAGAGGCGAGATGGCAATCATCGGGCCACGCCCGGAGAGCCTTGCCTTCGCCGACTGTTTTCGCGGGGGCTTCGAAGACATTTTACAATACAAGCCAGGCTTGCTGGGTCCAGCCCAGGTTCTCTTCCGGCATGAAGCCCGTTTCTATCCGCGATCGATGGACCCGCTACTGTTCTATCGCCAGGTTCTGTTTCCTGCCAAAGCCAGGCTCGACCTTTCCTATTATCCGCAGCGCACGATCGGGTCCGATGTTGTGTGGATGGTGCGCGGCTTGCTGGCGGTGCTTGGGGTGGTTTCGCCGTCGCCGATCGGAACTTGAGAGCAGGTGGAACACCCGCACTCTCGTGGATTTGCAAAGTCAGTGCCTCACGTCATAGGGGGAACGCTTGGGTCATGGCATACAAGGGCAGGAAAGTTCTGGTTACCGGTGCCGACGGATTCATCGGGTCGCATCTCACCGAAGCACTCGTCCGTAGCGGCGCGGACGTCACTGCGCTGGCTCTCTACAATTCCTTCGACAGCCACGGCTGGCTGGACGATTTGCCGGACACCATTCGAAGCCAGTTGAACCTCATCCGCGGCGATGTTCGTGACAGCGCCTTCCTTAACCGGATCGTGCGTGGCCAGGCGGTCGTGTTTCATCTCGCCGCACTGATAGCTATCCCATATTCGTACGCCGCGGCCCAGTCCTATGTAGAAACGAACATCCTGGGCACGGTCAACGTCCTCGAAGCGGCGCGCCAATGGGATACGGAGCGTGTGGTGCACACCTCGACAAGCGAGGTTTATGGCACCGCGCTGACAATGCCTATCAGCGAATCGCACCCGTTGCAGGGACAGTCACCATATTCGGCATCCAAGATCGGCGCGGACATGATGGCGGAGTCCTACGCCAGATCGTTCGACATCCCTGTGGTTATCATGCGGCCCTTCAATACGTACGGCCCGCGCCAGAGTGAGCGGGCCATAGTACCGACCATTATACGCCAGGCTCTCGACAAGAAATGCCCGGCGATCATGGTGGGAGACACAAGCCCGATCCGCGATCTTACTTTCGTGGAAGACACCGCGGCGGCGTTTTTGACCGCAGGTTCCGCCGAGCTCGAATTTGGCCATGCCTACAATGCCGGAAGCCAGCGCGCCGTGACGATCTCGGACATATTGGATCTGGTGATCGAGTTGAGTGGCTGCAAGAAACCAATCCACCGAGACGAGCGCCGCCTGCGGCCGCAGAATTCCGAGGTGCGTGCCTTGCTGGCCGATTCTTCGCTCCTCGAAAGCAAGACTGGATGGCGTGCCCAGACCAGCCTGCGCGAAGGCCTGGAGCGGACCATCGGATGGTGGCAAGGGCGCCTCAGCGAAGGCCGGGTGCGACACGAGATGGGCTACATGACATGAGCTTTCGCCCGGGAGGATTGGCTCTGTTGATTGCGGCTGCCTTGTCGTTGGATTTGACCGTGGCAGGCAGTCGGCAAAGCAGCGCGTCGAGACAATTTGTTGCGCCAGTGACGATGGACTTGCCCGATTATCTCCAACCCGCGACCGACCCAGCCTTCGGGACAATTTTCATGCGCATTACCAAGCCTGGGGCCCTTGGGAATGGAGTCGTATGCGAGAAAAAATTCTGCAGCCACCGTTATTCCAGCGCCCAGGCCTGGAATTCGGACCAGACTCTCCTCGTCATCACCAACGGCTGCAATGGCATGTGCTTTTTCGACGGGCAGACCTATGTCCCGCTCTTCCGTCGTGCTCGATCGGCTGAATGCGAATGGCATCCGCAAAATGCCGATCTGATGATCTGCGTTCAGGACCGGAAAATTTCGACCTGGGCGCCGCGGACCAATCGCGAAGACGTCCTGTTCGTTTCACCGAATTATCGTTATCTTCAGTTCGGGCCGTCCAAAGGCAATCCCAGCCGTGACGGCGATCGCATAGCAGTGCGCGCAATCCGTGGGGATGGCGCGATGGTTGTATTTGCCTATGATCTCAAGCAGCGCCGGAAATTTCCGGACATCGATCTTGCTCAGCTTGCCGGAACCGTCAGCGCCTGCTCGATCTCCCCGCTCGGTGCGAACATCCTGTGCTTTCAGAATGTGAACGAGGACACAGAGCAGCGGGCTATTTTCTCCGTCGACGGGACGTTGCGGCAGAGGTGGACTGACCATCATCGCCCCGGCCATGGCGATATGACGGTGGATAAAGATGGCAGCGAAGTTTTCGTGGGCATCAGCAAGTCCGACCCTGACAAATATCACGTCATCAAAAGGAGGCTGGCCGACGGAAAGGTCACCTCACTTATGAAGTTTGGCGAAGCCGAGCATGCATCCCTGCGGGCATTGGACAGGCGCGGTTGGGTGTTCGTAAGCTATGGCGGCAAGCCGGAAGAGATATCTGCCAATCCCGACTGGGCGCCATATGCGCGAGAGGTGATCGCGCTTCGCCTCGACGGCAGCGGGGAGGTTCGACGCGTCACGCAAACTCACAACGTCCCGTCCGATTACTGGAGCGAGACCCATGCCTCGCCATCCCCCGACGGCTCACAGGTAATCTGGTCGAGCAACTGGGGCGTGCCTGGCGGGCCGGTCTACGAATTCGTCACCCGTCTCGATTGGCCGGAAGAGCCGCGGTCGAACCAGAAGGAGATTGCCGCCAATGGTCCTCGTTGATCGAATGCTTCTTGTCGTGTTCGGTATGCTGGCTGCCATGAATACGGCTGCTGCAGCGGAACCGCGGGTCGCCTATCGACTTTCTGCCGGCGACACCGTCGAGATTGGAATTGCCTCCATCCCGGAGCGAACGCAACGTGCGGTGGTCCAGATGGACGGCACGATCGCGCTTCCCGAAGTCGGGATGGTTTCGGTGGGGGGCTTAACTCCGGCTGAACTGCAAACGCGCATGCAGACGATCTTGCCGACCAAGATATTCCACCAGCGTCTGCCTGATGGGCGGGAGCAAATGATCGTCATCAAGCCGACAGACGTGACCGCCGTGGTTGCGGAGTACAGGCCGATCTATGTGACCGGCGACGTGCTCACTCCCGGACAGCAGGCCTACCGCCCGCTGATGACCGTGCGGCAGGCGATTGCCGTGTCAGGCGGTTTCAGCCTTTTGCGGTCCCGGGCAAACCAGGTTGGCCCGGATCCGGTGGATCTGCGGCGCGATTACGAGTCGCTTTGGGGGGAATATACGAGAGATTATTTTCATAGCGCCCGCATCCGCGCCGAACTTCAGGACAAACCGACTTTCGACATGCAGCCACCACAAGGATCTCCCTTGCCGGCAAGTTTTGCGTCGGCGATCGCGCAGGCTGAAGCGGAAGGGCTGAAGCTCTCGTTGGACAACTTCCGGCAAGAGCAGGGCTTTCTCGAAAAAAGTGGCAAGGATGCTGCTGCACAAACCGAGACCCTGCTCAAGCGCGAGCAGGCCGAAGCGGATGGAGTGAAGGCGGACGAAGACGAGCTGGCGCGCGTAAGGAAAGCGTTTGAGTCCGGAAATCTAACCAATACCCGGCTTGCCGATGTCCGGCGCGCTTTGGTTCTTTCTTCCAGCCGGGCACTCGAAACGTCGGTTGAGCTTATGAGAGCACGACGTCAGCAGGACGATTTTACCAGACAGCACGAACGCAATGTCAACCAAAGAAGAATGGGTCTGCTGACTGAGTTGAAGGATACCAACGTGCGTCTTGCCGACGTTGGCGCAAGACTTCGCGCCGCCAGCCAGAAGTTGCAGCCCACGGGAGCGGCCGCTCTGCCGTTGCCGGTTGCCGGCGAAACGATCCAGGCCGAGGTCACGATCATTCGCAAGGTCGGCGAAGAATGGCGAAAACAGCTTGCCCAAGAAGACACCGAGGTCATGCCGGGAGACACGATCGAGGTCAGATTCAGCAGCGCTCTCGAAAATGCGGCGACCCGATAGATCGGCTGCGCCCCGATCCAATCGGCCGCCGCGCTGTCGGTTGAGTGTGGCAACCGCTTTACTGCCTGAAAGCTCTGGAAAACTGGTCGGTGAGGGGCTTCATCAAGTAGGACCAGACACTGCGCTCGTCGGTTCTTATGTGGACTTCGGCGGGCATGCCCGGTTTGAGGATTTTCTCTCCTGTCAGGCACGTCGCTTCATTCTCGACGTCGATACGCGCCGAAAAAAAGGAAAGCTGGCGTTGCTGATCCTTGATCAGATCCGCTGAGACGCGCTTGACCGAGCCTTCGCAAGCAGGTGTGGTGCCGGCGTCGAACGCTGGAAAGCGGATCGACACCTGCTGTCCGGGATGAATCTCGTCGATACGCGACGGAGGAATGGAAGCGTCGACGACAAGGTTGTCGGAATCGGGCACAATCATCATGAGCACCTCTCCCGCGCCAATCACGCCTCCTACGGTATGGACCGAGGATTCTTGTACTGTGCCCGATTGCGGGGCACGAATGTCTGTCCTGCTGAGTTCGTCTTCGGCCACCACCTTGCGCTCACTGAGCTCGGTCTGCTTGGCTTCCGTTTCGCGAAGTTCGTTGGTCACGTCGCTCCGCATTTGTTCGTCGAGCTGAAGCACCTGCAGGTCCGTTTCACTGATGTGAGCTTGGACCTCTGCTATCGCTGCGACAAGGCGTCCCGATTCGCCGCGAGCCCGGGTCTTGTCCAGGCTGACATTGCTCAACCTCTCCTTGGACACCAACTTCTTTGCGTAGAGAGATTCGACATCCGCAAGGTTCTTGGTCAGCAGATCCAGAGACTCGTCCGTTGCAGACTGCTGCGATTTGAGGCCATCGATCTGACGTTCCAGCTGCTTCGCGCGGCTTTGTAATTGTGCCTTCTGGCCAGCCAGCGCCGCAGCACGGCTTTCAAACAAGGCACGCTCGCCACTGACAAGTGCCGCCACTTGCGGGTCGCCCATTTGAGCGCGAAGGTCGGGCGGGGTCTGCATTTCCGGCAGACCCTGGCGCTCGGCCTCCAGTCGGGCCAGACGAATGGTGGCGCGATTGAGGTCCTCGGTGACTATCTGCAGGTTTGCTCGGGTCAATGTGTTGTCCAGCCTGACCAACACATCGCCGGCCTTCACATGATCGCCGTCCTGAGCGAAGATTCCGCCGATGGTGCCGCCGGTTTGATGCTGGACTTTTTTAATGTTGCTTTCGACCACCACGGTTGCGGGCGCAATCACCGCGCCGGCAATCTTGGTCAATCCCAACCAGAGCCCGCCGCCAAAGATCAACAGCAAGCTGGTTGCCAGGCCCAAGAGCAGATTGGCCCGGATGCCATCCGGCTCTGGCTTCGTCTCCAACGAACGGCCTTCGCCACCGGCTGCGACGTATGACACGGCAACAGCAGAGCGATACCTCGCATATGCCCGGCTGCACCCTTGTGCGGCGGAACGACAATGTGCTGCTAGGCTCCGGACCAGAGTACCCCAGGGTAGATTGGCTCGAATCCCATCCGGCTGCGGCTTCTGCCCGGTCGGCGGGCCTTCGCCGCCAACCGCAGCATATGACGACATGGTCACGTTAGACACTAAGCAATACCTCACGCATGCCCGCTTGCACCGTGCTGCAGCGGAACGACAATGTTTGGCTTGTCCGGGCGCGGGAAGGGCCGGACCACATTTGCCAGAACGTCTTCGCGCGAGCCGAACGAATGGAGCATCCCGTTCGACAGGACGAGTACCTGATCGATGTTGACGAGAGCGGAGGGGCGATGCGCAACGACGATCACGATACCGCCGCGCCGACGCACTGCCAGGATTGCGCCGGCCAAAGCAGCATCACCGTCTGCATCCAGATTGGAATTTGGTTCGTCAAGAACGACGAGGAATGGATCGCCGTAAAGTGCCCTGGCAAGCCCGACGAGCTGCCTCTGCCCAGCCGAAAGGGCCGCGCCGCCTTCTCCGATGCGTGTTTGAAAACCCTGCGGAAGACGCATGATCATCTTGTCCACGCCCGCAGCCTTGGCAGCTGCCAGCACGCCTTTTGCGTCGCTTTTACCGCCGAACCTCGAAATGTTGTCGGCGATCGTCCCGTCGAACAGCTCAACGTCCTGCGGCAGGTAGCCAATATGAATGCCGAGCAGTTCTGAGTTCCACTGATCGAGCGAGGCGCCGTCCAATCTTACCGTGCCACGAAGCGGCTTCCATGCGCCGACCAAAGCGCGCACGAGCGTGGTCTTGCCGGAGCCGCTCGGGCCGACGACCGCCAACCCTGCGCCTCTCGCCAAGCGGAAGCTTACATTGAAGATGGTGGGCTTCTGCAGGCTTGGTGGCGCGACGGTCAATTCCTCGACCGCAAGCTCAGCCTTCGGGCCGGGCAGTTCCATTGGCTCTTGCTGGCTATCAAAAGCATCCAGGGCTGCCGCCAGCTCGGAATAGCTTTTGCGGGTTGCCAGAAACCCTCTCCAGTTTGCGATCGCCACATCGACCGGTGCCAGCGAGCGGCCCAGCAATATGGACGATGCAATGATCACGCCGGGCGAGGCCTCGCCGCCGATCACAAGGTAGGCACCAAGCCCCAGCACACATGATTGCAGGGCCATTCGGAGCGTCTTCGACAGTGAGCTTGCTGCGCCGACGACGTCGGAGAGCCGTTCCTGGTTCTTCAGATAAAGATGACTGACCTCGTTCCAGCGCCGGCTAAGCGGGGCGGAAAGGCCCATCGCCTGAACAACCTCTGCGTTGCGGCGGCCGGAGTCGGCCAGAAGCCGCTGCGCTACGAGTGTCTCAGATGCACGAGCCGCTGGTTTGCGGCCGATGATCTCGGCAACCACCGTCAAAAACACAACGGCACATGCGCCGAGCGTTGCCAGCACGCCAAGCGCGGGGTGCAGCAGATAGATGACCACCATATAAAATGGTATCCAGGGAGCGTCGAACAAGACTGTCGGCCCGAGCCCGGAAAGAAAGCCACGTAGCTGGTCCAGATCACGAAGCGGATGTACCCGGTTCGCATCCGGCCCGGCGACGAGGGGCAGGGAAAGCGAGGCTGCGAACGCTTTTTGCTGCAGATTTCTATGCAGGCGGCTGCCGATGCGGACCAACAGGCGAAGCCTCACGAAATCGAGGAGCCCATAGGCCGCGTAAAGTCCCAGCATCCCGACTGTAAATCCGATAAGAGTCGGCACGCTCTGCGAAGGCAGCACGCGGTCATAGACCTGGAGCATGTAGACGGAGCCGGTCAAGGCGAGGATATTTATCAATGCCGAGAAAACGCCTACGCCGACGAGGCCGTGCACACAGCCGAACATTGCGGAGCGGAGATCGAGCGAGCGCCCTTTGGTCGACTTCATGATGTGCGCTCGTTGACGCGAAATTGCCGCGCAATCTCGTCGATTCTTTCGATGAGGGACAAACTTTAACCTTCCGGGAAGCAGCAGCCCCGCCCCGCTGCTGAACATTACGAATTGCTTACATACGTGCCTTCTTTGATTAAAATGTAGCAAAATCGTGACGCCAGGCTGAGAATTCGGCAACTGGCTCGCCAGGCTGGGGATAACCGGGTCAGGTAAGGAGATATTCCTAATCATGACACCCGGCAGAAGCTTATGATCATCTTTGTAGCATCAAGGCTTCAAAGCGTCTGGCGACGGATGGGTTTTGATTTTGTCGATCGAGAGTTAAACGGTTTTGAGATACACTTCATCGGTACGTCGGCCACCAACGCCGGCTAAATCGGGGAGGCGAGTGTCGTGAGCGAAGAGATCAATGTTGCCGATGCCTACGGCAGGGGGCGCAGCACCTTCATGGGATTGCAGTTGCTGGTCTCGCCCGGTGCGCTTGTTCCTCGGCCGGAAACGGAACTGCTCGGCAAGGCCGCTCTCGATGTCCTGAGCCAACTGAACCTGCCGGTGCCTCGCGTTGTCGACATGTGCTGTGGGGCGGGCAATCTGGCGTGCGCCATCGCGCACCACGCTCCCACCGCGCGCGTGTGGGCAAGCGATCTTACCGACGGATGCGTGGAGGTCGCGCGCCGCAACGTCACCCATCTTAAAATCGAGGACCGGGTAACGGTGCTTCAGGGCGACTTGTTCAGCGCCTTCTCAGGCTTGGAGCTCGACGGCACGATCGACGTGATCGTTTGCAACCCGCCCTACATTTCGGAAAAACGGCTCGAGGGCGACCGTTCGCATCTGGTCGAGCTCGAGCCGCGTGAAGCATTCGCAGCCGGCCCCTACGGCCTGAGCATCCACATGCGGGTGCTCAAGGAGGCGCCGCGCTATTTGCGGCGCGGAGGCATCCTGCTTTTCGAAGTGGGGCTTGGCCAGGATCGGCAGGTCATGAGTTTGCTCGAGCGTTCCAAGGCCTATGAGAGTATCCGGGCAGTCACCAACCAGGCCGGTGAGGTCAGGGTGGTTGTGGGACATACGAGGGCGCAGGCGTAAGCATCGCAGCCGCGGCAGGTAGACGCGCTGTCGCGGCTAGAAACGGCCGGGAAGTTGAAACAGAGTTGCGCGAGATTTCGGAAATCAGTTTCTCTTGCGTCAGTTTCTCTTGCGCATGACGTATTGCGCAATTCCCTCGATGGAATCGAGATTCTCCGGCAGCAGCTCGCTGTCTTCGACCGTGATGCCGAAGGTCTCCTCGATGAAGCCGATAACCTCGAGCACACCCGTCGAGTCCACGATGCCCTGGTCGAGGAGCGAGGTGTCGCTCTCCAGGCTCTCGGGATCGGCTATATAGAAATTCGAGGCCAGGAAAGCGCGAATTTGTTCGCTGCAGGTATCGGTTCTATCCTTGGTAGATAACATTTATTTCGCCTCCGGTACAAAAGATGAATGCTGATCAACTTCGCCCTGGTACCGACTCATGACAGGGCCGTTTTTTTGAGCTTACCCGTGTCGGTCATCGGCAGACTGGGTACGATGACGATGGACTTCGGAACCATGAAGTTTTCCAGCCGTCTCTGGCACTCTTTCTGCAACTGCTTTTCACCGATCATGCTTCCCTGCTCCATCACGACAAATGCCTTCACTGCTTGCCCGAGCAGTTCGTCCGGAACGCCGATGACCGCGGCTTCCCGTACGCCCGCAATGTTCATCAACACGTTTTCCACCTCCTTCGGCGCTATCTTCTCTCCGCGCGATTTTATGATCTCGTCGCCGCGACCGACGAAGTAGAGGTAGCCCTCGGCGTCCATCCGGCAGTAGTCGCCGGTGTATAGGACCTGCTCACCCGGCAGCGGGCCGGGCTTGAGCTTCCTGGCTGTCGCCTCCGGTTTGCCCCAATAGCCCTTCATCACCGTCGCTCCGCGGATGACGAGCTGACCAACGATGCCGGGGCCGACCCGGCTGTCATGCTCGTCGACAATCCACATTTCCGTATTGGGGATGGCGATCCCGACGCTCGACGGCTTTCGCTCCAGATCCTCCGGCGGCAGGTAGGTGCAGCGCTTGCATTCGGTAAGGCCGTACATCGAATAGATGCGGGCGCCAGAAAACAGTTCCTGCAGCAGGAGAATGTGCTTGAGCGGCAGGGCGGCCGCAGTGTTCGTGACGTAGCGAATACTCGAAAAATCCTGATCCCTGAGAGACCTGAGCTCCCCGAGTGCGGCGAAGATGGTCGGTACGCCGGGAAAACCCGTCACCCTTTCTTGCTTGATCAGCCCAAGGATCTGCGCCGGGAAGGCGAATGAGCGCTCAAGCACCAGCCGGGCGCCCGCGCCGAATGCCATGATCATCTGGTAAAGACCGTAGTCGAAGGCGAGCGGCAGGACATTGAGGATCACCTCGTCTTCGGCAAGCGCCAGGTATGAGGAAATCGAGGCGCACGCGGCGATCATGTTTCGATGCGTCAGCATCACGCCCTTGGGCTCGCCCGTCGAGCCGGACGTATAAATGATCGCAGCGAGATCGATGTCGATGCAGCGGCGCCAGGGCGGCGTGCTGCGGGCTGCCGCGACCGCGGCGTCCCAGCGCACAGCATGCGGCAATTCTTGCAGGTCGCTGTGTTCGATCGGCCCGGAGACGATCATGCGGCGCAACGATGGGCAATTCCGCGCCGGCTCCCTGAAAATCGAGTGCAGGTGTTTGTCGGTGATCAGTGCCGTCGGGCGGCAATCGTTGAGCAGATAATCAAGCTTGTCGCTTTTGGTGAGCGGATTGACGATGCACACCACGGCGTTGGCCTTTAGCACCGCCCAGAACGCAACGACGGCCTCGACAGTGTTGTCGGCGAAGACCACCACGCGATCGCCACGCGCAATTCCGGCATCGGTCAAATGGTGCGCTATGGCGTTCGAACGCATATCGAGATCGCCATAAGTGACGCGTTGATTGCCGCACACCAGGGCCACCTTCTCGCCGAGCCGGCTGGCAGAGTGGGTGAGATAGTCGTGCAGGAGCGGTACGGCGCCATGCATCATGCGAGCACCTCTTCGCGGTGTTCGCGGTCGATATCGATGCTGAGCTTGAGCGTGCGGGCCCCACTTGGACGGCTCGCGATAAATTGCCGATGGAGAAGCTGCGTCGACAGCACTCCGACCAGCGCCATATTGTCGGAGTTGGACAGGTCGCCGCCGCCGGCGCTGGCCTGGCACTTGCTCAGGAGCCGGGTAACCGACTTGGGATCGAAGACGTTCGTTTCGCGCAGCGCCGCCTCCGAAAGTGCTTCGCGAATGTAGGCCGGAGCGCCATCTGCGACAAAGCAAAGCGCGTTGGGAGCCCGGTAAGGCTGCTTCTTGCGGGTGACGATTTCCGACGGCACGATCGGTTGCGCTACGCGCTTCAGCACATGCTTTTCATCGAGCACGCGCAGCTTGTAGGCGGCCGGAAGCGAATTCGCGAGTCTCACGAGTTCATGATCGAGGAACGGGAAGCGCCCCTCGACGGAATGAGCCATCAGCATTCTGTCCCCTTGTGAGGAAAGCAGGTATCCCGACATCAGCGTCTGAATCTCTATGTACTGGTCCTGCGCAAGAGAGCCCCATCGCGAAAACTCCGGCGGCAGGCGGGCAAGCAGCTCGGACACGGCGTTGCGGCGCTCCGTTTGGGCGCGCATGTCTGCCGAAAACAGCCGCTTGATGGCGCTTGTGGTACGCCAGCGCGTGCCATGCGCAAAACCAGGGGCGTCACAGGCGTGAATGTCGCGCCCGAAGAACTGGCGTGCCATTGCCTGCTGCTGCACCGGCGAGCGGCTGAGATAGGGATAGAGGCGCTCCAGCAGCCGCGAGCGTCGCGTCGAGGCGGGCTGGCGTCCCCAGAAGCGGCGGACCTTGCCCTCGCGGAACAAATCGTAGCCGGCGAACATTTCGTCGGCCCCTTCGCCGGTAAGCACGACCTTGATGCCGTGCTGGCGCACCAGTCTCGAGAGCAGGAACAGCGGCGCCGGCGCGGTCCTGAGGATTGGCCGCTCGGTGTGGTAGATCACCTCAGGGAAGATGCCAGCGATATCGCTGCGCGAAACAACCACCTCATGATGGTCACTGCCGGCCACGCCGGCAACCAAGCGCTGGAAATGCGTCTCATCATACTCGGCGTCGGCAAAACGTAGCGAGAAAGTCTGGAAGCGCTCGCCCGCGAAGCGTCTCCCCAGCGTGGCGACCAGCGAGCTGTCGAGCCCGCCGGACAAATAGCAGCCGACCGGCACGTCGGCGCGTACTATCCTGAGCGCCGTCGCGGCTTCCAGGGCGCTGCGCACTTCCTCCACCGCGTCATCAAGCGAGCCGGTGAATTCATCATCGCCGGGTCCGTCAACCTCTGGATAGTCAGGCTTCCAAAAAGCCCGCTCCCGGACGACGCCGCTGTCATAAATGCGGACATGCCCCGGCGTGAGTTCGCTTACTCCTCCAAACACGCCTTGTGGCGGCGCGACAGTCCAGAGTGTGAAAGTCTGATCGATGCCGGCTGGATCGAAGGCGCGGGGTATATCCGCATCGGCCGCGAAAATGGCCTTCACCTCGCTGGCGAAGTAAAGCCGCCCGCCATGCTCGCAAAAGTGCAGCGGGCAGATGCCGAACCGATCCCGAGACAAGACGAGACGACCTGCCACGGAGTCCCAGATGGCGACTGCCCACTGCCCATTCATTCGCTCGAAGGCGGCCTCGCCCCAGGCATGATAGGCATGGACGATGACCTCGGTGTCGCTGCGTGTGCGGAAGCGATAACCGAGCGCGACCAGATCTTGTCGCAGCTCGACGTAATTGAAGATTTCGCCGTTGAAGACGATCCACATCGTGTCGCCCGCGCCGGCGAGTGGCTGCTGGCCGCTTGCGAGATCGATGACGGACAGGCGGGCATGCGCCAATCCCGCACGTCTGTCCCGGTAAAGGCCGCGCTCGTCCGGGCCGCGATGCGCCAGCGCGCCCGCCATACGTATCAGCGCATCCCGGGAAGGGGGCGCCGCTGCGGCGCTCAGCGACACAATTCCGGCGATGCCGCACATCGCCCTAGCCCTCGCCCATTGAAGAGGACACCAACGGCCGCGCGTGAAGATAACGTGCGACGCGCCGCTTGCTGTCGATATCCTTGAAAACCTTCTGGACCTGCATCACCGTGAGGCTGGTTGCCTCAGCGACGTCTTCGTCGGCGATCCCATGGTTCAAGCCGTAGAGGCACAGATCCATCAGATAATAAGGAAGCGCGAAGTAGAACTCCTCCTGACTCTGCGCCATCGAGAAGGTGTCCGTGGTGGGCGGTCTGCGCCGGACCTCTTCGTCCACCCCAAGATATTCGGCCAATTGGTAGACCTGGGTCTTGTAGAGGTGGACGATTGGCATCAGGTCGGCAATTCCGTCGCCCTGCTTGACGAAGAAGCCCTGGTCGTACTCCAGGCGGTTCGGCGTGCCCGCTACCGCGTAGTTGAGGCGGTCGGCATGGTAATATTCGGTCATCTTGCGCAGGCGCTGCTTGTAGTTGGTTGCAGCGACGATCTGCAGATAGGCTGCCGACGGCAGGCGCACTGTGTCGGTCCTGCCCTCGGGGTCCTGAACCGTGAGGCGCGTGATGTTGAGACCGTTGCTCTCGAGAACCGAGGCGAGCACCAGCTTGCATTTCCAGCCGTCCCCATATTCGGGAACGACGGTCTGGATTGCTTCGGTCTGTCGTCTGTAGGCGCCGATCGCTTCCAGGGCCGGCGTCATATCCTCCAGGATCGTTTCGATACCAAGGTGTGCGGCGACAATGCGGCCGAGCCTCAGTGAGTCGCCGGAGGAATGGCGCTCCGGCATGAATATCCCGAGGACCTTGCCTTTCCCAAAGGCGCGAACACACAACGCCGCAACGACGGAGCTGTCGATGCCGCCTGAGAGGCCGACCACCACGCCTCGACGTCGCAGCGTGCCAAGGACCTGCTGGCGCAAGATCTGGACGATGCGATCGACTTCCGCGCCAGCGTCGAGCACCAGGGCGTCTTTGCCGAATGATGAGATCAGGTCGATGGCTTGTACTCCAGTTTGCGAGACTCGATTGGCGAATAGGTTTTCGCCACCGCTTTCTCGATAAGGGGACGATTGGTGGTAAGGTGAGGCTCTACAACCAGATCGATGTGGCTGCCGACGATCGGAATCACGTCCAGATGGGCGAAGACGTTATCCCAGCCGATTGCCAGAGGCATTCCGGGTCGAGCACAGCGGAACAGGGTGCCTGTGATCGGCAGAGCCGGCTTTGGCTCTGCCACCCACTGGAAGAAAGCTCGCGCCCGCAAAACCTCTTGCAGTTCCAGTTTGGTTCTAAAGCTCGTCGCGTTGAACTGTCCTTGAGCGAAGCGGTCGAGAAACTGGACCAGTTGTGCCTCACGCTTCATTGCCACGGCAACTTTCGCGAGGGCGCGGCAAGCCATCCGGTAAGCGGACACGCGGTTGGTTCGGATTCGATTGACTGTGCGCGTAAACGTCTCCCAGCGGGCGCTTCGCTCCCCGACGAGGCTGGTGTCGAGGATGCCGAGGAACTTTACGGTTCGCCCCGCTGCCAGCAGCCGCGCCGCAACTTCGAAGGCAACAGCGCCGCCGAGCGAATGGCCGAGAAGTCGTACATGGCCCGAGGGTTGGGCGCGGCGGATCTGGTCGACGGCGGCGTCGGCCATATCGGCGAGGCTGTCTTGTCCGCGCAGTATCATAGCCAGGGCCGGATACCTGATCGGGGCAACACGGGTCACCTTGCCCATCGCTGCTGCAAAGGCAGCAAGGCTCGGGCCATAGCCGACGGACCCCGGGAACAGAAAAAGAACGGGAGGGTCGTGCTTCTGGGCGCGCGCGCTTTGATCGCCTGCCTGGGCGGACACGACCGCCTTGACCATTTGCTCCAGGCTCATCCCGACGGTGAAGGCCTCAAGGCCGAGTTCCTGCCCGATGGCGCTTTCGATTTCCATGACGCAGTGCAGCAGCTTTAGCGAATCTCCTCCGGCGTCATCCCAGCGTCCTGCCGCTACGCGCGTATTGAGAATGCTGGTCCATGCCCGCTGAACGACCTGCTGCGCAGTCAGCTTGCCTCGCGGCTCGAGCGGACGCGCGGTCGCCGCTGTCTCTCTGGCTGAAAGATCCATCTCTGCAAGTGTCGTGATGTCGACTTTGCCGCTCGGCAGACGCGGAATCTCGGCGATCGTGTGCAACCGCAAGGGACGCAGCGGCGGCGGCAGATTGGTCCTGACAAGCTGGCGAAGCTCGTCCGAAAAGGTCGCTTCGGCCGAGCGCCGAGGAACAGCAAAGGCGACAAGCTCATTCGCGGCCGTCACGATTGCCACGGCATCCGCGACAGAGGGTGCACAACGCAGCACCCGTTCGAGTTCGGCAGGCTCGACGCGTCGACCGTTGATTTTTACCTGGCGCCCCTTGCGACCGACGATGTGCAGTAGGCCTTGATCATCAAGTCGAACGAGGTCACCTGTCGCGAAAATCCGAAGGCCTGGATCGTGCGGGTCTGATGTTGCCGGCACAACCGCCCCGTCCTCCCAATGGCCAAGCAGGACATACGGGCTCCTGATCAGAAGCTCTCCGCTGCGGCCCGGTTGAACACGGCGGCCCGCTTCGTCGACAATTGCGAAGGTGATTCCAGGCAGCAGCCAGCCAACTGGAACCGAATCTCCATGCTCTGGCCAGTCTCGCGGCAGGAACCATTGCGAGCCGGTGGTCTCGGTTGACGAATAACCGATCTGGATAAGGCACGTATCGGAGACGGCCTTGCGCAGCAGGGCGATGTCGGTCCAGGGCACCTTCTCGCCACCGATCCGGGCGACTCTGAGTGAATGGAACGCTTCTGCAGGTCCGTCTGCCATAAGCGCGCGAAGCAGTGCCGGCACCAGATAGGTGATTGTCACGTCTTCGGATCGCACCAGGCGTTGAACGGCGCGCAAGCCGACCGCTTCGACTTCGACCAGATGCAAGGTGGCGCCGGTGAGAAGAGCAGCAAGAATCTCCCGGCACCCGGCGATTGTGGCCGGTCCTGTCAATGGCAGGAAAACATCATCCGAGTTGATGTGGCACGCATCGACATATTGCTGGACCCGGCACAGCAAGCTGCGCTGGCTGTTAACGATGCCTTTGGGCCGGCCCGTACTCCCTGACGTATAAAGCACGATGGCGGGCGCATCGACCGAGACGGAATAAGAACGAGGCACTTGCCCAGCCTGCGAGGCCGCACTGGTCGACACATCGATCCAACTGACCAGGTGAGGCAAACCATCGGGTCGGACATTGCCCTCGCCCAGGACAGCTGAGAGCCGCGCCCCGGCCACGATTTCAAGGATACGCGAGCTAGGATCTCGCGCGTTGAGTGGCACCGAAGGCCGCCCAGCCGTCATGCTTGCCAGCATGGCAATGGGATACCAGGCCGAGTTGGCCTGAAGAATCCCTATCGCCTGTCCGTCTGGGACGGCCGCCGCGATCTGGTGGGACAGCGTCTCGACTGACCGGAGGAGCTGGGAATAGGTCAGACGATTGGCGCCGTCGCTGATTGCAAGCTTGTCGGGGTACTGGCGGACGACATTTCTCAGGTGATCGAAGGCCGCAATGTTGGTAAAATCGACGCCCAATCTTTGAAATGGACGCAGTACGGGACCACCCTGATCCAGTGCGTATTGTGGGACACTTGACCAATTATCGGAGGTCGTTGTCTGACAATCCACCGCTAGATCCTGATCCGCGACTTCTGATCCCAAATATGCCGAAGACATGAGTTGCCTACGCTAAGATTAGGGTCACTTATCGCCCCCCGCCCCAATCTTTTCATCGATCATTCTGATGATGCCCCGATCTTCCTCAAGGACGCTTGGTTAGTCACTTCGCCTGTTTCGCAAGCCACCGGCCGAACCAATCATGCCGGGCTCGCTGGCTGTTGTGGTGCGCATGACACGGACACATGCCAAGGCGGGCTCGAAGACCACGGTGGGGTCGAAGATGGAATTGCCGCTATTCAGGCATATTGCCTATTCGGCGGTTCTCCCGCGCGATACCGGCGATGCTTCGGTATCGGAATAGCTGCCGGGGACGAAACAATATGCATAGATCTGTCCCCGATTTTCGTCGGTCACGCGGATCCAATCCTTTTCCCACGTTCGGAAGGTAATACGCCCGTCCGTCATCATGGCTGCGGCTCTGAACGGACTCGGCGCGTTGACAACGCGCACCGAGATAACATCGTCGCCGTCCATACGCTCGACGAGATACGTCTGCATGAAAGCCTCCCCATGCCCCCGCTAGATCACCCGCACTTTAACGCCGGCTAATGAATTCGGTTGCAACTGCTTGGCGAAACTTTGGGTCCGATACTTTCCGTACCCACCGGCAACTTGGTCCTCCGTATCCGTCAGGTTTTTCAGCGACGGGATGCCAGTTCAGGGGAAGGCAGGCTGATTGCGGCCATGCCGGCGACATGCCAATCTGCGCCGCAACGTTTAGGCCTCCGCCTCCGCGGGCAATGGAAAAGGCGCTCGAATGGGCTCCTTTATGCTGTCCGTGTATGCTGTCCGTGATCTGGCATTCTGCCCGTGATTTGGCCTCATCGGACGACCCTGCAGGCCTTTGCGGGACATCCACATAGCGTGGCGTCGCCATCACCGAGGCATAACAATATGCGTCGGCGGAGAAATGGGACGACGGTTCGAGGTTTTCTGAATGTGCCTCACGACGACTGCGTCGTGTCGACGATCCGTTGGAACAGAAGGCCTGGTGCTGGAACGTCAATCGTATTTGGCCAGGAAGCGCCCGACGGCGCTGAGGCAGTCGTGCTTTTCCTCCACATGCGGCATGTGGCTGGAATTCGGGAAGACCAGGCCTTCAACGTACGGGATAAGATCCAGAAAGGGCTGGACGCAGGCCTCGGTCGCTTCGTCGTAGAAGCCGCGGAAAACCAGGGTCGGCGCCTCGATCCGATGCAGGCGGTCGACGATGGTCCAGTTCCGCATCGTGCCGATGACGTGGAACTCATTGGGACCGTTCATGGTGTGATAGACGGTCGGATCTTCCTCGATTGCCGCAAATGTCCGGGCGACCTCTGGCGGCATCGGAACGACGCGACAGACATGACGGTCGTAGAAAGCCTTCGTCGCCGCAACATATCCGGGGTGATCGGTGGTTCCCGCCGCTTCGTGCCGGTCGAGCGCACTTTGCACATCGGCTGGCAACTCGGCGCGCAATTGCCGGGCTCCTTCCACCCACAGCGCCATCGAGGCCAGCGAATTGGCCAGGATCAATGCCTTGAGCCCCTCAGGGCGGCGCACGGCGTGCTCGGCCGAGAGTATGCCGCCCCAGGACTGGCCGAGCAGTGCATAATGGCCGGCAATGCTGAGATGGGCGAGCAACGCATCGAGTTCGCCCAGGAAGAAATCGACGGTCCAGAAGTCGCCGCCCTTGTCCGGCAGATGGGTCGATTTGCCGTTGCCGATCTGATCGTAGTGGATGACGGCTCGCCCGGTTCCGGCAAGCTCCTTGAATGAGTCCACATAGTCGTGGGTGCAGCCCGGTCCACCATGAGCGACGACCAGGGGCAGCTTGCCCGACCCGATGTCCCCGGTCACACGGTACCAGGTGCGATAGCCCTTGTAGTCGCTAAATCCTTCGGTGATCGCATGTGCCGTCACAGTCCAAGCTCCGCATCATGGCGCGGCAGGAGCCACTTTGGTGCACCCCTCCCAAGCCTTGTTTGCGGCCGACGGTACTAAGCGGCCCAGCGCATTTACAGCTAGCACTATTTATAGGTTCGCCGGTTATGGGTTCGCCCGAGGCAAGGCCGATCGCCCGCAGGTCGCGAGCCTCAATGCTCCGGTTCGAGCAGCCGGTAATGGGCGGCGAGCGCGATGGCATGGAAGCGGTTGCGCGCGCCAAGCTTTCGCGTCGCCGCGTTGAGGTGCAGCGTTGCGGTAGGCACCGCGCGGCCAATCTCACGCGCAACCTGCTTGGCCGTCAGTCCGGCAGCGGCCAGGCGCAGGCACTGACGTTCGCGCGACGTCAGATGGACATGTTGGCAGGTGCGGATTCCGGCGTCGAAACCGGCGTAGGCGGAGTCATGCAGCAGATGACCCAGATCTCCGATCTCGGCGATCAAGGGTCTGGCTTCGAGCTCGAACCCGGCCTCCGGATCGGCACGGATCGCAGTGAAGGTGGCGAGATCGCCGCCGGCAAGGCGAATGGGTACGGTGACGCCGCAGGTCATCCTGGTGTCAAGCAAATAGCTGACCACAGGATCGTGCTTGGACTGGAGCACGCGCTGCATGACGGTGCTCTGAACGCCGCTGTGCGACCAGAGAAACGGTCTCGATACGGTGAGCGCGGCCTCCTGCACCGGGTCAAGCTGATAATATCCGCCCTTGCACCAGAGATCCTGCATGTCGCGCGGCACGTTGCGCAGAGCCATCAACGAGGGCGTGATAAGCTCGCCCTTGTGACTGACCGGCACGGGCGTATAGTCGTAGATGAATGCGGTGAAACCGATAGGCTCCAGCACCTCCGTTGCCACCGCCATGGCAGCGTCGATGCTCATTCCGGTTTGGAACCGGCTCTCTAGATCGCCTGGAAGGCTTTGCATCGGGCAAGCTTACCCGCTGATGATTGCTTGTCAAATAGCCATGTCGGCCGGCTGCTCAACAAATAGGCGGGGATAAGCCTGTCCGACCCTATCTATCTTAATAGCTATCCCGTCCGGCTTCGCTCGCCGTAGTCTTTTGCGATTGGGCCAAGTAGCGGACACCGTTCGCAAACCCAGACTGTTTCAGCCGCGCAATGGTCGATCGACCGGGCTCAGCGCGGCAAAAGCCGAGACGCCTCCATGAGGGAACAAATATGCGACCCCAAAAAGCATTTGCAGCGTTGATGCCCTGCCTGGCTCTGCTCGGCGTGTCCATGATGTCGCCGGCAAACAGTGCCCTGGCCACCGAGGGCAAGCCAGGCGGCACACTCCGACTGCTGGCCAATGCCGCGGCAGGCACCGCCGATCCGCACATCAACTACACGCTGCAGTATTTCCAGATCAATTATGTCCTCTACGATGGCTTGGTGACCTACAAGAAGGCCGGGGACAAGACCGGCTTCGAAGTCGTCGCGGACCTGGCGGAAAGCCTCCCGCAGGTCGAGAACGGCGGCAAGACCTACGTCTTCAAGCTGCGCAAGGGCATCAAATTCGCGGATGGCTCGGATGTCACCACGAAGGACGTGGTGGCTTCGTTCCAACGCATCTTCAAGATCAGCGGGCCGACGGCCGGGACCTTCTACAAAGGCATCGTCGGCGCGGATGCGTGCTTGAAGACGCCTGCGACGTGTACCCTCGAAGGTGGCCTGTCAGTCGACGACGCCGCCGGAAACATTACCTTCAATCTGGTCCAGCCGGATGCCGAGTTCCTGCAGAAGCTGGCTGTTCCGCACGCGTCGATCCTGCCGGCGAGCGCGCCGCTGAAGGACGCCGGCACCGATCCGATCCCGGGCACCGGACCCTACATGATCGCCAGCTACGATCCCAACAAGCTGATGAAGATTGTGCGCAACCCTCATTTCAAGGAATGGAGCAAGGAAGCGCAGCCGGCCGGATATCCGGACGAGATCGACTACGAATTCGGCCTAACCGACGAGGCGGCGGTGACCGCTGTCGAGAACGGCCAGGCGGACTGGATGTTCGACCCGCCGCCGTCCGACCGTCTCGCCGAACTCGGCACCAAATATGCCAAGCAGGTCACGGTTCATCCGCTGACAGCGATGTGGTACGCGCCGATGAACACCAATCTGGCGCCGTTCAACGACATCCGCGTTCGCCAGGCAGTGAACTTCGCGATCGACCGCGCCGCGATGGTCAAGCTGTTCGGCGGCAGCAATCTGGCGCAACCGGCCTGCCAGATCCTGCCACCGGGCTTCCCGTCATTTGTGGCCTATTGCCCGTTCACCGCCAATCCGGGCGAGAAGTGGTCAGCACCGGATATGGACAAGGCCAAGCAATTGGTCGCTGAATCGGGAACCGCAGGTCAGGAGGTGACGATCATCACCGAGGACACCACGGTCTCCAAAGCGATCGGCGTCTACCTGCAGGATGTGCTCAACCAGCTTGGCTACAAGACGTCGGTCAAGCCGATCTCGCAGAACATACAGTTCACCTACATCCAGAACACCAATAACAAGGTGCAGATTTCGATCTCGCAATGGTTCCAGGATTACCCGGCGCCATCGAATTTCCTGCAGGTCTTGTTCAGCTGTGCCTCGTTTACGCCGGGCTCCGACGCCTCGGTCAATATTTCGGGGTTCTGCGACAAGTCGATCGACGCATCGATGGACGAGGCAGAGGCAGCCACCATCGCCGATCCGGCCAAGGGCGCGACACTCTGGACCGCCATCGACAAGGCTGTGACGGACAAGGCTCCGGTCGCTGTCCTGTTCACGCCAAAGCGCGTCGATGTGATCTCTTCCAGGCTGAAGAACTTCACCTTCAGCCCGCAATTCTACTGGATTGTCAGCCAGTCCTGGGTGGAATAGCCGACCGGAGCCAATGCGACGGAGTGCCGCTGGCTCTCCGTCGCATTTCCTTTTCCGGCGGATCAGCGCATCTTCCAGGCCGCGATTTTTCCCAGGCAATCCTGTTCATGGTCAATGTCATTGCGGACCAGCCTGCCATCCCGGTTCGCCGGGCCACCGATGGCCCGTGGCGCACCGCATGGCGCAAGCTGAAAGGCGATCGTTCGGCAATATCTGCCTTCGCCGTGCTCGTCGTCATCGTGATCGCCTCGCTCGCGGCGCCGCTTTATGCGCGGTACGTCTCCGGCACCGATCCATTTGTGACCAATCTCAATGGCGAGATCGTCGTCGATGGGGTGACCCAGCCGGTGCTGCAGCCCTCCACCGAAGGCCTTGGCCTCGGCATGACGCCGGTCGGGCCGACCTGGCGCATCGGACCCTATATGCTGGGTGCCGACAACCAGGGCCGTGACGTCGCGGCGCGGCTGCTTTACGGCGGACGGGATTCGCTGTTGATCTCGGGTGCTGCAGCCGTGCTGTGCCTTGTCCTCGCGACATTCCTTGGGGTCGTTTCCGGCTTCTTCGGCGGCATCGTCGACATCGGCCTGTCGCGCATTCTCGACGTGCTCTGGGCTTTTCCGATTTTCCTGTTGGCAATTTCATTGTCGATCGTGCTGATTGCGCAGAGTATCCAGATCGGTCCGTTCGAAATCCGCTCCGGCAGCCTGTGGCTACCGGTCTTCATCATCGGCATCGTCTATGTGCCCTATGTGGCGCGGCCGATCCGCGGCCATGTCCTGACCTTAATGCATGCCGAATTCGTCACCGCTGCGATCGGCCTTGGCGCATCGCCCTGGCGCATCCTTTTGCGCGACATCATGCCCAATGTGGTGACCCGCATCATCGTTTTCGTGCCGTTGATCCTGGCGCTCAACATGATGACGGAATCCTCGCTGTCGTTCCTGTCGATCGGCGTGCAGCCGCCGGATGCCAGCTGGGGCACGATCATCCAGGACGGCCAGGGCCTGCTCTATTCGCGGCCGGTCGTGGCACTGGCGCCGGGGCTAGCCATTGTGATCACGGTGCTGGCTCTAAACATTCTGGGCGACGGCGTGCGCGACGCGCTCGATCCGAAATCCTCGCCGAGGGGCGTCTAGTGGTTGCCGCGCTCGGCTTCCGGCTTGGCCAGATGGTGCTGGTTATGTTCGGTATCAGCGTCGTCGCTTTCCTGATCTTCTTTGCGACGCCTGGCGCTGATCCATCGGCGCGCATTGCTGGCCGCAATGCTTCGCAAGAGACGCTGATCCAGGTGCGCCACGATTTCGGTCTCGACCGGCCATTGCCGGTGCAATATGGGCTGATGATGAACCGGCTTTTCGTCAGCCGCGATCTCACCTCCTTCGTCAATCGCGGGCAGCGCGTCATTCCGACCGTGATAAGCGCCATTCCCGTGACGCTGTCGCTGGTCGGCGGCGCGGCAGTGCTGTGGGTGCTCGGCGGATTGATCGTCGGTGTGATCGCAGGCGCAACGCGCGGTACATTCATTGATCGCGCGCTGATGATCCTGAGCCTGGTAGGTGTGTCGATCCCGGTCTTCTGGCTGGGCGAGGTCGCCAACCTGCTGACGCAAAGCCGCTGGCACGACAACTGGCTGTTTTCCTGGGTTCCTCCGCTCGGCTACATCCCCCTGACCGAGAATCCCTGGGGCTGGTTCAAGGCGCTCGTCATTCCGTGGTTCACGCTGGCAACCCTTTATGTCGGCCTCTACGGCCGGGTGCTGCGGGCAAGCCTGATCGAAATGATGCAGGAGGATTTCATCCGCACCGCCCGGGCCAAGGGGATCGGCGAACGCCGGGTGCTGCTGCATCATGGCCTCAGGACCTCTTTGGTCGCATTCGTCACCATGTTCGGCCTCGATTTCGGTGCCTTGGTCGGCGGCGGCGCGCTGTTGACCGAAGTGGTCTTCGGATTGCAGGGTGTCGGAAAACTGACGTATGAGGCGCTGCAGACCCTCGATCTGCCGATGATCCTGGCCACGGTGATTTACGCCGCCTTCTTCGTGGTGATGGCAAACTTCGTCGTCGACGTCGTCTTCGTCATAATCGACCCGAGGGCGCGCAATGTCGGCTGATGCTCCCCTTCTGGTGGTCAAGGACCTCACTGTCTCCTTCCGCAGCGACGAAGGCCTGGTGCGGGCGGTGGGAGGTGTTTCGTTCTCCGTCGAGCAGCGCGAGATCGTCGGTGTGGTCGGCGAATCCGGTTCGGGCAAAAGCCAGACCTTGCTCGCCATTATGGGGTTGATCGACAGCCCCAACGCTATCGTCTCCGGTTCCATCCGTTTCATGGGACAGGAGCTGATCGGGCTCAAGCGGCGTGCGCTCGATGCCATCCGCGGCCGCCAAATCGCGATGATCTTCCAGGATCCGATGTCTGCGCTCACCCCGGTGCATACGATCGGCAACCAGATCGGCGAGCAGGTCCGCGCGCATGAAAAGGTGTCGGCGAAAGCGGCACGGGCGAGGGCCGTGCAATTGCTGGATGCGGTCGGCATCGCAAATCCGGATCGGGTCATCGACAGCTACCCGCACCAGCTTTCCGGCGGTATGCGCCAGCGCGCGGTGATTGCCATGGCGCTCTCGTGCAACCCGGCGCTGCTCGTCGCGGATGAACCGACTACAGCCCTCGATGTTACCGTGCAGGCGCAGATCCTCGAACTGATCGGACGATTGCGCGACCAGTTCGGTTCCGCTGTGATCCTGGTCACGCATGATCTTGGCGTCGTCGCCGAAGTCGCGGACCGGGTACTGGTTATGTATGGCGGACGCTTTGTCGAGGAGGGCGGCAAGAGCAGCGTGTTCCGGGCGCCGCTGCATCCCTACACATGGGGCTTGTTCGGCTCGATCCCGCCGATGGAGGGACCACGTCCAGCCCGGCTCGCTGCCATTCCGGGAATTCCGCCGTCGCTCTCCAACCTGCCGAAAGGCTGCGCCTTCAGCCCCCGCTGCGCCTTTCGCCACGACGCCTGTCTGGTTCAACTGCCGATCATGCAAGGCGAGAGCCATCGCGCCGCGTGCCTGTTGCCGGAGCCTACGCGCAGACAATTCGCTGCCCAGAGGCCTGGCGGCGTGGTGGAGATGCAACGATGAATGCCAGGCCACTCGAACGTCCGCTGCTTCGTGCCGGCGACCTGTCGAAGCGCTATAGCGTCGGCCGCTCGATCTTCCCGGCGCAGCGCCGGACCGTGCATGCGGTTGATAGGGTGTCGCTCGACATCTGGCCCGGGGAGACCCTCGGCATCGTCGGCGAGTCCGGTTGCGGCAAATCCACGCTTGGCCGGTGTCTGGTGCGTCTGACCGAAATCAGCTCGGGGTCGCTGGAATTCGAGGGCCGCGACATCAGCGACGCCTCCCAGCGCCAGCTTCGTCCGTTGCGGCGGCAGATGCAGATGGTCTTTCAGGATCCCAGCGCTTCGCTCAATCCGCGCCGGCGGGTCGGCGATCTGCTGGCCGATCCGTTCCGCATCCATGAACGCCTCTCGGCATCGGAAATGGCGGACCGCGTGGCCGAGCTCCTGCGCCGGGTCGACTTGTCGCCCCAGCACGCATCGCGCTACCCGCACGAATTCTCCGGCGGCCAGCGCCAGCGTATCGGCATCGCCCGCGCGCTGGCGCTGCGGCCACGGCTGATCGTGGCCGATGAGCCGGTCTCGGCGCTCGACGTGTCGATCCAGGCGCAGATCGTCAATCTGCTCGCCGACCTGCGCGAGGAGTTCAACCTGACCTATGTGTTCATCGCCCACGATCTTTCCGTGGTGCGTCAAATCTCGAGCCGTGTGGCGGTGATGTATCTGGGGTCGATCGTGGAGAGCGGGCCGACCGACGAGGTCTTTGCGGCGCCCAGACACCATTACACCGCGGCGCTGCGTTCCGCCGTGCCGATACCCAGCATTGACCGGGCGCGGCGCGGCCGGCTGGTGCTCAAGGGTGATCTGCCCAGCCCGATGAACCCACCCTCGGGGTGCCGGTTCCACACCCGTTGCCCAGCTGCCACCCCGATCTGCCGCAGCGAGCGCCCGCTTCTCCAAAGCATTGGCGAGGGCCGCCTGGTCGCGTGCCATCATCCAGCCGACGGTTGACTAGGGGAATTCTCGTTCAACGATATCCGGACCGTCAGCCGTAATCATTGCTTCGGCGAGAATAGAGGCCGATCTGGACGCCGCACGATCCGGCGCTATGTTGCGCTTCGGCGGCCGGGCATCGCAGATGCCTAATACTAAAGTAACTGTTCTCGCGTTGCCGAGCGATGCTACGATTTGAAGGACGGCGGCCGTACAGCGCTGCGTGATTTTGCGCCGGCGAGGACGGAATGTGGGAGGCCACTCTTCGTGCTGCAGCAGGCTGCCGCCGACATGTTGCTCGGTTGTCGACCATAAGGGAGGAAGTCACCAATGAAGATATCGTACCTGGTCTCAGCCGCGCTTCTTGCAGCGACCGCGATGCCTGCCGCAGCCGCCGAGATTTCCGACGGCAAGATCAAGATCGGCATTCTCAACGACCAGTCGGGCGTCTATGCCGATTTCGGCGGCAAGTGGTCGGTTGAGGCCGCCAAGATGGCGGTCGAGGATTTCGGCGGCAAGGTACAAGGCTCGCCGATCGAGATCGTCAGCGCCGACCACCAGAACAAGCCGGACATCGCCTCCAACATTGCGCGGCAGTGGTATGACACCGAACAGGTCGATTCCATCATGGAACTGACCACCTCCTCGGTGGCGCTCGCCGTCCAGGGAATTTCCAAGGAGAAGAAGAAAATTGACATCGTCACCGGCGCCGCGACCACCGAACTCACCGGTAAACAGTGCTCGCCCTATGGCTTCCACTGGGCCTACGACACGCATTCGCAGGCAGTGGGGACTGGTGGCGCTCTCGTCCAGCAAGGCGGCGACAGCTGGTTCTTCGTCACAGTCGATTATGCATTCGGCTATTCGCTGAAGGAGCAGACCGCAAAGTTCGTCGAGAGCCATGGCGGCAAGGTGGTTGGCGAGGTGCGTTACCCGCTCGGCTCGACCGACTATTCATCCTTCCTGCTGCAGGCGCAATCGTCGGGCGCCAAGGTTATCGGCCTGGCGAATGCCGGCCTCGACACCTCCAACTCGATCAAGCAAGCGGCCGAATTCGGTATCGTGCAGGGCGGTCAGCGGCTTGCAGCACTTCTGTTCACGCTGGCCGAGGTGCATGGGCTCGGTCTCGAGGCGGCGCAAGGCGTGGTGCTGACCGAAGGTTTCTACTGGGATCGCGACGACAAGAGTCGCGAGTTCGCCCAGCGCTTCTTCAAGCGCACCAACCGCATGCCGAATATGATCCAGGCCGCCACCTATTCAGCGGTGACCCAGTATTTGAAGGCGATCGACAAAGCCGGCACCGATGGAACCGAGGCGGTCGCCAAGGAATTGCATGCGATGCCGGTGAACGATGTCTTTACGGCGAACGGCAAAGTGCAGGCCGACGGCAACATGGTTCACGACATGTATCTTTATCAGGTCAAGTCGCCGAGCGAGAGCACCAAGGAGTGGGACTATTACAAACCGCTCGCCACGATCCCCGGTAACGAGGCGTTTCTGAGCCCCAAGGAGAGCGGCTGTCCCACGGCAGGCGAGTGATTGGCGGACCGATGGCGCCGCCTGGACCGGATGGGCCGCGGGTAGTGCTTTCCGCCCGCGGTTTGCGGCGTGACTTCGCCGGCTTTGTTGCGGTCAGGAATGTCGATCTCGACCTCTACCACGGCAATATCCACGCGCTGATCGGACCCAACGGCGCTGGCAAGACCACCGTCTTCAACCTGCTCACCAAGTTCCTGCCGCCGACCAGCGGCAGGATCGAACTGCTCGGCCACGACATCACCCGCACCTCGCCGGCCAAGGTCGCGCGGATGGGCCTGGTGCGCTCGTTCCAGATCTCGGCGGTGTTTCCGCATCTCAGCGTGCTCGACAATGTGCGCGTTGCATTGCAGCGACGGGCCGGACTCAGCGTTCAGTTCTGGCGCTCGCTGTCTGTGCTCGATCGGTTGACGCCGCGCGCCGAGGAGCTTTTACGGTCTGTCGGCCTCGACGATGCCAAGAACAGGCCCGCCGCCGATCTCTCCTATGGCAGGAAACGCGTGCTCGAGATCGCCACGACGCTGGCGCTCGACCCGAAAGTGCTGCTGCTCGACGAGCCGATGGCCGGCATGGGGCATGAGGATGTGCGCACGGTTTCCGACATCATCCGCTCGGTCGCCAGGGAGCGTGCGGTGCTGATGGTCGAGCACAATCTGACTGTTGTAGCCGATCTTTGCGACTGGATAACCGTCATGCAGCGCGGCGAAATCCTTGCCGCCGGCGACTACTCCACGGTCAGCCGCGACGAGCGGGTGAGGATCGCCTATATGGGCACCGCCGATGAGTGACGCCGCGCCGCTTCTCGCAGTCCGCGGCCTCAACGCCTGGTATGGCGAGAGCCATGCGCTGCACGGCGTCGATCTTGAGGTCTTTCCAGGTGAAACTGTGACGTTGCTGGGCCGCAACGGCGTCGGCAAGACTACGACATTGCGCGCCATTATCGGGCTGATCCGCCAGCGGACCGGCCAGATTTTTTTCGACGGCAAGGATCTGATGCGCCTGCCATTGCACCGGACCGCGCATCAAGGCATCGGCCTGGTGCCAGAGGAACGCGGCATCTTTGCGACGCTGACCGTGGACGAGAATCTGGTTCTGCCGCCGATCGTCGCCGAGGGCGGCATGAGCGTGCAGGAAATATTCGATCTTTTCCCCAATCTGAAGGAGCGCCGCAACAGCCCGGGCACCAAGCTGTCGGGCGGCGAGCAGCAGATGCTGGCGATCGCGCGCATGCTCAGAACCGGCGTGAAAATGCTGCTTCTCGATGAGCCGACCGAGGGCCTGGCTCCGGTCATTGTGCAGCGCATCGGCGATCTGCTGGCGACGATGAAAAAGCGCGGCATGACGATCCT
Organism: Mesorhizobium sp. M0018; assembly: GCF_040323955.1. Lineage (NCBI taxonomy): Bacteria > Pseudomonadati > Pseudomonadota > Alphaproteobacteria > Hyphomicrobiales > Phyllobacteriaceae > Mesorhizobium > Mesorhizobium sp. M0018. The sequence continues at coordinate 90,602 of NZ_JAMYVL010000016.1, read as the reverse complement.
GCTGGTCGAGCAGAATTTCCGCTTTGCCAGCCGCGTCACCGACCGTTTCTACCTGATGGAGCACGGCAAGGTCGTGGCGGGCTTTCCGGTCGGCGAACTGCCGGATCGCATGACGCTGCTGCATGAAGTGCTGGGTGTATGATGGCGCCATGACGATGATCTTCGGGATACCCGTTCAGGCATTCCTCGGCCAATTGCTGGTCGGCCTCATCAACGGCTCGTTCTACGCAATGTTGAGCCTGGGCCTGGCTGTCATATTCGGCCTGTTGCGCGTCATCAATTTTGCCCACGGCGCGCTCTATATGCTCGGCGCCTTCGTCGGGTACCTGCTTCTCACCCGCTTCGGCATCGGCTACTGGCCGGCTCTGATCCTGTCGCCGCTGATCGTCGGCGGCTTCGGCGTCGTGGTCGAGCGCCTGGCGCTGTCGAGGCTTTACGACATCGACCCGCTTTACGGGCTGCTTTTCACCTTTGGCCTCGCGCTCGTGCTCGAAGGGGTGTTCCGTTACTACTATGGCGTATCGGGAAGTCCTTATTCCGTGCCGCCGCTGCTCTCCGGGGGAACCAATCTCGGCTTCATGTTCCTGCCCAATTATCGCGGCTGGGTGGTGGTCGCCTCGATGATCGTCTGTTTCGGCACCTGGGCGCTGATCGAGAAGACCAGGCTGGGCTCCTATCTGCGCGCGGCGACGGAGAACCCCGGCCTGGTGCAGGCTTTCGGCGTCAACGTGCCGTTGCTGCTGACCCTCACCTACGGCCTCGGCGCCGCTCTTGCCGGACTTGCAGGGGTTCTCGCCGCGCCGATCTATCAGGTGAGCCCGCTGATGGGATCTGACCTCATCATCGTCGTCTTCGCCGTCGTCGTGGTCGGCGGCATGGGATCGATCCTTGGGGCGATCGTCACCGGTTACATGCTTGGCCTCGCCGAAGGCCTGACCAAGGTCTTCTATCCCGAAGCCTCCAATCTGGTGGTCTTCGTCATCATGGCAATCGTGCTTCTGGTCCGGCCAGCCGGCCTGTTCGGAAGGGATGCCTGAGATGGCCGAACTGACACTTCGCGAGACGCGTGCCAAGAATTCGGCACGGCTTGAATGGGCGCTGGTCGGGCTCGGCATCCTGGCGCTGCTGGTGGCGCCTTTCTTCGTCTATCCGATCTTCCTGATGAAGATGCTGTGCTTTGCGCTGTTTGCCTGCGCGTTCAACCTTCTGCTCGGCTACACCGGGCTGTTGTCCTTCGGCCATGCGACATTCTTCGGCGGGGCGGCCTATTTCACCGCATACGCGGTCAAGGTCTGGGGCTGGCCACCGGAAGCGGGCATCCTGCTCGGTGTCCTAGGTGCCGCGCTGCTCGGCCTTGTGATGGGCTTCTTTGCCATCCGCCGGCAAGGCATCTATTTCGCCATGATCACGCTGGCGCTGTCGCAGATGTTCTTCTTCTTCTGCGTGCAGGCGCCGTTCACCGGAGGTGAGGACGGCATCCAGGGCGTGCCGCGCGGCAGGCTGCTTGGAATGCTCGACCTGAACGTCTCGATGAACATCTATTATTTCGTGCTGGCGGTCTTCCTGATCGGCGTGTTCGCCATCTGGCGCATCATCAACTCGCCTTTCGGCATGATCCTGCGTTCTATCCGGGAAAACGAGAGCCGGGCCATTTCGCTGGGCTATTCCGTCGCCAACTACAAGCTGGCGGCTTTCGTCATGTCGGCAACATTGGCCGGGCTGGCCGGCGCGCTCAAGGCGATCGTTTTTCAGTTTGCCACGCTCACCGACGTCACCTGGCAGATGTCGGGCGAGGTGATCCTGATGACGCTCCTCGGCGGCATCGGCACCATGGCCGGGCCGATCATCGGCGCCAGTCTGGTCGTCGGCCTGGAAAACATGCTCGCCACCTCGAACTTTCCGGTGACCATCGCCACCGGCCTGACCTTCATGGTCTGCGTGCTGGTTTTCCGGCGCGGTATTGTCGGTGAGGTCTATGCGCGGTTTCTCGGGCCAAAGGGTGACGCGAAAGACTGAACGGCTCAGTTCCGCCTCGCTAGGCGATGCGTAAGCCTTGCGCGTCGAGAAGCACGCAGCCCAGCGGGTCGAAGCAGACATCGACCGCTTCGCCTTCACGCAGCGGCTGGCCGTCGATCAACGTGTTGGCGCGCACCAGCGTGCCGGCGCCGATGTCGATCTCGTAGACCGCATTGCCGCCGAGATAGGAGGTCGAGGCGATCCGTCCCGCCAGCCTGTTGGCAGCACCGGCGGTACCGACGGTAAGCTTCTGCGGGCGAACGACGACGGTGACCACGCTGCCGGTCTCGAGCGCCTTCGGCGCGGCCGCCTTTACGATATGGCCGGTGGCCAGCGCGATCGTCGCCATCTTGCCGTCCATCACGGTCACGCTGCCGGGCAGCATGTTGGCCTTGCCCAGGAAATTGGCGACGAATGCGGTGGCCGGCTGGTCATAGACCTGCGCGGGGGAGCCGATCTGCTCGATCAGGCCGGCGTTCATCACGACGATGTGGTCGGACATCGACAAGGCTTCTTCCTGGTCGTGCGTCACGAAGATAGCAGTGATGCCCGTCTCCCTCTGGATTTTCTTGATCTCGACGCGCATGTCCTCGCGCATATTGGCGTCGAGCGCCGACAAGGGCTCGTCCAGCAGCAGCACTTCCGGCTCGAAGACGATGGCGCGGGCCAGTGCGATGCGTTGCTGCTGGCCGCCCGAGAGCTGTGACGGCAGCTTTGTCTCACTGCCGGGCAGCCGCACCATATCCAGCGCCTTCTTGACCCGGCGCACGATTTCCGGTTTCGGCACGTTTCGGTATTTCAGGCCGAATGCGACGTTGTCGAAGACGTTCTTGTGCGGAAAGAGCGCGTAGTTCTGGAACACCAGACCAATGTTGCGCTTATAGATCGGGATGTCGTCGACCCGCTTTCCGCCGATCGAGATCTGGCCACTGGAGATGTCGACCAGGCCCGCGATCGAGCGCAGGATCGTCGTTTTGCCGCACCCGGACGGCCCCAGCAAGGTGACGAAACTACCTTTGCGGATTGCCAGTGAAAAATCGCGCACAGCGGCGAACTTGCCGTAGAAAATATCGATGTCGCGAAACTCGACCGCAGGCTTTCCTATCGGCTGCCGCTCGCTCTGGGCGAGCGGGTCGCCATCAGCCCCGGCCGAAGCCGGCCGGGGCTGCTGGTCGTGGCTGTTGTCGTCATGCACCTTTCGACACCCTGTCCCATTGCTTGGTCCAGGCGTCTTCGTTCTTCGCCCAGTAGAGCGGATCGGCGAAGGTCAGCGATTTCATCGATCCAGTCGGGTCGAAGGCCGGAAGCGCCGCGATCTTGTCGGTCAGCTTCACCTTGGTGGGGTCAAGCGATGGCGGATAGTTCTGGCCCTCGGCGACGGCGATCGAGGTGGCAGGATCCAGCATGAAGTTGATCAGTTCCTCGCATTCGGCCATCGGCGAACCCTTGAGGACCAGCATGTCCTCCATCCACGCGTATGAGCCGGCAGGGTCGAGATAGCCGATCGGCTGGCCCTGCTGCTGCAGGGCGGCGACACGTCCTGACCAGGCGTCGGTGACAACGATCTCGTTTCGCGACAGGAGGTCCATGAGTTCCGCGCCGGAACTCCAGAACTTCTTGGCCAGGTCGCGGGTCTCGCGAACCTTGGCCCAGACCGCATCCATGTCCTGGATGTTGTTGGGGTCCTGTTTCGTCTGCAGTGCCGCATACCAGACGCGCGTCGTCATATCGGCATAGCCGCCGATCTTGCCGGCATATTTCGTGTCGGTAAGCAGGTTGGCGCCCTTTTCCTTGGCTTCCTCCGGCGAGATGACCTTGTTGTTGTAGGCGATGCCGGTGGTGCCGTAATCATATGGCACTGCCGACAGCTTCGGCGTGATCTTGCGGAACGGCTCGATCATGGCGGTCAGGACATTCGCCATGTTCGGAATGTTTGCCTCGTTGATCTCCGAATTGAAACCGCCATTGACGTATTTGATGTAGTAGTTGACGCCGGAAGAATGGACGATCTGGAAGTCGCCTGGTTTCGACGTCTTGATCTTGGTGATGATCTCGTTCTCGTCGCCAAAGGTGCCCTGGACGACCTTGACCTTGGACTTGGCGGTATAAGGCTGGAACGCGTACTTATCGATCGCCTCCTGCACCACGCCGCCCCATCCGTCGAAGCGCACTTCCGAAACCGCGGCCAGCGCCCGTCCCATCCAAGGCATGGAAAGCCCGGTGGCGGCGGCAGCGGCGGCCGTCAGCGTCAGGAATGATCGCCGGCTGATGTCGCCATTGGCATAGCGTTCGTTGAGCCGTTCCAGTCGTTTGGCGGTTGTCAGTTTCATTTCCATTCTCCCATTTTCATCTTCACTTGCTTGCCTTGAACCAGGTGAGGCTTTGCAGGATGAGCCCGCCAGCCAAGGGAATGCCGATCGTCAAAAGGATCATGACGGTTCCGAGCGCGTTCACCTCGGGGCTGATCGAGATCTTCAGCATCGAAAGGATTTGCGTCGGCATGGTCTCGACGCCCGCCGGCCGCCAGAACAGGCTGGCCGAGGTGTTGTCGAACGAAATGGTGAAAGCGAGCAGAACACTGGCAAGCACTGCGGGAATGAGCAGCGGCAGCGTGATTTCGCGGAACGTCGAGACACGCGGCGCCCCGAGCGACAGCGCCGCCTCCTCATAGGAACGTTTTATGCCGACCATGCGCGCCTGGACGATCAGCACCACGTAGGGGAGCGTGAGCAGAATGTGGCCGAGCACCAGCAGCGTCATGCTGCGCGGCTGGTCGACGGCTTTGATCATGACCAGCAGGCCGACGCCGAGTATCGTTTCGGGGACCAGCGCGGGAAGAATGACAAGCGTGTTGATCGCCTGCTTGCCACGGAACTCGAAGCGCACCAGCGCCAATGCCGCCATGATGCCGAGCAGCGTCGTCACCGTTGCCGTCACCAGGGCAATCCACATCGATGTCCGGAAGGCGTCGAGAACCGGCTCGTTGGTGAGCAGCTTTTCGTACCATCGCAGGCTGAAGCCGGTGAGGGGAAAGCCGCCGAACATCGAGGCGTTGAAGGAAAGCACGACCGTGGCGAGGATCGGCGCAAACATGAAGACGTAGACGCACACCGTGATCGCGCCGGTCAGCCGCCACGCCCATCTGCCTTCGCGATCGGGATGATCCGCTCTCATGCACTGAGGCCCTTCATGATCTGCGATAGGCCCATATAGCGGCTATAGGCGGCCGCGGCCGCGCCGAGCAGGACGAACAGGACGATGGAAAGCGTGGCGCCCATCGGCCAATTGAGCTGCCCCATGATGGTGTCGTAGATCAAGTTGCCGAACAGCGCATCGCGGCTGCCACCGAGCAGCTGCGGCGTCACATATGAGCCGGCCGCCAGCACGAAGCAGAGCAGCAGCCCGGCGCCCAGCCCCGGCATCGATAGCGGCAGGGTCACTTCGCGAAACGCCTGCGCGCTGGTACAGCCCATCGAGCGGGCGGCGGCGATCAGCGTGCGGTCGATGCTTTCCAGGCTGACATAGACGTTCAGGATCATATAGGGCAGCAGAAAATGCAGCAGCCCCATGATGACGGCGCCCTCGGTGTAGAGCATCGGCAACGGCTCGTTGATAATCCCCAGCCCGATGAGCACGACGTTGATCAGCCCCTGTTCGCCGAGAATATGGATCCACGAGAATGTCCGGATGGTGAAGCTGATCCAGAACGGCACAATGAGCAGCAGCAACAACAGCCATTTGTGCCTGAAGGTCGTGGCCCAGATGAAATAGGCGGGGAAATAGCCAAGGATCGCGCAGATCACAGCGGTGATGGCGCCGACGCGAACGGTCTTCCAAAGAAAACCGTGATAGTAGCTGTCGGTGAGGAATTCCTTCCAGTTGTCGAAGGTCAGCACCGCCGACTCCACCCCCGCGGTGACGAAGGTGAAAAACGTGTAGACCGTCATCATCGCGATCGGCAGCAGCAGAAGCAGGGTAAGCAGTAAAAGCACAGGCGCGACGAGGACCCAGGCCAGTCGCTGATCGTATAATTTCCACCCTTTGGTCACGACCCGTCCAACCGCTTTATGTGCAAGCCGCCATCACCGGGCTCGGCTCCGGACTAGATTGGGCGATCGGCGTTCAGGTGTCCACTCTGCATATGGCTCCTGCACAAATTCTGTGCAGGGCCCCCGCGCGACCCTCGCCCTGCCGGATTCAACAAATTGCCCGACGTTCCGCCTGCACATTGATTAAATCAGATATCCCGATATACAGGGTAATTTCGGATATGGATTTTACATGGGCCGGGCAATTTCATGAGTCGCAATTTTCTGGTGATTGAACCTGAGGAAGGCATTGCCGTGCTCAAGGGGCTTGCCTCCTCGGCGCGGGTCTCGATGCTGAAACTGCTGCATGAGAAGGGGCCGATGAATGTCAACGAAATCGCCGCCGTGCTGTCGCTTCCGCAGTCGACCGTCTCGACTAACATCCAGGTGCTGGAGGATGCGGGGCTGATCCGCACCGAGAACCTGAAAGCGAAGAAAGGCAGTCAGAAAATCTGTTATCCGACGGCGGAAGAAGTGCTCGTCGTGTTCAAGAGCGAATATCGTGCGGTCAAGAACGACGCGATCGAAGTGTCGATGCCGATCGGGCTTTATACCGGCTTCGAGGTTACCGCGCCCTGCGGCCTTTGTTCGCCGGACGGCATCATCGGTCTACTCGATGTGCCGAACACTTTCCTCGATCCGGACCGCATGAAAGCCGGTCTGCTATGGTTCACGCGCGGTTTTGTCGAATACCAGTTCCCCAACAATGCCAAGCTCGCCAATGCCGAGATCACCGGACTCGAAGTTGCGATAGAACTGTCTTCGGAAGTGCCGGGCACCAGCGCCGATTGGCCCTCGGACATCACGCTGACGATCAATGGCGTCGATGTCGGCACCTGGACGTCGCCGGGGGATTTCGGCGACAAGCGCGGCGTCTTCACGCCCTCCTGGTGGAAGCTCAAGGGCTCGCAATACGGTAAGCTGAAGAACTGGCGAATTGCCAATGACGGCACCTATGTCGACGGCCTCAGGATGTCCGAAACCGGGCTCGCCGCACTCGATCTGAAGAGCCATCATTCAATCCGCGTCCGTATCGGCGTCAAGGACGACGCCAAGCGCCCCGGCGGGATCAATATTTTCGGCAAGGGCTTTGGAAATTACGATCAGGACATCCTGCTCAGGATCAAAACTGGTTGATATCATGAAACCGGGTTCTGAAGATAACGCAGCAATTTCAACTATCTGGCTTTCTGCTGTTCCAAAGCGTTCGTCTAATTGTCCTACATTTGGCTATTTTGGCTTGACGAAGGGCTGCCAATTCCTCTTTGATATCGGGCAAGATGATTTAAATCATCGTTTGTGATATCGATGGGAGGAATGCATGAAGGCAGCCGTTACGGCTCATCCGCACTATGTTGTCTCGGAAATCGATCCGAGGCTCTACGGATCCTTCATCGAGCATCTGGGGCGGGCAGTTTACACTGGCATCTATGAGCCCGGCCATCCGACAGCGGATGCCAACGGCATGCGTCAGGACGTCATCGATCTCGTCAGGGAACTCAATGTTCCGATCGTCCGCTACCCCGGCGGCAATTTCGTCTCGGCCTACAATTGGGAAGACGGCATTGGCCCCAAGGAACAGCGTCCAGTGCGCCTCGACCTCGCGTGGCACACGTCGGAAAGCAACGAAGTCGGCCTGCATGAATTTGCCGATTGGTGCACCTCCGCCAACACCGAGATGATGCTTGCCGTCAATCTCGGCTCGCGCGGCCTCGATGAAGCCCGCAACCTGCTGGAGTACGCCAACCATCCCGGCGGCAGCAAATGGAGCGACAAGCGCATCGCCAACGGCCGCAAGGAGCCGTTCGACGTCAAGCTCTGGTGCCTCGGCAATGAAATGGATGGCCCCTGGCAGATCGGCCACAAGACCGCGGACGAGTATGGTCGGCTGGCGCATGAGACGGCCAAGGCCATGCGCGCCTTCTCCAAGTCACTCGAGCTGGTGGTCTGCGGCTCTTCGAATGCCAAGATGCCGACCTACCCTGAATGGGAAGCGACGGTTCTCGACCATACCTACAACGAGGTCGACTACATCTCGCTGCACATGTATTTCGACAACGAAGCCAACGACGCTCCGAACTATCTCGCCATGAGCGAAAAGCTCGACGACTACATTGTCTCGGTCGCCGGCGTCATCGAGTATATCAAGGCCAAGAAGCGCTCCAACAAGCAGGTCTACATCTCGTTCGACGAATGGAACGTCTGGTACCATTCCAAGGACCAGGACAGGAAGATACTCGGCGGCAGCAACGGCTGGCCGTTCGCCCCGCCGTTGCTCGAAGACATCTATAATTTCGAGGATGTGCTGCAGGTCGGCCTGATCCTCAACACCTTCATCCGCCGTTCCGATGTCGTCAAGATCGCCTGCCTGGCACAACTGGTCAATGTCATCGCGCCGATCATGACCGTTCCGAATGGCCCGGCATGGCGGCAGACGATTTTTTATCCCTATCTGTTTGCTTCTAACTATGGTCGCGGCAATGCGCTGGATCTCAAGGTGGAAAGCCCGACCTACAAATCCAGCGTTGCGGGCGACGTCGCCTATGTCGATGTTGCCGGCGTGCACGACAGGCAAACCGGCCACGTCACCTTCTTCGCAGTCAACCGCCATTCGAGCGAGGCAATCGAAACAGTGGTCGACCTCACCGGCTTCGGCGCGGCGGAGATCGTCGATCACCAGGTGATGGCACACGCCGATCTGAAAGCCGTCAATTCGGCCGAAAACCCTGGCAATGTCGGCCCCAGGAAGGGTCAGGACGCCTCGCTCGCCAGCGGCAAGCTGAGCCTGTCACTGCCGGCCTATTCCTACCAGGTCATACGCCTGAGGCTCTGAGTTCAGGCGGATCATCGAGAAAGCGCAAACGCTGAGGAGGAGCGTCGACGTGACGGCCGATATCGAGATCAGGAACGTGAGCAAGCAGTTCGGTGCCATGACGGTGCTGGATCATCTGTCGCTCTCCATAAGGGCACGCGAATTCATCGTGTTTCTGGGCCCGTCCGGCTGCGGAAAATCGACGCTTCTTCGAATGATTGCCGGGCTCGAAGCTGTCGATAGCGGCGAGATTGCCATCAACAACGAGCGCATCGATCATCTGCCACCGGGCAAGCGCGGCATTGCCATGGTGTTCCAGTCCTATGCGCTTTATCCGCACATGACGGTGCGCGACAACATGGCCTTCGGGCTTGCGAATATCGGTGTTCCAGGCAAGGTCATCGAGGCGCGCATCAACGAAGCCGCCCGCATCCTCGAAATGCCGCATCTGCTCGATCGCAAGCCGGGCCAGCTCTCCGGCGGTCAGCGCCAGCGCGTCGCCATCGGCCGTGCGATCGTCAAGGAGCCGAAGGCCTTTCTGTTCGACGAGCCGCTTTCCAATCTCGATGCGGCGTTGCGCACCCGCACCCGCATCGAGCTTGCCCAGCTTCACCAGCGGCTGCAATCGACGATGATCTTCGTCACCCATGACCAGGTCGAGGCAATGACGCTGGCCGACCGCATCGTCGTCATGAACAATCGCAAGATCGACCAAATCGGTACCCCGATGGAGATCTACGAACGCCCGGCGACCAAATTCGTCGCGGGTTTTGTCGGCGCGCCGGCGATGAACTTCGTCGATGCGACGCTTGACAGATCCGGCGAGAACGCCACGGCCAGGTTTGCGGACGGCGTCTCGGTCCAGACCGAGATCGCCTCCAGCCAACTGACCGATGGCAAGTACACTTTCGGCATCCGTTCTGAAGACGTGCGCATCGTTGCCGCCGGACAGGGCAATGCCGGCGGCGTGGTCGATGTGCTCGAGCGGCTCGGCGAACGCACCCTGATCTACGCGCGGCTGGGCGATGGCCAGCAGATCGTCGGCTCGGATGCCGGCAACAGCCGCGTCGCCGTCGGCGACAGAATCGGGCTCGCCTTTGACGGCCAGAAATCGCATCTGTTCAACGAGACCGGCCGCGCCTGGCATGCGAGGGAGGCCTGAGATGGCTGACCGGCTGGCGATGTCCCCAACCGCGACACCTGCTGTCGGCGTCAGAGCCCCTACCGCCGACATCTATTCGCCGCAATGGCGAAACGTCATTTTCGTTGCGCCATTCTTGTTCTTCTTCACCACGCTGCTGCTCTTCCCGCTGCTCTGGGGGATGTGGCTGAGTTTCCACAAGGCCGACACGTTCTCGTCCGGAAATTTTGTCGGTCTCGGCAATTACGCCAGGCTGTATCACGACAAGGTCTTCCTGCAATCGATCTGGAACACCTTCTATTTCGTGCTTCTGACGGTGCCGACGCTGGCGCTGATCGGCCTTTTCCTGGCGCTTTGCCTCAACCGCCGCACGCGCGCTGCCGCGGTTTTGCGGACGCTGTTCTTTTCCTCGTCGGTGCTATCGGTCACCATCGTCACGCTGATCTGGCGCATCGTCTTCATTCCGAATGTCGGGCTGTTGTCGACGATTTACGGATGGTTCGGCGCAACGGCTCCGGCCTTCATTTCCGATCCCAGCCTGGCGATGGCCGGCATCGCCATTGCCACCATCTGGTGGTGCATCGGCCTGCCGATGATGCTCTTTCTCTCAGCACTCCAGCAGATCCCGCAGGACATTTACGAGGCGGCAGCGCTGGACAATGCCAATCGCTGGCAGACGCTGCGGTCGATCACGCTGCCGTCGATCAAGCGGACCTTCATCCTGGTGATCATCATCCAGATCGTGCTGCAATTCCAGCTGTTCGGCCAGGCCTGGCTGATGACGCGCGGCGGTCCGAACAATCTGACCAAGCCGATCGTGCTCTACATCTACGATACCGCATTCCGTCGCTGGGATCTCGGCCTGGGCGCCGCTGCATCGGAAATCCTGTTCATCCTCATCCTGGTCGCGGCCATGGCCCAGTACCTGGTGACACGCAGCAGGGGAGACCAGGCATGAGCGCCCCAGCAGCTTCCATCAAGGGCCGGGCATTTGGCGACCATTTGTTATTGGCCCTGGTCATCCTGCTTTCGATCGTCATGATCGCGCCGGTTCTGTGGGTCGTCGGTCTATCACTCAAGGACAATACGGAGCTGATGGCCGATCCGAACTCGGTGTTTCACGCACCCTATACGCTGAAGAACTACATCAACACCGTCGGCACCTCGTCGGTGTTCATCTGGGTGCGCAACAGCATCATCGTCTCGGGCGGATTGACGCTCGGCACGTTGATCCTGTCATCGCTCGCCGGCTACGGCTTTGCACGGCTGAATTTCCCCGGCCGAGACGTGCTGTTCGTGATCGTGCTGTTCGGCCTGGCGGTCCCGGAACAGGCCGTGCTTGTCGCCCGTCACCAGATCTTCAGCATGCTGAAGTTCCACAACACCTATCAAGGGCTCATCCTGCCGGGCCTTTCAGCTCCGTTCGGCGTCTTCCTGATGACCCAGTATTTCAAGGCCATCCCGAAGGAGCTGGACGAAGCCGCCATGCTCGATAACGCCAGCCGGCTCAGGATTTTCTGGAAGGTGCTTCTGCCGCTCACGCTGCCTGCGCAGGCGACGCTCGGCATCTTCACCTTTCTCGGCGCGTGGAACGACTACTTCTGGCCGCTGATTTCGGCGACGAAGAAGGACATGTTCACGCTGACGGTCGGCATGGCCTCGACCCAGACCAACTTCGCCCAGTCCGAAGGCATCGGCTTCCTGATGGCGCAGGCGGTGTTCGCCGGTGCACCGATCCTGATCGTCTACCTGTTCTTCCAGAAATACATCGTCACGGCGGTCTCCGGCGCTGCGGTGAGATAACGAAGATTGCCTGACGGCCGGGGAATGCGCAGCAATTGAAGCACGAAAGCCAATCCAGGGTGGAGCGGCGGAAACTCAGTAGGAGGAACTGATATGAAACTGAAGAAAATACTGTTTGCCGCAGTCTCTGCGGGCGCAATGATGCTCGCAAGTCCAAGCTTCGCGGCCACGGAGCTGAGCGTGCAGCGCTTTTTCGGCGCCTGCGATGCCGATTTCGGCACCAACACCGATGCCACCAAGGCCGTTGGCGAATGCGGCATCATCACCTCGCTAATCAACAAGTTCAACGCCGACAATCCCGATGTCCATGTCAACGTCACCACCGTGGAATGGCCCGGCTATGATCAGCTGACCGCGCAGTTCGCTTCAGGCGACGCTCCGGACATCGTCACGATCCATGAATCCGTACTGTCGGATTATCAGTCGAAGGGCCTGTTGATGCCGCTCGACGATCTCTTGAAGTCGGTCGGCGTGACACCCGACGCCTTCACCGACGCGGCACGCAATGGCGCCACCAAAGACGGCAAGGTCTATGGCCTGCCGATCGACAGCTGGACGATGCTCTATCACGTCAACATGGATCTTTTCAAACAAGCCGGCCTCGTCAATGCCGACGGCACGCCGATTTTTCCAAAGTCGCCCGAGGAACTGCTCGCCCAGGCCGAACAGTTCAAGCAGAAGACGGGCAAGCCTTATTTCGTTCAGAACCTGACCAATGAGACTGCACTCTACACACGCAACCTCTACACCTATCTTTTCCAGCAGGATTCCGATTTCTTTGCCGATCCGAAGCACGTGAAGTTGAATACGCCGGAAGCCAAGAAGGTCGTCGAGATGTACAAGGCGATCTTCGAGAAGGGCTACACCACCAAGGATCTCGATTATGGCGGCTCGATAAACGCCTTCCTTGCCGGCGAGGGTGGCGTCCACCTTAACGGCACCTGGGTGGTCGGCGATTACAACGCCCAGTCCGAGACCAAGGGTACGGCGCTCAACAAGGGCGGCTATGCGGTCTATCCGTATCCGCAGCTGTTTGGCGGCGCCCATGCGCAATATGCCGACGGCCACACCTGGGCCGTTTCGCAGAAAGACCGCACGCCTGAACAGATCGCGGCCATCGGTAAATTCCTGAAGTTCTTCGCCGACAACGACTTCGAATGGTCACGCACCGGTCACCTGCCGGCCTATAAGGCCGTCATCACCTCGGACGCCTTCAAGGCCCTGCCGCATCGCAACACGATCTCTGCGGTCGCCGATCTCGGCAGGCCGCTGCCGTCCGCCATACAGCGTCAGTTTGCGATCCAGGACATTATCGGCGAAGAGATGAGTGCAGCAATCAGTGGCCAGAAGGACGTCGACACCGCCCTTGCCGACATGGAAAGCCGCGTCAACGAATTGCTCGCCAACATTTGATCACGGGTTTCGAAAGGCCCCTCCCAAGGCCCCCCGCGGCTGGAAACGGCCGCGGGTTTTTGGTGAGGCAGTGATTATTGTCCTCGAATTGCGCGACTTGCCGGTGGCGACCGGGTCAAACACGCCAACCACGGCGCCGCAACCTCGGCAGCAGCCGACGCAAGCCCTGGCCGGAGGATTCGGTTAGAACGCCGCGGCCATGGGCATTGCGACCTTGTTGGGGATCTGGATGTCGATCTCCAATCTCGACGTCGTTTCGCCGTGATCCATGCTCACCTGCAGGAAATCCTGGTCGACCTGAACATGCCGGGCGATCACCGCCATGATCTCCTCGCGCAACACCGAGACGAGATCGGGCTGGTTGCGGCTTCGACGCTCGTAAGCCAACAGCAGTTGCAAGCGCTCGCGCGCCACCGGCGCGCTGCCGCGGCGCTTGAAGATATCGAGCAGGTTCATGCTGCCCTCCTTCCCAACAGCCGGTCGAGGAGGCCCCTCCGCTCGAAAGGCAGAATGACCGGCAGGTCCTCGCCCTCGAGTCTTCTTGCCGCGTCGATATAGGCGCGTGCGGCGGGGTTAGTGTTTTCGCTGAGCGTAACCGGCGCGCCCACATTGGATGCGCGCAGCACGTCCTGGCTCTCGGGAATTATTCCCAGCAAGGGCGTCGACAGGATCTCGAGCACGTCATCGATGCTCAGCATCTCGCCGCGGGCAGCGCGCGCAGCATCGTAGCGCGTGACGAGGACGTGTTTGACAATCGATTCACCTTGCTCGGCTTTCATCGTTCTAGAGTCGAGCAGGCCGATGATGCGATCGGAATCGCGGACCGAGCTCACTTCCGGGTTGGTGACGATTACCGCCTCGTCGGCAAAGCGCATGGCAAGTTGCGCGCCCCGCTCTATGCCGGCTGGGCTGTCGCAGAAGACGTAGTCGAAAACCGATCGCAGCTTGTCGATGACATCGGCGACGCCTTCCTCGGTGAGAGCATCCTTGTCGCGCGTTTGCGAGGCCGGCAGCAGGAACAGCGTTTCGAGTCGCTTGTCACGGATCAGCGCCTGCGAAAGCTTGGCGGTTCCCTGAATGACGTTGACGATATCGAAAACAACGCGCCGCTCGGCACCCATGATCAGATCGAGGTTGCGCAGGCCGACGTCGAAATCGACGAGAGCCACCCGCTTGCCGGTTTTCGCGACCGCGGCGCCGAGAGCGGCCGTCGAGGTCGTCTTGCCGACACCCCCTTTGCCGGATGTGACAACCACTACCTTGCCCATATTTGTGCCTCCAATGTTGTTAGTTGAGCGGTGCGACGCAAAGTGCGCCGTCCTCGAGAAAGGCCTGTACCGGCCTTCCTCGCGAGGAGGCGTCCATCTCCTCGGCAGTGCGGTACCAGCCGTCCACCGCCAGAAGTTCGGCTTCGTTTTTCCGGCAAAAGATGCGAGCCGCGGAATTTCCCGTGGCGCCGGCGAACGCACGTCCACGCAGCGTGCCGTAGACGTGGATCGATCCTCCGGCGACGATCTCGGAACCGGAACTGACGGAGCCGACAATGACCACATCGCCATCGGGATGAAAGATCGACTGGCCGGAGCGGATCGGTGCCTTGATCATCAATGAGTTCGGCGCCTGCGGTTCTTCCGTCTTGGCCTCAGCGGCGGCCTTCGGGTCCGGCTGCACGTAAAGCGCATCAGCGGTGGCCTCCTTGGCGCCAACGAGGAGCGGCGGCAGATCGGCATCGAGCGCTACATTGCCATCGGCCTCGATCGCGTAGATGCGAATCCCGCGCTCCGCGAGCTGTAAGACCAGATCCCGCATCTCGCCCACCTCGGGCTTGAGTATATTCAGATCGAGCACGACCGGGCGGCCGGCAAAGAAGCCGGGGGAGTTTTCGGTCCAGTGATCGAGGCTTTGCAGCCATTCCCCTAGCGGAGCCTCAGGGGTGAGGGTGAAGGCTACAAACGAGCGCGCTCGAAAGCGTATGGACTTGTTTTGGATGGGAGCGACGCAGGTCACAGAGGCGAGTCCTTACTGATTGGTTAAGGCTAGCCCGGCATGGTTAACGAAAAGTTAATGGCGGCTTCCCGAGGCGTTGGCGAAGGCATTCTTTTTGTCCCTGATCGTCCCGGCGGCGCCCTGCTTCCGGTGCACGACGAGGTCCTCCTCGCGGCTGCCTGGAGGCGCCTCCAGTTCACGAGGTCGGCCGACCGGTATATTGTTGTCGGAACGCCGGGCCTATTAAGGAGTTATCGATTTGACAAGTGTTGCCAAGGGGCCTGTCGCGGATCGCGGTCGCGCTACCTATGACCTTGGCGCGACCGCCATCTTTGCTTCCAAATCAGACGCGCGCTTTCACTATTGCCTGTATGTGCCTCCCGCGGTTGGGGAAGGGGCCAAAGTCGATCTGATGGTCGCTGTCCATGGCACCGGCCGCACCTCTTTTCTTGGATTCCGCGACGCGTTTTCCGAGTTCGGACGCTGGAACGGCTGCGCCGTTTTGTGTCCGCTGTTTCCAATCGGCGTTCTCGGGGATGATGCCCGCAGCGGGTACAAATATTTGCTCGAGGGCAACATACGCTACGATCAGGTGCTGCTCGCCATGGTTGAGGAGGTCAGCGCCAAATACAGTCAGGATTGGAGCCGCTTTGCCATGTTCGGATTTTCCGGCGGCGGACATTTCACGCATCGTTTTGCTATCCTGCATCCCGACAGGCTCTGGGCGGCCTCAATCGGCGCGCCAGGCTCGGTGACCTTGCTCGATCCGACGCATGACTGGTGGGTGGGCATTCGCGATCTGCCGGAGAAGTTCGGCATCACCTTCGATGCCGCAGCGCTGGCAAAAGTGCCTTTCCAGATGATCGTCGGCGGCGCTGACCTGGAGACTTGGGAAATCACTCATGTCCAAGGCAGCACCCATTGGATGCCAGGCGCCAACGATGCCGGGCGAACACGGCCGGAACGCCTCGTGGCATTGTGTCGATCGTTCGAGGAGGCGGGGGCGCGCGTGCGCTTCGATTTGCTGCCAGGCATATCTCATGAACGGGACGCGGTTCTCGATTCGGTCAAGGATTTCCTTGCCCAACAACTCAAGGAACGAGGAAACGTCTCACGATGAATTCGTTGCGCCCCAGCCCGTGAAGAGATTATCGCAATCAAAGCCCGACTACGTCGACCGCATCCAACGCCGATTTGCTGCCAGTGCGTAACGACTAGAGCAACGCTTCGTATTGATTGCCAATCTTGTCGACTGTGAAATCCACCGCCCTGTTTTTCAGCACGGCAGCAGGGGTGGGGTGGTCCAGCGTCTCGGCCATCGCCTTCGCCAGGGCCGCGGCGTCACCGATCGGCACCAAGGTGCCGAAGCGGCCGTCACCGAGTATTTCGCGCGGGCCGTGCGGAGCATCGGTGGAGATTACGGGGACACCGGCGGCCATGGCCTCGACCAAGACGTTGCCAAAGCCTTCGCTCGTGGATGTAAGGACGAACAGATCGGCTGCGGCGTAACAGGCTGCGGGATCGTTGACGTAGCCGGCAAAGAGTACGTCCTGGCCAATGCCGATCTGCTCGGCACAGGCGTGCAATTCGGCAGCCAGCGGACCTTCGCCGAAGATGACAAGCCGGGCAGGGCGGCCGGCGCGCAGGGCAGCGAAGGCCCGCAGCAAAGTCCGGTGGTCCTTGACCGGCACCAGGCGTCCCGCGGTGGCGATGACCGGGCCATCGCCCATCGCCGCCAACGCTGCCTGCCAGGCATAGGATTTCCTCTGCGGTGCTACAGCCGGCGGCAGCGGATTGTTGATGACGACAACCTTCGATTCGGGGAAGTCGCGGGCGATGATGTCACGGCCAACACCCGCCGAAACGGCGATGGCTTTGGTTGCGCGCGCTGCAACCAGCGCGGAAAGCCAGATCGCCAGCCTCGCGCCGAGGCCGCTGGCAGGCAGCGAGGCGGCGGCATGGAAGCTTGGAAAGAATTTTGCCCGGCTTCTGGCCAACATGAGTGACAGCGCCATCACCAGATTGGCGAATTCCGGGGCGCTATAGACCGCATCAGGATTAAGGCGGCGGAACAAATTTGCGCTTCGCACGATGCCTTTCAGTGTCGCCGACTTGGCGTAACCCTCGCCGCGCAAGAGAAGGCCGAAGTCGACCAGATGCACGGCAGCGGAACGCAGCGCGGCGTTAGGGCCTTCCGCGTTCCAGGTAAAAAGCGTGACCTCGTGGCCACGCGATGCCAGTTCATTTGCCATCAGGACGAAAACACGTTCGGCGCCGCCGCCCCTCAGGCTGGCGATGTGGAAAACGATGCGCTTCACCATGCCTTGCTTCAGGCTCGGCTGGCGGCAACGCCTGATCGGTTCGGCGGCCGGCGCATGTCGCGGATGATGCCCATGCCGATGGCCAGCAGCATCCCCAGGGCAAAGCCTGCGAACGCTCCGGCGCCTGCCACCAGGGCAGTGCGCGGGGGCCATGAGCGCGCGGGCGGGGGCACCGCGGTCGAAATCACCTGTACGTTTGTGGTGTCGATCTGCTCGCGCTCGCTGATTTGGCGCGCACGTGACAGGAAGCTCTCATAGACCGCTCTCTTGGACGCGGCATCGCGTTCAAGTTCACGCAGGGCGACTTCGGATTCGCTGTCGGTGAATACATTGCCCTTCAGATCGTTCATCCTGGCGTTGAGAGAAGCCAACGAGGCCCGGGCCTTGTCCAGGCTGGCCTTTGCCGTGCCGACGGTGCGGGAGAACTCGGCCCGGAGTTGCGAGTTGACGGTCTCGAGTTCCGTCCTGAGCCTGACAATCGTCGGGTGGCGCGGACCGAAGGTCATCGACTGTGAGTCGATCTGCTGCCGCAGGCTGTTTGACCTGTCGCGCAGCGCAGCGAGCGCTTCCGAAACCGTGGGGTCGGGATTGGCCCCGTTGATACCGGAGGCAACCAGGGCGTCGTAGCTTGCCTGCGCGGCGATGACACGCGATTGCGCATCGACGATTTCGCCATTGAGCTGCGTCAGCGTCTGCGAACTGACGAGCTGGCCATTGCTGGACGACAGGTTGTGGCTGCGCCTGTAGCTCTCGACCTTCTCTTCGGCTGCCTGCACGTCGCTCTTGAGTTGGCCAAGCCGGCTGTCAAGGGCAGCCGCGGCACGGCTGGCGCCGGCAGCTTCGGCCTTAGCCAGTTCTTCCTGGAAGTTTTTGACTATGGCCTGCGAGATCAGGATCGCCTTGGCGGTGGTTTCCGCAGATACCGAGAGGGTTGTGACAAACGAGGTCGGATCCGCGATGGCGTCTACCCGGTCCGCCAGGTTCTTCAAGGCGATGAGCCTCGGGTCGGGCTTCGCCACAGCGCCGGACGAGGATGTGCTCCGGTCCGGATCGAAAAACTCCGGATCGTGAGTCAGGTTCAGTTCGTCCACCACACGGGAAAGCACGTTGCCCGAGGTCAGGATGCGCTGCTTGCTGCGCGTGCTGAGCAACTGGCTATCGACCTGGCCCGGTTGCGAGTAGAGGTCGTTTTCCACAACCTGCAAATTGGATGGGTTGATGAGGACCTCGGTCGTGACGGTGTAACGCTGCTTGCTCAGCAATGCATAGGCGCCGCCGACAATGCCGCCGACTACCGCCAGCATGAAGGCCAGGGCGAGGCCGGCCCGCAGCCAGACGAACAGACGCCGAAAATCGAGCTCAAGGAAATCGCCGATCTTGTCCAGGGTCACCGTTGCGACAGG
Source organism: Mesorhizobium sp. M0018 (assembly GCF_040323955.1). Taxonomy (NCBI): domain Bacteria; kingdom Pseudomonadati; phylum Pseudomonadota; class Alphaproteobacteria; order Hyphomicrobiales; family Phyllobacteriaceae; genus Mesorhizobium; species Mesorhizobium sp. M0018. The sequence goes on along the minus strand of NZ_JAMYVL010000016.1, from coordinate 71,619 downwards.
CTCTGGAGGTTGCGGCGTCACCGGCGCGGAGCTTAGCCCCGCGACTGGGCCATGCTGTTGCAGCAATGCCCTGCGCCGTGCATTGGCGATACGCTCGAATGCACTGTTATTGGAAGCCGTCGCGGAGATAGGGGGTGTGCCGGAACCGGCAGACATGGTGACAACCCTTGTTAAATCATTACGCTTGGCCTGCTCTACAGAAACATCGTTAAGATCTTATTTTCCAAGTTGGCCCATTTTACCGCTCACGCTGTCCGTCCGGCGGACGTTGAAGGGGTCTCGTTGCCCGGAATGCTGTTTGAATACCTTCACCTGGATGGGCCATGAGCTATCCCGCTGCCGCATCGGAACGATTGTTGCCCAGTCGAGCGCGCCGTGAGAACGCGCTGTCGCTGCTGTTTTTCCTATGCGCCGCCTTCGCGCTCCTGCTTCGCTTTACGGTGTCGCCGCAGGTGATGAACATGGTCGTCGACTATACGGCCCAGGGGGGCTCGTTCTACGAGAAGCTGCATTTCGGCACCTATGCGATCTTCCTGGTCCTTGCCGTCGTTCTTTTCAGCCGACCGTTTCTGCTGCAGGGCGACGAAATTGGGATATTCAAAGCGTTGATTCGCTTTTCGGTGCTGATGTTCGCGCTGGTGCCCTATCTGTTCGTCACCGGCCGTGCGGGCTCCTCCGGGTTCATTATCGATTCTTATCTGGTGGCCGGCGCCGCAGGCCTGTTGATGCTGGCCTTGAACGCGGAAGTGCGGCGGGCGTTGGGCGACGTCGTGCTTGGAATGGTGATCCTCAGCGCTGTGCTCGGCACGATCGAAGCGGTGACTCAACATCGATTTATGCCTTACGGTCTCAACGAACTGCAGTTCAGGCCAATTGGCCTATCGGCGCACCCGCTGGCGCTAGGCGCGCTCTGCGCCACAGCCATCGGATTCGTGCCGCTGACGCGCTGGCGCATATGGGTGCGGGTGGCATCGATTCTCGTGTTGCTCGTCGGTTGTGCTGCGTCAGGCGCTCGCGCCGCCCTGATGCTCGCAGCGGGAGAAACCCTCATTCTGCTGCTGTTCGTGCCTTGGCCGCGCCTGACTCTCAAGCACCAGCGGCAGGCCAAGTCCGTGGTGCTGCTGTTCGCCCTGGTGAGCGGCGCAGTGCTGGTGGCCATACTATTCTCGGGCGGGCTGCTGAATCGATTCGGCAACACGATCTTTGACGAGAATTTCATGGCGCGGGTGACGATCTACCAGATATTCGGACTTGTTAGCTGGAAAGACATCCTGTTTGGCATGAACGTCGACGACCTCCTGGCGATCGTCAAAGAGAAGCTGCATCTGCCCTATATCGAGAGCGCTCCGGTGGTCATCACCATGCTCTTCGGCTTGCCGATAGCCGTGCTCTTCATAGTGCTGGTATTCTGGTTCATTTTTCGGCTGCTGCGCGCGGCGCCGCTGCCGGCATGGATCGGCACCATGACATTCCTGCTTGCTGCGCTGTCGAACAACGCGCTCTCGTCAAAAGCGCCGGATATTACGACTATCGTGGTGTTGCTGCTTGCCTATAGAAACGTGCCGTATAGAAACCAGCCGAAGAGCACGTCTTCGACCGCTGTCGCATCCGAGCCGAAACTGGATCGGCTTGGATAAGCGCAGGCTCCAGACGCATCAGCCGGCGCTATCCACAACCTCGACATTGCCTGCGCGATTGAGCGTGTGGATGCCCGCCCGCGCCCATGCCGGTCCTGGGCCGATCGGGTGGGGCGGTGCAAACAGGACATCGAAGTCGTCAAGGCGATCCAACCGCATCAATCCCAGGCCGCCGCCATAGGCTCTAGACCCGTTTTGCACGGGCAGCAGCAAAGCGTCGCCCTGGCGGATGAAAGCGCCGCCCGGCCGAGTGGCCGAGTGATCGACGGCGATGGGATTGAGCGCATGCGCGACCCAAGGCCCACGCAGCGCAGGGGCGGAATAGACCGCCATCGTGTCGGACGCGCTACCGTGACCGAACCGCTCAGTCCCCAACAGCCAGAAGCGGCCGTCGGATTCGAGCAGCGTGGCGTCGTTGAAGTCCCTGTCCATCATCAGCACCGTGTCGCGTACCCAGCGATCCGGAAACTGCACGGCACGGTAGAGCACCACTTCGCGCGCCGTAGCGCTTTCAGGGATCATGAAAATCTCGCCGGAGTGAGCGAACACCTGCGGATATGACAGGTGATGCGCTTCCTCCAGCACCACCTTCGGCACACCAAAAGTGCCATCGGTGCCAAGTTCAGCGACAGAAATCACGCCGCGGCCAGTGGAGTAGGGAAACTCCTCGACAAACAGAAAATGACGGCCGTCGCGCTCGAGGACGAACGGATCGGCGTAGAATCGCTGCCCGTCATCGGCAAGCACGGTGAAGGGCTTACCATCCAGCTGTCCGGTTTCGGCGACGCCTGGACCGTCGATCAGCCGATAAGCAACCTGCCAATAGAAGGGACGCCGACCACGTCGCAGTTTTTGCACGGCGCGGTCGACTAACCCCCTGCCGAAAAAGGGCAGATAGTGCCCGATAAATCCGCCTTTCTGCAGGGGCGGCGCCGGGCTCTCGGCAATCGGCGCAAGTTTGCCCGCGGAAAAGCGGGCGACACATTGGGCAATCAGGGAGATGGCGCCGGCGAGCAGGTCGTTGCTGGTTCGGGACAGCCACAACCGGTCGCTGATCATCGGCCGCGCCCTGGCGACGGCAACGCCGTCGAGGCGCGCGGTGAGTTCGGGCAGCCGCCCGCTCGCCAGCATCTCGGTCATACCTGCGGCAAAGCTGCTTTGGCCGCAAAATTCGAGCGTCAGGACAGGCGTGCCGCGTCGTGCGGCGGTAGCCGTGAGATCGACTATAAGATCGACTGGGCCGGTGTCGCCGGACGGCAACGGCCGGGAACGGCTTGCCAGTGAGGGGCCGAAGCGCCGGCCCTCGAGCGCCAGCACATTATCCATCGTGCGCGCATTGGGTTCAGGCGTCGGCGCGCGGCAACTCGAAACCGCATGTCCAGCCGCACTCAACCGCGCCAGAAGCTCATTTTCCCAGCGCCGGGATGTGTCGGCGTGGCCGATGATTAAAATATTAGTCAATCCAATATATTCTTTTTCAAGACTACTGCCATAGACTACTTGTCAGTCCAACCTTTCACAAGAGTTAAACCGGGAGAACGCGGCGTTGGTTGTTAATCATATATTAAGAATTGAGATCACGAAGGCGCTTTCCGGCGCTATTATGACTCTTGCGGGCAATAGTCGGCATGTCCCGAAGGCTGCAGGCGACCAGGATCAGCGATGAACGTCCTTTCACGTCCAAAACTGCCATCCAGGCAGAAACTGCTGATCGTGTTCGGCACTAGGCCGGAGGCACTCAAATGCTTTCCAGTGGCGCGTGCCGCCCTCGCTCATCCAGGCTTCATCACCGAAATATGCATAACCGCCCAGCATCGTGAAATGGTCGACCAGGTTGTCGAGCTGACCGGCTTGCCTGTGCACCACGATCTCAACATCATGCAACCCGGCCAGTCGCTGTTCGATGTGACCTCGCGCGTGCTCCTGGGCATGGCCGAGGTGTTGGACAAGGCGAAGCCCGATATCGTCATGGTACAGGGCGACACCACCACGGCAATGGCCGCGGCTCTTGCTGCCTTCTACAAGCGTATCCCCGTCGCTCATGTCGAAGCAGGATTGCGCAGCCACAACATCAACTCGCCGTTTCCTGAAGAACTGAACCGCAAGATTGCCGGCGACATCGCCACCTGGCATTTTGCGCCGACCGTTCAAGCGCGCGACAATCTCATCGCCGAAGGAAAGGCCGAAAGCACCATTTTCGTGACCGGCAACACGGTGATCGACACGCTGTTGCATTTTTCAAGCGCGATCGATGCCGACAGGCTGATGAACGCGAAGCTCGCTGCCAGCTTTCCCTTCCTCGATCCTTCCAAGAAGATGATCCTCGTCACCGGACATCGCCGCGAGAATTTCGACGGCGGCATCCAGCGCATCTGTACGGCGTTGAAGGGATTGGCGGCGCGGGGAGACGTGCAGATCGTCTACCCTGTCCATCCAAACCCCAATGTGCGCTCGGTGGTCAACGCAGAGCTGGAAGGCGTGCCGAACATCCATCTGGTCGAGCCGCAGGACTATCTGCCGTTCCTGTACCTGCAGAAGCAGAGCTATCTGGTGCTTACCGATAGCGGCGGCGTGCAGGAAGAAGCGCCGTCGCTCGGCAAGCCGGTGCTGGTGATGCGCGAAAATACCGAGCGACCCGAGGGGATCGTGGCCGGCACCGCCCGCCTTGTCGGCACCGATGTCGAAAAAATCCTGTTCAACGCCAATCGCCTGCTCGACGATCAGGCTGCCTATCGCGGCATGGCGGAACGACACAACCCATATGGCGATGGCCGGGCTAGTAACCGGATTGTTGAGGAACTGCTGCATCATGGCTGAAATCAAAACCGTTTCCGTAATCGGCATGGGATATATCGGCCTGCCGACCTGCGCCATTTTCGCCAGCCGCGGGCTCAACGTCATTGGCGTCGATGTCAACGGAGCGGTGGTCGAGAAGGTCAATCGCGGCGAAATCCACATCGTCGAGCCGGACCTTGACGGTCTGATCCAGAAGGTCGTGGCGAACGGCAAGCTCATGGCCTACAGCACGCCGCAGCCGGCGGACGCCTATATCATCGCCGTGCCGACCCCGATGACCCACGATCATAAGCCGGACGTAACCTACGTGCTCGCGGCGGCACGAAGCATCGCCCCCGTGCTGAAGCGCGGAGACCTTGTGGTATTGGAATCGACATCGCCGGTTGGAACCACGCGTATCATGACCGGGCTGCTTGCCGAGTTGCGGCCTGATCTCAAATTTCCTGTCCAGCATGGCGAAGACGCCGATGTGCTGGTCGCCTATTCGCCCGAGCGTGTGCTGCCGGGAAAGGTGCTGACCGAGCTGATCAACAACGATCGCTCGATCGGCGGATTGTCCCGCAAATCGTCGGAGCGGACCGCGGCACTCTATTCAACCTTCGTCACCGGCGACCTGTTCATGACGACGGCCGAAAGTGCTGAGCTGGTGAAACTGACCGAGAACGCGTTCCGCGACGTCAACATCGCCTTCGCCAACGAGCTTGCCGCCGTGTGTCAGGACCTGTCGCTCAATGTATGGGAAGTGATCGATCTCGCCAATCGACACCCTCGCGTGAACATCCTCCAGCCGAGCCCGGGCGTTGGCGGTCACTGCATTGCGGTCGATCCATATTTTATCATCGACGCCGCACCCAACAGCACGCGGCTGATGGCTTCGGCACGCCGGATCAATTCCGAACGGCCCATGTCGGTGGTCAGGGATATCGAGGCCTTGCTCGACCCCTCCCGCAAACAGACGATCGCCTGTCTTGGCCTCAGCTTTAAAGCCAACATCGACGATTTGCGCGAGAGCCCGGCCGTCGAGGTGGTGAAACTTCTGTCCGATATCCCCAATGTGAAGATCATTGCGGCTGAACCCAACACAAATGCGCTGCCGCATGAGCTCGAGGGCAGGGGCATCGTGTTCACCGACGCACTTTCGGCCATCGACAAGTCCGATATCGTCGTCCTCCTGGTCGACCATCGGCAGTTCAATCTGGTCGACCCCGAAGCGCTCAAGGATAAGAAGCTCGTCGATACGAGGGGTCTGTGGACATGGCGCAAGGCACGCAAGCCCGACGCCCGCATCGAAGGCAAGAAACCAGAGGTCGCACAAGTGACACTTGCAAGGGAGCAGGCCGCATGAACGCGCACGCCCCGGCATGGGCGCAGCATTCCCTGTTGGCATCACGGCGCCGGGAGTTCCTTGGCGCACCGATCCATGCGCTGACCATGGCCGAGACACTGGCCATCGCCGACGAGGCGATGACCCTGGGGCGGCCGCTGCATCATGTGGTCGTGAACGTCGCCAAACTGGTGACCATGCGCCAGAATGCCGAGCTGCGCGAGGACGTGGCCGGGGCGGACGTGGTCAATGTCGATGGCATCGGCGTGCTTTGGGGTGCACGTCTGTGCGGCGTCGCGCTGCCCGAGCGGGTGGCGGGCGTCGACATCATGATCAATCTGCTGAGCCTCTGCGCGAAGCGTGGATTCAGGCCGTATCTGCTGGGGGCCGAACAGCACGTTCTCGACGCGGTTGTAGTGAGACTTGCCAAGGACCATCCGAGCCTCGTCATAGCGGGAATGCGCAACGGCTATTTCAAGCCGGAGGACGAGGCCGGGATCGTCGCGGCGATCAACGCCTCGGGCGCCGACTGCCTGCTGGTGGCCATGCCGACACCGCGCAAGGAACGCTTTCTCAAACGCTACCGCGATGAACTCGCCTCAAGTTTCGTGATGGGCGTGGGCGGCAGTTTCGACGTCTATGGGGGCAAGGTTGCCCGCGCGCCGAAGCTGATACAAGCGGCCGGCCTGGAGTGGCTGTTCCGCGTCGTCCAGGAGCCGCGACGCTTGTGGCGCCGCTACTACGATACCAACACTGCCTATGCGGGACTGCTGTGCCGGGAGTTCTGGGAGCGTCGCTGGCGCCGAAACGCCGGTTTATAGTTTCGCCTACGGGGCTCCAGCGGCGCGGCGCCTAATGTCCGGAACGCAGGCGTCGCCCCCTTTCGACCACAGGCTTAGGATCGCGAAGACTGTTCCAGGCCAGAGCGCTTTCCAACGCCGTATATTTCCCGGTTGCGATCTCCTGGCATATTTTCATTAGTGCTCCGCCAGCGGCGCGCGCAAGTGAGCCGCCCACGCTTATCCGCCGTACACCGGCCTCGGCAATCTGCTCGAATGTGAGACCGGAAACACCTTGGCCAAGGACATGATTCACTGGTGCACTGACAGAGCTGCAAATCTGCTCGAGAGACGCCAGGTCCGGGACGCCCGGCGCATACAGCACCTCAGCGCCAAGAGCTTCGAAGGCCTTCAGGCGGCGAATTGCCTCGTCGAGACCATATACGCCTTTACCCATCCCATCGGCGCGGGCGGTGAGTACGATGTCGTATTTTCGAGCAGCCGCAACCGCCGCCGCTACACGTGCCATCGCGGTATCAAAATCGCGTATTGGCTGGCCGGGATTTGGTTGTCGATCTTCGATCGAAAGTCCAGCCAATCCCGCTTCGGCGGCAAGCCGGACGGTTTCAGCCACGCCTTCTGGTGTGTCTTCATAACAATCTTCCAAATCGGCAGTGACCGGCACGGTCGTCGAGGCTGCGATCTCGGCGGCATATGCCAAGCTTTCGGCGCGGCCGACTTCCTTTGCTCCGTCCTTCTTCCCCTTCGAAAAGGCGTAGCCCGAAGAGGTAGTCGCCAGCGCCCTAAAACCCAGACCAGCCATCATCCGCGCGCCGGCTACGTCCCAAGGGTTTGGGATCACGAAGCAGCCGGATTTATGAAGAGCGCGAAATTGTTTAACCTTCTTGGATCGGGAAATCACATTGCCCCCTCAGACTTGGACAAGAAGCCGGGTTCGACTAAATGCCGATGATTGCAGCTTTTCAATCATCCGTTTCTCGCCCGACTGCGATCCCGCGGATTCGTTGGCATTTTTCCGCCGAGCGCGACGTGCGGACCATTATGGCGCCTCGCTCTCATGACCCGAACACCCGGAGACCGAATGTCGGATATGCAACGAGCCCGTCCCCGGCAAGGTACACCATGTGTTGTAAGCCTCAGAAATACCTGCTTACAGATCGCTTGGAAATTACGCGATCCGTAGCCGCGCTCGCAGCTGGGCGACGAATTGCGTCGCTGCCACGGGGTGGAACAACGAGGTCAGCCCGAAGAAAACCGCGGCGCCGGTGGTGCCGCCGGCGACAAGCGAGAAGATCGCCGGCAGGTCGCCGGCCACCATGCTGGCAAGCTTGGCGGCCACCCCCGTGCTGAGCGAGATGATTACCGAAACACCGATGTCGCGCCACGGCACCGGCACCGGTGTGAGCCGCTCGCTGATGATGATGCAGGTTATGGAGCCCACCACCGAGCCGCCCGCCAGCGCCAAAGCGGCGCCGATCTCCGCCATCGGGGGGATCAACAGCAGGGACAATGCGATTGTTGCCACCGAGCCGAAGAGATTGGCGATGATCAGCAGCCACGGCCGCTTGTGCGCGTGCACCACGACGCCATAGACGAAGCTGGTGAGGTTGGCGCACAGCACGCTGAAGGCAATGATCGGAAACAGCAGGCCGAAGCGGCCGTGATATTGCGAGGGCAGCATGAGCTCGGTGATATCGCTGCTGAGCGCGACCAGCATCGCTGCAATCGGCAGGCAAAGCCGCATCATCAAGGCCATTAACTGCGACAGCAACCGACCCGATGCCGCGGGCCCATCCTCGTCGAACCGGCTAACCACCTCGGGAAAGGCGCCCATGTTGATGGCGTTGGCGACCATATCGATCGGCTGGCGGGCCAGCGCATAGGCTGCGGCGAAGATCGCCACGGCGCTGGCATCGTAATAGAACTTGAGGAACAGACGCTCCGCGCTGTTGAGCCCGAAGCCAACCAGCGCCATGATGATCAGCGGCACACCGAGCGCAAAGAAGTCCCTGTGGGTGAAACGCGGCGGACCGGCAACGAGCCGTCGCGATGCCATGATGCCCGCCACGATGCCGGCAATCAAGGCGCCGAGGCTCGAGCCGAGCGACACCGTCAGAAAGCTATCCTGAAAGACAAGGATAGCGCCGATCGGTAACGCGAGTTGCAGCAGGGCACGCAGGGCTTCTAGCATCGAATAGACCGAATGGCGCTGCTGCATCTGCAGCACCGTCAACGCGAAGCGGCTGATGGACCCGGCGACCAGATAGCCGCAGACTGCGATCGCGAACTCGATCCAGCGTTCAGGCACGATCACCGCCGACGCGCCTACCGATATGACCAGCGCCAGTGCCGTGGTGGCAAGCAACACCTGCCCGGCCAGCATCAGGCTGCCGCGGCTGACTTCGCCCTTGCCGCCAAGCCTGAGCAAGGCGATGCGCAGCCAGTTGGTGACGGCAATGTCGGTCATTTCGCCGACGGTCACCACCAGGGTGAGCAGGCCATACTCGGTCTGGTCGATCAAACGCGTCACGACGACCAGCAGGAGCAGCGCCGAAATTCGCGTCAGCAGGATCGCCGGAGCATAAATGAGCGTGGAACGGAGCAGCAAGGGCGTGTCCCTGGAAAACTCACCTTCGACTAGCCGCCGACTGGCGGAAAATCCAGCCCGATGACGCCGAAGGGTGAACAGATTCAGTTTGAACTAAAAGATTTGCCGTAAAACTTATCGGGAACGTTTGCTTTGCAGTTACCCGGTCTGTGTTATTTAGAGTACCATCATGTTGCAGCGCCTCATATCCGATCGAAAAATACATGTCCTGGTCGCGACGCCCTCGGGCGTTTCGGGGCAGGGCGGCATCGACCGCATCATGGGCGCGCTGAAGCAGGAGTTCGAACGGCAAGAAATCGCCGACATCGATGTGTGCTTCCTTGCCAGTCGTGGCCCGGGGCATGTCGGACTTTCGATCTTCTATATGCTCGGTTTTTGCTTACGGATGCTTAAAGCGCGTCTGGCTGGACGGGCCGATGTCATTCATATCAACATCTCAGTTTCCGGCAGCACCTACCGCAAGATGGTGATCGCCGCCTGCGCACGGCTGCTGTCGATACCCTATGTCCTGCATTTGCACGGGGCGCAGTATCAGACATTCTGGAAAGCCGACCGCGGTTTCATTAGCCGCCGTATCAAAGCTCTGTTCGAGCATGCCGATCGGGTGATCGTTTTGGGCAGGCTTTGGCGCGATTTCGTCGCCAGCCGGGCGCCGGGCGCAGCCGGCAATATCGTGATCGTGCCCAATGCGACCGAAGTCCCGTCGCTGGCGCATGTCGGCGGCGGCGACCATGTGCATATCCTGTTCCTGGGCCGCATCGGCGACCGCAAGGGCGTACCGCAATTGCTCGAGGCACTGCACCGCATGAGCCCTGTCAAGAATTGGCGTGCCACGATTGCCGGCGATGGCGAAGTCGAGGCGGCACGGGCAAAATCGGCCGCGCTGGGGATTGCAGACCGGATCGCCTTTCCGGGTTGGGTGGGACCGGACGATGTCGCATCGCTGATTTCTTCGGCCGATATTCTGGTTCTTCCATCCTTCGCCGAAAATCTGCCGATGTCGGTGATCGAAGGCATGGCAGCCGGTTTGGCGGTGGTGGCGACCCCGGTTGGCGCCGTCGAAGACATAATCACCGACGGGCAATCCGGGCTGCTGGTGCCGCCAGGCGATGTTACAGCGTTGACCGAGGCGCTGAGCCGCCTCGTGGAGAACCCGGCACTGCGGGCAAGGCTTGGTGCCGGTGCCATGGCCGTGCATCGGGAACGGCTTGAGCTCGCCCCGTTTGTCGGCGCAATCTGCGATGTCTGGCGGTCGGCCGCGTCAAGCCGTCAACCGGTCAAGCGCTGAGGCCGACGATCGCGGCGGCGCGTCGAGCCTGAATTCGCGGTGGAATATCTCCAAATTCAACAGCGCCCATATCAGCTTTTCGTGGTCTGCGGCACGCGTGGTGTGTTCCGAGACGATTTGATCTAGCTGTTTCGGACTCAGATAGCTGCGAATGACGGAGTGAGGCGAGCAAAGATGGTCATGCACGTAGTTCCTCATCGATCCGCGAAACCATTCGGCGACCGGTACCTTGAACCCGACCTTGCGGCGGCTGAGAATTTCCTCCGGGAGGATATTGGCCATGCTGTCGCGCAGGATCTGCTTGCTGTGCAACCAACCCAGCCTGTAGCGATCGGGCAATTTGCTGACGAACGAGACCAGATCGCGATCGAGGAACGGCATTCTTCCTTCGATTGAACCGGCCATCATCATGTGGTCGCCTCGTTCCAGGAGATTGTCGGGCAGCCACGATGTCTGATCGAAAAACAACACGCGGCGAAGATGGGAGGCCGCAGCACTTGACGAGAACGGAAAGTCATTGCGCTCATAACGGCGATTTGCGGACGCGCCGATCAGGCAAGCGCTCTGCTGCGCCGAAACGGCTCCAAACCAGGAGACCATCCGGGCGGCAAAGTCCCTTTCGCCCGCGGTGCGGGCAAATGTATCGACCTTGGCCGACGCGCCCGGCATGGCGCGTGCCAAAGGAGAAAGGACGTTATCGTGCAGCGAGGCTGGAACAAGCGACTGGTAGATCCCGGCCAGTGATTCCGCGCGATGCTTGGGATAGCCGCCGAGAATCTCGTCGGCTCCTTCTCCGGTGAGCACCATCTTGACGTCTTGCGAGGCTCGCTCCGACATCAGGTAAATTGGAATATCGCTGCTTTGCGAAACAGGTGCCCCGCGTTGGCGAACCATCGTCGGCAGATGATCCATCAGATCGCCTGGCTGGATTACAAGTTCGCAATGATCGGTCTTGAAATGATCGGCAACGCGTCGGGCGAATGCAAATTCGCTATAGGCTGCGTTGTCGAACCCGACGGAAAACGTGCGAATGGGCGTGGCGCTGTGCCTGGCCATCAGCGCGACGATAGCCGAGGAGTCGAGCCCTCCGGAGAGAAAGGCCCCAAAAGGTGCATCGCTGCGCATCCTGATCTCGACGGAATGGTCGAGCAATTCCAGAAATCGCCGCTTGGCGGTTTTTCCGTCGATCCGCTCGGTAACGGCCGCCTGGTCCGGAGGCGTATAGTAGCGCGTTTCCTTGACTACCCCTTGCGACCAGACAGCATAGCTTCCGGGATTGAGTTTGCGGATCTGTTTGAAGAGCGTGCGCGGTCCCGGCACATAACGCCAGTTCAGATACTCGTGCACGGCATCCATATCGAGTTCCTGAGCATCTTGCTGCGATGACAACAATGCGTTGATCTCCGAGGCAAACAGCAGCAATTTTTCGCTTTGCATGAGGTAAAGCGGCTTTTCCCCGAAGGGATCCCGGGCGAGGATCAATTCCTGCCTCTGAGCATCCCAGAGTGCAAAGGCGAACATGCCGCTCAGCCGGTCGAACATTGACAAGCGCCACTGATCGTAGGCTCGGAGCAGCACCTCGGTATCGGAGCGCGTTCGAAAATGATGGCCAAGGCCGATCAGTTCCTGGCGCAGCTCGATGTAGTTATATATCTCGCCGTTGAAAATTATTTTGAGACGACCGTCCTCAATCTGCATCGGCTGATTCGACTCGGGCGCTAGGTCAATGATCGCCAGGCGGCGATGAACCAATGCCAATTGTTGCTCGCCGGTATTCAGGTCCAATATCTCGGTGCCTTCGGCATCGGGACCGCGATGCCGCAATGCGTTTGACATTTTGGCGGCCCGCTCTTGTGGATTTTTAGCCCTTCGCCCGATCCATCCGGCAATTCCACACATTGTTCCCCCCTAGGCGCGCGCATTCCCCACTCAGTACAACAAATGTGTTAAACACTTCGTGCCAATACAACCCAACCGGGAGAAAGCTGCCGCGGGCCGTTCCTCGATCGAGCCTGGCGGGTCAGGGATTGCCACCGGTTGTTCGCTAGTGAGGGCGAGTGATGGCACCTATGGCAGGCCCAATGCCTGCAGCATCTCCGGGTCGGGAACCGGGGGACCATCGGGCGGGATGAGGCTCATCCCATAGGGATTGGAGAACTCCCAGGCAGACCATGGGATCGCGAAGCGTTCGGCCTCTCGGCGCACTGCCTTGAGATAGCGCGAACGGTCGGCCTCAAAGGCGCCCATGCGGCCGTCCGCGGACATGAGGATAGCGCCGAATTCGCCCATGAAGAGCCGCCGGCTGGGAATGCCATGGCCATCAGCCCAGTCGACAGCCTGGCGAAAGCTCGCCTCCAGTTGGCTCTGGCCCCAATTCTGCTCGAAATAGTTCGCGATTGCTTGGCGCGCGGTGGCCATGTTCATGACCTGCTCGACCCTGCTCAAGCCGGCAGCGTCCATCCGCGCTCTAAGGGTTTCGGTCACCACTTCGGGTGTACTGCTGTCGGCCGGCCAGGGAAGTCCCGAAGCAAAGCTGATCGTGTCATCGGGCCGCTGGTGGGTGAAGCTGTGCGGCTCATACATATGGAAGCTGTAATAGAGGTTTGGGTCATCAAAGCCGGGGCTGAGGTTGACCAATCCGGCAATGCTGCCGCCGCAGGCGCCGGTTGCAACGATGGTAAGTTCGCTGCTGACCGCTCGAATGTCGTGGACGGTCCCTGCCATGATCCGCTGCCAGTGATCGCTGCCGCTCGCATCGCAAGGGTAGTATGCGGGCTCGTTGTAAGGTTCGAGGGCGACTTTGTCGGTGCCTATCTTGACCAGCATGGCGGCGACCGCCACAACCATTTGACGATAGCGGGCAACGCCCTTGCTGTCGGCGCCACCATAGATCATCTCCATGCTGTAGTCGGTAACCTGAGTGACGCCATGCAGGTCGAAAACCACCTTGAGGCCGGTCGACGTGATCCGCTCGACGGCGGCGGCAAGAATGTCCAGCGCCTGCTGCCGCCTGGCGTCCCCGCTGGCAAGCAGCGGGCCGGGATCGACGCTCAGCCGGACGAAGTCGAAGCCCATCGATCGGATGTGGGCAAACACCTCCCCGGCCGGCCAGTCGGTGAGCGGCCTGCTTTCCGCAAGCCACTCCTTTTCGCTGCGATAGGGCGGCCAAACGTAGGTTCCGTCTTTCGCCACCGGCGACCAGTTGAGCCACTGATGCACGCCAACGCCGCGCTTGAGAGGGATGGGCTCTGCCTCGGCCGCCACAAGCAAGGCGAGCACCCAGGCAACAAAATACACCGCTTTTCGCATCGCTCCCTCCGCATGCTCGCGGGAGATATTAACCGCAACGAACGGGAAAGAAGATTGCCGGCCCGCAGCTTTTCGACGGCATGGTATACAAGGACCGAAACGTTGACGGGGCGTGCATGAGAATCGGCTGGTACATCAACCGATTGCGCAGCATGGGACCGGCCGAGGTGTTGCACCGGCTGGGCGAGCAACGTCGAAGGATCGCGTCGCGCCGCCGCGATGATGGGTGGGAACGCTATCCATCGCCGCAGTTGCACCCAGTGCTGCCCGGATTTCGCCATGCTGCGCTGGCAGCGACCGACGCTCAACGGCAGGCCATAGCGGCGGCCGCGCAAGAGATGCTTCATGGCCGGTTTTCGGCACTCGGGCGGACATGGCCAAAGCGTGAGCCCGATCGTTTGTTTCCTGCTGAGCTTTGGCGTCTTGATCCGGTAACCGGCAGGCTTTGGCCTGGCGCTGAGGCTCATACTTTCGATATCGATTTTCGCGATGGCGGCGACCTTGGCGATATAAAATATGTCTGGGAGGTCAACCGGCTGCAGCAATTGCCAGTACTGGCTGCACACCTGCTCCTCAGCGAGGACAATCGATCCCGGAGTGCCATTGAGGCGGCAATCTGCAGTTGGCATTCCGCCAATCCGCCGTTCCGAGGCATTGGCTGGGCTTCCGGCATCGAAGTAGCGCTGCGAGCCATCAGCCTGATCGTCACCCTGGACCTTATCGGTGACCGGCTTGACCCGGCGACGCTGCGGAAAGCCGGTGAGATACTCGCGGCAAGCGCCTATTGGCTGCCGCGGTTTCCGTCGCGATATTCCTCCGCCAACAACCATCTCGTCGCAGAGTTGGCTGGCGAATATCTGGTTGGCCTGGCGCTCGGGGCCGAATCCGAAATTGCCCGCAGCGCCCTCTTAAGTGAGACGCACAAGCAGATTCTTGCCGACGGCGCCGGTGCCGAGCAAACGCCGACCTATGCAGCCTTCAGCGCCGAACTCATCTTGCTGTGCGCCGCCGCGGCGCGCCAGGCGGGAACGCCGTTTCCCTCGGCCGTCGAAGCGCGTCTGGGCGCCTTCGCCAATTTCGTCGGCTGGCTGCCACAGAAAGCCGCCCGCTTCGGCGACGACGATGAGGGCCATGTGCTGAAGCTGGGCGACGAGCCGAACTATATCCGATCCGTCGCGGCCGCCATCCACGGCTTACTGGGGACGCCGGGCAACGCGCCGGAGCCTGACGATTTTCGTTCGCTTTTCTTTGGTGCGCCGTCAGGCCCGGCGCCCGCGGTGCATGGCTTGCAGACATTCACGCAAGGCGGGCTCTCCGTCTGGCGCGGAGCAATGAATGGCCGCAATGTCGAACTAACGTTCGACCATGGACCGCTCGGCTATCTCTCGATAGCGGCGCACGGCCATGCCGACGCGCTGTCGCTCACCCTGTGCATCGACGATGAGCCGGTGCTGGTCGATCCCGGCACCTGGCTCTACGGTTCGGGAGGCGCATGGCGCGACTGGTTCCGCTCCACACCGGCGCACAACACGCTGAACATCGAGGGCAAGAGCCAAAGCACCATCGCTGGAAATTTCAACTGGTCGCACAAGGCAGTCGCAGCGCTGGTGGAGAGCGAGCCGGGGACGCACTGGAGGCTGAGCGCCCGGCATGACGGCTATAGAAGCCGCTTCGGCGTCGTGCATCAGCGCACTTTGGCGCGCCAGGCCGATGGCATCCTCATCACCGACCAACTGCTCGGCGGCAGGCGCCAGTCCGAGATCGTCTTCCAACTGGCCCCCGGCCTCCATGCCGACCGGCACGAAGATACGGTCGCAGTATTGCGCGGCGACGAGGTACTGTTGGCCATCCGCTTTCCTGATGCTGTGCTCGATATCGGCGCCGGCGGTGACATGCCGGGCCAAGGCGGTTGGGTTTCACTGCGTTTTGGCACCAGGCAGCAAGCCGAACGCATCGCCTGGCACGGTGAAGTGGGCGAAGCCGGGATCGATATCCATCTTGCCCCAATTCACCCGCCGCAACAGCAAAAGCCGGTGCCAACGTAGAGTTGCCGGGCGAGTTCCAGCCGTATTCGACATTAATTACGTTTGGACATTTAGCGGTTTCGTTACCGTTGATCTGCTAGTCTCGCACCATCCAGCCTGCTTTGCCCGCTGCGCCCCGCAACAGCCACTGGTTGCAGGCGGCGTAGCGAGTTTGGCGGGAATTTTGTGCTTTGCTATTCGCCAGATCGCCTTCTTACGACCCCCAGACTGCCTTCTTACGACCAGGAGCCGCTGCATCAATGTTTTCCGAATTTGCCAGAGCGATTGTGGAAAAGCTTTCGAACGTCAATCTGACCACGCTCGGCCTGCTTCTCCTCACCGCACTGGGCAGCGCGGTGATCGCCTACTGGCGAACTGCCGAACATAAGTCCCTCAGGGACTTTTTCGACTTCGCCTTCCCACAGGAAGTCATCCTGCACCCGTCGGCGCGAGCCGACGCCATGTTCTGGATCACGAAACGGGCGATGATGCCTTTCCTGCTTATTCCTGCCGGCGTCACCTTCGTCGTCGCGGTGGGCTATGGCACACGCGAGGCAATTGGCTGGCTCCTTAACATCCACGCGCCGCTTCCCGGCGGCCCGGCGGGACCGGTGACGATCGTCATCTTCACCGCAACCATGCTGGTCGCCTATGATATTTCATACTACCTCTACCACGTCGCCCAGCACCGTTTCCCGTTCCTGTGGGAATTGCACAAGGTACATCATTCGGCCGAGGTGATGGTGGGGATCACCAAGGACCGGGTTCATCCGCTGGACGATCTGATGAACCGTATGTGGGATGGCGTCATCCCGGGCATCTGCTTCGGGATCTGGAGCCTGATCGCACTCGATCCGGTAGAGGTCGCTATCTTCGGCATCAACGTCTACGTCATCCGTAACATCCTGATGATGGACTTTGTTCGTCACACGCATCTCAAGATATCGTTCGGCCCGTTGAACAACATCATCCTGTGTCCGCACTGGCACCAGGTGCATCACAGCATCGACCCTCGTCATTATGACAAGAATTTCGGCCTGCTTTTTTCGTTCTGGGATCGTCTGTTCGGAACGCAATTTGTCCCGGAGCCGGATGAAGACCTGAAATTTGGCCTGGTCGATCGCGATGTGCGCGATTACCAGTCGCTCTTTGGGCTCTACATCCTGCCGCTCAAGAAGATGGCAAGGCATGTCATGCGACTGTTTCACAGACGGCCCAATGTGGTCGCGCAGCCACAGGACAGTTCTCCTTCATGAACACCGCTGTTTCCATCGACGTCCTAAGCGCGGAGCGCCTGGAAATCGTCCGTTCGGCGGATCGCCTGGCTGCGATCGAAGCCGCTTGGATGGAGCTTTGGCATCGTACCGACGGGCTGATCTTTCAAAGCCATGCCTGGATTTCGGCATGGTGGAGTACCGTACAACGCCGTGACCAGCGCGCGTTGCGGATCGGCCTGGTCTGGAAGGGCGAGAGACTCGTTGCTGTCGTTCCGCTGGCGATCGGCAGGCGCAGGGGGCTGCGGTTTCTCGAATGGGCGGCCGGCAGCTATACCGACTATGGGGATATTCTCGTTGCTCCGGAATGCTCGTTATCGGCGCTGCAGGAGCTATGGACCCAACTCTGCGATGCCGGCGGCTTCGACCTTGCCTTGATCAGTCGTCTCTCGCCGGATGCGGCGGCCCGCAAAATTTTCACGCCGGGAGCTTCCGGCGGCATCAGGCTTCGTCCGTTTCACCGAACGGAAGTCAGCTATCGCGTTGCCGGACAATGGGAAAGCGGAGCGGCATGGTTCGCGGGCCAGTCGAAAAAGACGCGCCAGAACTATCGGCGCGGCATCAAAGCGCTGGAAGAAACCGGAGAGGTGAGATTTCGCCTGCTTGCCCCCGACGAGCCGCTGCAACCGGTACTGGAGCGCCTCGCGGCCTTGAAGCGGAAATGGCTGACCGAGCGCATGCGTGAGTCAGACCTGTTCGAAGAGGGCGTCCCGGTACTCGCCGCGCTCGTCGGTGCGTTGGCGCGCGCCGGCGTGCTGCATATCTTCGTCCTCGAATGCAATGGCGTGATGGTCGCGGTGTCGATCAATTTCGTCCAGCACGACGTGATGATGGCCTTCGTGACGACGTTCGATCCGGATTTCGGCCGGGCGTCGCCGGGTGTGATCCTGTTGATGGATTACGTGCAGTGGTCGATAGATCACGGTTTGAGCACGGTCGATTTCCTCTGTGGCGCAGAGTCGTTCAAACACAAATTCTCAACGCAGGCGGTTACGCTGGAATCCGTCATCGGGACGCGCACGGCACAGGGCGCACTGGCATTTCTTGCCGATCGTGTCCTCCAGACGGTCAGGCATATGCGCGAGCGGTCATCGGCACCACCAGAGGGACGCGATGCGCCCGCTCAAGCCGAAGCAGCCTTGGACTAAAGCGCGTCGCGTTCGATCGGCCTCATGCAACGCGCTTTAGATTCTTGTTTTATACATGTCGTTATCGCAAAACCGCTGCACACTTTTGCGCGACATGCTTTAGAACGGTTCATCGTTTCACGGAAACGGCCCGCTCGCAAAAAGCTCAAATGAAGCGCGGTATCGGACCGTTTTGCGGCGTGGTGCGGTCGCCGAGGTCGAGGAAGATTTCGTCGATGTAGCACCATCCCCAACCTTCCGGCGGATCGTAGCCTTCGATGACAGGATGGCCGGTTGCCCGAAAATGCTTGGTGGCATGACGGTTGGGCGAGTCGTCGCAGCAGCCGACATGGCCGCATGTGCGGCAGAGCCGCAGATGCACCCACTGCGAACCGCTCTTCAGGCATTCCTCGCAGCCGAGCGCGCTCGGTGTCACGCCGCGAATGTCCCCGGCGTGCCTGCATTCGTCTGCCATCATACGCTCCTGACCAGTTGTGGCGCCACGGCGAGACTGCCGTTTCGCGCGAGATATTGGCGGGTTGAGACATGGTTCGAACCTATCGCCGGTTTCCGACAGTTTGAAGCGGTTTTTGCGGCTTGCGGCCGGTAGGAACCTGGCCCGCCTGTCGGTAAACGCTATGTCCTTCGCTTCGCAGTTAACTGATCGCAGCCGTGCGACGGTGTCGTCGCGACGTGCCTCACGATCCGTTGCATCTCCTTGATTTGTTTGATTTGCGCATCCCGGCAAACCCGGCGCATGCTGCTTTAGCCGGCACCTGCCTAAGCCGGCCAGGCCCGGCGGGCCGGCCTGTGTCAAACTCTCGGCCGCCGGGCTTCTGGACAGCAGAAAACGGCCTGTGTCCGAGCACTCCGCAAACTGGCCCGCGGCCTGTTGTTCGGCGAGTGCTCAGGCAGCTACCTGAAGCACAATCTTGCCGCGCGTGTGCTGCTTCTCGAGCTGTTCCTCGGCCCTGGCGACTTCCTCAAGAGGATAGATTGCCTGCACGAATGGCCTGACCTTCCCGGCGTCGATGAGGCGGCTGATCTCGGCAAGCTGCGCCGCGTTCGGCTTGGTCAAATAGGAAACGCCGCGAGCCCGATGCAGGCGGGCCTTCTCCGCCGACGGTTCGGAAAGCGTTGAGACGAGCGTCCCGCCGGGCTTGAGCACGTCCCACGAGCGGTCCTGTGTTTCACCCGCTACCAGGTCGAAGACGAGGTCGACGTCCTCGACAAGCTCCTCGAAGCGCTGGTTCTTGTAATCGACCGCCTGGTCGGCGCCAAGCGCGCGGACGAAATCGAAATCCTGCGCGGACACAGTCGTCGCGACAAACGCGCCCGCGGCCTTTGCGAACTGCACCGCCAGATGACCGACGCCGCCGGCGCCGCCATGGATAAGGACCCGCTGCCCGGATTTGAGGCCGCCGTGATCGAAAAGGCCTTGCCACGCGGTAAGGCCCGCAAGTGGCACGGCGGCGGCTTCGGCGTGGCTTAAGCGTTGCGGCTTCGCCGCCGCCTCCGTTGCCTTCACGACGACATATTCGGCGTTGCCGCCGCGGTCGTTGCCGAGCATGGCATATAGCGGATCGCCCTTCTTCAGCGTATGGGCCCGCGTGCCGCACAGTTCCACCACGCCGGATACGTCGCGGCCGAGCGTGACGGGCAGATCCGCGCCCGAAGAGCCCTCGCGAACCTTGTAGTCGACGGGATTGACGCTTGCCGCGTAGACCTTGAGCGTGACCTCGTCGTCATGCGGCTGAGGCAACGGAACCGCGTCCAGCGAAAGAACCTCCGGTCCACCAAAATCGTGGATACGGACGGCCTTCATCGTAATCATGGCTTGCTCCTCGTCGGGTTGCAGTCCAGTTCGCTCTGAACAGTTTCGCCGGCAGGCCGGCGTCTATCCAGCCGGCGGTTCGGTCGTAGCAAAGGCCGGCCGGTGGTGCGCCGTCAGTGTATCGTTTGCGAATGCTCGCCGCCGGGTTGCGAGATGCCGCTCAGCGCTTCACCTGCTGTCGCCGTCTCGCTGTTGGTGGCGAGGTCGCCCAGCGAAACGATGCCGACCAGGCGCTTGTCGCGGTTCAGCACCGGCAAGCGGCGCACTTTCAGGTCAGCCATGTTACGCAGAACATCCTCTGCGTCTTCGTCTTCGAAGCAATACCTGACCTCGGTGCTCATCACTTCCCGTACCTTGGCGTCAGGTGTCTTGCCTTGGGCGACGCCGCGGATTGCGATGTCGCGATCGGTTACCATGCCGACAAGCCGATCGTTCTCGCCCACCGGCATTGCGCCGGCGTCGAGGCGACCCATCATTTCAGCCGCATCGCGCAGGGTTTGCTGCGGACTGGCGATCTCGACGTCCTTTGTCATGCAGTTGCCAACTTTCATTTTAACCTCCCTTGGTTGCAGGGCCCGCCGCCGGTTTCCAGGATGAAAGGGTGAATGAGCGCCAGCGCAAAACGTTCCATGGCAAGACCCGTTTCGAGCGCTTCGCCGAAATCACCCTTGCCATCCTCCACCCGACTGCCCTTCAGGCGGTCGGCCCGGGAAAGGTCGGTTCCGAAGGAATTTCGGAAGGCGTGCCGGGAGGAACTCCGATCGGCTCCTGGTCCGGCGTCGGAATTGGATCCGGCGAGGGCGGGGGTACGCCTGGAGGTTCTCCCGGCGGAGTCTCCGGCGGGGCAGGCGGCCGGGCCGGCTCCGGATTGGGATTGTCCGGCAGTGGATTCGGGTTGTTCGGATCGGGGTTGTTCATCGATCACTCCCTGACATCTGTGGCCTGATCTCCGCCAGAGCGGGGGTGCCGCAGCGGCGAGCAGGCTCTCTTGTCCTAAACCGAGGGGAAGCAAAAGCGTTCCCGCATCCGATGCCAAGCGCGGTGCCAATCTATCGGGCTATCGGGCGGTTCCCAGGCTGGCATACATCCCGTTGGTGCGGAACTGCGTCGGGTTGATGCCGTAGAGGCGGCGGAAGACCTTCGAAAAATAATTGGCATCCTCGAAGCCGCACATGATGGCGACTTCCTTGACCGGCAGGAAATCGGCCTTCGTCAGCAACTTCGCCGCGAGCTGCAGTCGCTGCTGCAGCACGAATTCGGCGGGCGGAAGTCCCTCGCTCTCGGCGAAGCAGCGCGAGAAATGCGCGCGGCTCAGGCCGCTGATCTCAGCGAGATCGGCAACGCGGAGCGGCCTGTCGAGATTGGCCCTGATGTGATCGATGACCGGCTGCATGGCGCTCTTGTCGTCGGTGACGGCATGCGAGCCGAAGACATCGTCGTAGAGCGCCATGGCTGCTTCATAGGCGACGGCCGAGGCGGCTCCCGGCGAGACCGCGCCCGTGATCAGGCGCACACTGCAATCAGCCAGATGATCGATCGTCGAGGGCTGCAGCCGCAGCACCGGACCGACGGCGGCAAGGATCGACTTGTGGATGCGCAGTGCCTCCTCGCCGTTCATCGATATCCAGAAGAACTCCCAGCGTTCGCCCTTGGCCAGCCAGTAACGGTGGTTGTGCGGCACGAGAACCAGCAAAGTGTCGCCCTTTTGCAGGCGGTAGTTCCGGTTCTCGTAGCGCAATCGGCCGGTGCCGCTGATCGTATGCTGGAGCACGGTAAACGGCGTCAGGCCGCGCTTGCGCCCATCCCAGTCGTAGACCTCGTTCTCGCGCACTTCATAGCCGGTGCTTGTCGGCATGGTGTGTAGGCGCTGGCGCCCGCGCGGCAGCGATACCGTCCTGCCCGCCGGCCCGATGTCGATCAAGTTCCGCAGCACAAAATTACCCCTAAAAGCATAATCCTTCTCTGGTCGCGTGCCGAATAAGGCGCATAATCCCTCGAGAAAAGCAAAAGAAACCGCGGTCAAAGAGCGGATGGGAGGAAGTGCTGGATTCCAGCCTGCATAGCGTCGCAGGCGGGCCAGCCTCTTTTCGCCGCCTTTGCCCTAGCGTTCGATCAGGTCGAGGTGAGGCTGATGAGTTTCAAGATCGCTATCATCGGTGCGGGAAGCGTCGGGTTCACCAAGAAGCTCTTCACCGACATTTTGTGCGTTCCTGAATTCAGGGATGTCGAATTCGCATTGACCGATCTCAGCGAGCGCAACCTCCAGATGATCAAGTCGATCCTCGACAGGGTCGTCGAATTCAACAGGCTGCCGACCAAGGTTACGGCAACGACAGACCGCCGTGCTGCCCTCGAGGGCGCACGCTACATCATCAGCTGCGTTCGCGTCGGCGGTCTCGAAGCCTATGCGGACGACATCCGCATTCCCTTGAAGTATGGCATCGACCAGTGCGTCGGCGACACGATCTGCGCCGGCGGCATCCTCTATGGCCAGCGCAACATTCCGGTGATCCTCGATTTCTGCAAGGATATCCTCGAAGTCGCCGAGCCTGGGGCGAAATTCCTGAACTACGCCAATCCGATGGCCATGAACACCTGGGCGGCGATCGAATATGGCAGGGTCGATACCGTCGGCCTCTGCCACGGCGTCCAGCATGGCGCCGACCAGATCGCCGAAGTGCTCGGCGCCAAGTCGCGCACCGATCTCGACTACGTCTGCTCCGGCATCAATCACCAGACCTGGTTCATCGACCTGCGTCTCAACGGCCGCAAGATCGGTAAGGACGAGCTGGTTGCCGCCTTCGAGGCGCATCCGGTCTATTCGCAGCAGGAAAAGCTGCGCATCGATGTCCTGAAGCGCTTCGGCGTCTATTCGACCGAAAGCAACGGCCATCTTTCCGAATACCTGCCCTGGTATCGCAAGCGGCCGGACGAAATCACCCGCTGGATCGACATGTCCGACTGGATTCACGGCGAGACCGGCGGCTACCTTCGTTATTCGACCGAAACACGCAACTGGTTCGAAACGGAGTTCCCGCAATTTCTGGAATCCGCCGCCAGGCCGATAGACCCCGCCAAGCGCTCCAACGAGCATGCCAGCCACATTCTCGAGGCGCTGGAGACGAACCGCGTTTACCGCGGCCATTTCAACGTCAAGAACAACGGCATCATCACCAACCTGCCGCAGGACGCGATCATCGAGTCGCCCGGCTTCGTCGACCGCTTCGGTATCAACATGGCCTCCGGCATCACGCTGCCGGAGGCCTGCGCCGCCACTTGCATTTCCTCGATCAACGTCCAGCGCATGTCGGTTCATGCGGCGATCTCCGGCGATGTCGACCTGCTGAAGCTCGCGGTCCTGCACGACCCGCTGGTCGGCGCGGTTTCGACGCCGGAAGAGGTTTGGCAAATGGTGGACGAAATGGTCGTCGCCCAGGCTCGCTGGCTGCCGCAATATGCCGATGCGGTGCCGGCCGCGAAGGAACGGCTTTCGAAATCCAGGATCAAGACCCGCGAATGGGCCGGTGCGGCAAGGCGCGACGTCCGTTCGATCGAGGAATTGCGTGCGGAAAAAACGGCTCTCAAGCAGGCCGTCTGAATTTCGCCAGAACGGATCGCGGCAAGCTTTCGGGAGGATTTTCCGCACCCGTCTGTACATTCGTTCGAGGAGAAATGGAGCGGCGTCAACGCGCTCCTGAACAACAGGGAGGAGAGACGATGAGGAATTTTCGAAACATTGGCATTCTCGCCGGGCTGGCGCTTAGCGTCTCGGCCTCGGCGCTGAACGCGTATGCATCCGAGCCGACCGTGCCGCCGGTGCCTGCGCAATTTCCCGCCGAGGGAAAGATCAAATACGTCGCGCGCGACTCCATCCTGGAGTTCAAGGCACTTCCGGAATACCACGAACCCGATTGGGTCACCGACAAATACGTCAAGGCAGGCAAGCTGCCGCCGGTCAAGGACCGGCTGCCGAAGGAGCCGCTGGTCTTCAAGACCGGCAATATGCCGGACGGCGTCGGTGTCTACGGTGATACGATGCGTCATGTCATCGGCGGCCGGCCGGAGGGCTGGAACTACGGCGCCGGCCAGACGCAAGGCTGGGGCGGTATCGACATCGGCCTTTCCGAATGCCTGACGCGCACCGCGCCGCTGTTCCAGGTCGAGGCCAAGGACACGGAGCCGCTGCCGAACCTCGCCAAGAGCTGGGACTGGTCGAAGGACGGCCACACGCTGACGATGCATCTGGTCGAAGGCGCCAAATGGTCGGACGGCGTTCCGTTCAACGCCGACGATGTGATGTTCTACTGGGACGACGAGGTGATCGACCCCAATGTGTCGCCGCTGAACGGCGCGACGCAGGAGACCTTCGGCGTCGGCACGACGTTGAAGAAAATCGACGACTACACCGTCGAGTGGACGTTCAAGGACGCCTTTCCGAAACAATACCTTTACGCCATGGCTTACGGCACCTTTTGTCCGGGCCCGTCGCATATCCTCAAGCCGCAGCATCCGAAATATTCGAAGAACACCTACGAGCAGTTCAAGAACGCGTTCCCGCCGGAATATATGAACATGCCGGTGATGGGTGCCTGGGTGCCGGTGGCATACCGCCCCGACGACATCATCGTCATGCGTCGCAATCCGTACTATTGGAAGGTCGACGAGAAGGGCAACCAGCTGCCGTATCTCAATGAACTGCACTACAAATTGTCGACCTGGGCCGACCGCGACGTTCAGGCGGTATCGGGGGCGGGCGACTTCTCCAATCTGGAGCAGCCAGAGAACTTCGTCGCCTCGCTGAAGCGCGCGGCGCAAAAAGACGCACCGGCACGGCTTGCGTTCGGCGCGCGGCTGATCGGCTATAATCTGCGCATGAATTTCTCAGCCAATGGCTGGGGCAACCCCGACGAGCGCGGACAGGCGATACGCGAGCTGAACCGCAACGAGGACTTCCGCAAAGGCGTCACCATGGCGCTCAACCGCAAGGCGCTCGGCGACTCGCTGGTCAAGGGTCCGTTCACTGCCATCTATCCGGGCGGCTTATCCTCGGGCACGAGCTTCTACGACCGGAAGTCGACGGTCTACTACCCCTTCGATCTCGAAGGCGCTAAGGCGGAACTCGCCAAGGCAGGCCTGAAGGACACGGATGGCGACGGCTTCGTCAATTTTCCTGCAGGTACCGCCGGCGGCAAGAATGTCGAGATCGTGATGCTCGTCAACAACGACTACACCACCGACAAGAGCCTTGCCGAAGGTGTCGTCGCCCAGATGGAAAAGCTAGGGCTGCGGATCGTGCTGAACGGACTCAACGGCACCCAGCGCGATGCCTCGCAATACTCCGGCCGCTTCGACTGGCTGGTACGGCGCAACGATCAGGAGCTGACTTCCGTCGTCCAGAATACCGATCAGCTGGCCCCGGTCGGTCCACGAACCAGCTGGGACCATCGTGCGCCGGAAAACGGCGAGGTCGATATGATGCCTTTCGAGAAGGACCTCGTCGACATCGTCAACAAGTTTGTCTCGTCCGCGGACAATGACGAGCGCGCCAGCCTGATGAGAAAGTTCCAGAAGATCTCGACCGAGCACGTCTACAATGTCGGCCTGACGGAATATCCCGGCGCGCTGATCATCAACAAACGCTTCTCCAACATCCCGCAGGGCACGCCGATCTTCATGTTCAACTGGGCCGAGGATTCGATCGTCCGCGAGCGGGTCTTTGTCGCTGCCGACAAGCAGGCCAAGTACGAGCTGTTCCCCGAAGAGCTTCCCGGCAAGCCCGGAGACAAGGGCCCGATGAACTAGGTTTACCTCCCCTGACTGAGAACTCCGGCCGCGCCAGTTGGCGCGGCCGGACAAAGCAAACCTCCGTACGCTCAAAGAGAGCGACCGGCCAGACAAGGAAGCGGACCGACCGATGTTGCGATTCCTGCTCACGCGCATAGCGTCGGCGATCCCGGTCCTCGCCATTCTGAGCCTGGTCACCTTCGCCATCATCCAGGCGCCGCCGGGCGACTATGCCGACTACATCCGCTCGCAGTTGATCAATCAGGGCGGGGCCTCATTCGCCGAGGCCGACGCGCAGGCCAAGGCCTATCGGATAGAACACGGTCTCGATAAGCCGCTGCCCGTCCAGTATTTCAACTGGATCGGCGGCATCATCACCCGCGGCGATTTCGGCTACAGCCTCTATTACAACAAGCCGGTGGCCGATGTGGTGGGCGAGCGGCTGCCGCGCACGCTGCTGCTGGCGCTGGTGTGCCATCTGCTGGCCTCGGTCCTCGGTATCACCTTCGGCATATGGGCGGCGACCAGGCAGTACAGCTGGATCGACAGTACGCTGTCAGCGATTTCCTTCCTCGGCATGACGGTGCCGCGCTTCCTGATGGCGCTGATCATCGTCTATCTGCTGGTCTTCCAGTTCAACGTTTCCGAGATCGGCAGCTTCTTTTCGCCGCAATTTGGCGGGGCGCCGTGGTCCTGGGCGAAGTTCGTCGATCTCGTCCGGCATGTCTGGCCGGTTGTCGCCATCGCCACCTTCGGCGGGCTCGCCTACAACATGCGGGTGATGCGCGGCAATCTGCTCGACACGCTGAACGCGCAATATGTCGAAACCGCTCGCGCCAAGGGCCTTAGCGGCGGTGCGGTCGTGATGCGCCATGCGGTGCCCAATGCGCTGCATCCGCTGGTCATGTATCAGGGCGTCGTGCTGCCCTATATGCTGACCGGCGAGATCGAGACCGCGATCATCTTTGCCCTGCCGACCGTCGGCCCGGCGATCGTTGGCTCGATGGCGGTCGGCGACGTCTATGTCACGGCGACATTCATGATGGTGCTGTCGGCGACGCTGATCGTCGGCAACATCATCGCCGACATGCTGCTCGTCATGCTCGATCCGCGTGTGCGCCAATATGCAGGGTCCTGAGATGCTTGCTTTCGAGCCCTCGCTGCCGCCACTTGCCGAGGAACCGGCCAAGATCAAGCCGCGCGGCAATGAGAGTTACATCGCACTCGTCTGGCGCCGCCTGAAACGGTCCTGGACCGGCATGGCCGGGCTCATCCTGGTCGCGTTTCTGGTGCTGCTGGCGGTGTTTGCCGACTTCTTCGCACCGATGGATCCCAAGGTGACCGATGTCGGCTTCGCCCCGCCGCAGATGATGAGCTTCCATGACAAGGACGGCAACTTCGTCTTCCAGCCACGCGTCTATGCCCTGGCGGATTCGGAAGACCTCGACCCGGTCACCTTCCAACCCGTCGTCGGGCCGGACTACGACCATCCGCGGCTGCTCGGCTTCTTCGTCAAGGGAGCGGAGTACAGACTGCTCGGCCTGCTTCCCGCGAACCGGCACTTCTTCGGCTCGACCGACGGCCAGCCGGTGCACTTCTTTGGCACCGACAAATTCGGTCGCGATGTGCTGGCTCGTGCGATCTATGGTTCGCGCATCTCGTTGATGATCGCATTGACCGTGGTCTTCATCGTCACCGTGATCGGCACGACGGTCGGCATGGTGTCGGGCTATTTCGGCGGCACATTCGACGTCTGGGTCCAGCGCTTCGTCGAACTGGTGCTCGCGTTTCCGCAATTGCCGCTTTATCTGGCGCTGACCTCGCTGGTTCCGGTGACGGCGCCGACGAATGTCTTCCTGGCCTTCGTGATCGTTGTCATGTCGGCACTCGGCTGGGCGCAGATGTCGCGCGAAGTGCGCGGCAAGACCCTGGCACTGGCGCGGATTGATTACGTTCGTGCGGCGATGGCGGTCGGCGCCACAGATAGCCGCATCATCATGCAACACATTTTTCCAAACGTGATGAGCCACGTGATCGTTGCGGTCACGTTGGCAATCCCCAGCGTGGTTCTGCTCGAATCCTTCCTCGGTTTTCTCGGCTTCGCGGTGAAGCCGCCGCTGATCTCCTGGGGCCTGATGCTGCAAGACACCGCGACGTATTCGGTCATCGGCACCTATCCCTGGATCCTCTCACCGGTCGGCTTCGTGCTTGTCACCGTCTTCGCGTTCAACGCGCTTGGCGATGGACTGCGCGATGCGGTCGATCCTTATTGAGCATGAGATGATGCAACACGCGCTCGTCAAATCCTTCGCACCGCCTGTCCGGCTCGACCATGACGGCCGTTCGGAAAACCCGGTCATTGATGCCCGCAACATCGCCGTCGATTTCAAGGTCGAACACGGCATGATCGAAGCCGTCAAGGACATCTCCTTCCAGCTCTATCGCGGCGAGACGATCGCCATTGTCGGCGAGTCGGGATCGGGCAAGTCGGTGACGGCGCGCACCGTCATGGGACTGTTGTCGAAGCGCGCAGTCGTGTCGCCGAAATCGACTGTCGAATACAACGGGGCCAACATCCTGAAATTTTCCGAGCGTGCGCGGCGCAAACTGCGCGGCGACCGCATCTCGATGATCTTTCAGGAGCCGATGAGTTCGCTTAACCCGATCTACACGATCGGAAGCCAGATCGTCGAGGCGATACGGGTGCATCGCAAGATGAGCCGCAGGCAGGCCGAAGCAAGAGCGCTCGAGCTGCTGCAGCAGGTACAGATTCCTGAGCCCCAGGCGCGGCTGAAACAATACCCGCACCAGCTTTCCGGCGGCCAACGCCAGCGTGTGATGATCGCCATGGCGCTGGCCAACGATCCCGATGTGCTGATCGCCGATGAGCCGACGACGGCGCTCGACGTCACGGTTCAGGCGCAGATCCTCAATCTCATCCGAAACCTGCAGAAGAAACTGCGCATGGCGGTGATCCTGATCACGCACGACCTGACCGTGGTGCGGCAGTTCTCCGACTATGTCTACGTCATGCAGCATGGGGAGATGCGCGAGCACAATGTGACGGAGAAGCTGTTCGCCAATCCGCAGCATCCCTACACCTGTCACCTGCTTGCCTCCGAGCCGCGCGGCCAGGCCAATCCGTTGCCGGAAAGCGCCGACGTTATTCTTGAAGCTAGGAATGTGCGCGTCTCCTTCATGCTACGGCATGGCACGTTCATGAGGCCGGACCTGCGCGAACTCGTTGCCGTCGACAGCCTCAGCCTGACCCTTCGACGGCACGAGACGCTGGGTCTCGTTGGCGAATCCGGATCGGGCAAGACCACCTTCGGCGAGGCGTTGCTCAGGCTCAACACCACGGACAGCGGCGAGATCTATTTCGATGGCCAGCCGATCCATGGCTGTTCGCGCGCGCAGATGCGGCCGTTGCGGTCGCGCATGCAGGTCGTCTTCCAGGATCCGTTCTCGTCGCTCAACCCGCGCATGACGATCGGCCAGATCATCGAGGAAGGGCTGGTCGTCAACCGCATGGGCGCCACCAGGAACGATCGGATCGAGCGCGTGCGCGAGGCGCTGATCAGCGCCGGCATGCCCGGCGATATCCTCTCGCGCTTCCCGCACGAGTTTTCCGGCGGCCAGCGCCAGCGTATTGCGATTGCCCGCGCCGTCGCGCTCGAACCGGAATTCATCGTACTCGACGAGCCAACATCGGCGCTGGATCTCTCGGTCCAGGCGCAGATCATCGAATTGCTGCGCAAGCTGCAGCGCGAACGGGGCCTGAGCTACATCTTCATCTCGCACGACCTCAAGGTCGTGCGGGCGCTGTGCCACCGCGTCATCGTCATGCAGCACGGCAAGATCGTCGAAGAGGGGCCGGTCGACGAAGTCCTGTCCCATCCCAAGACCGCTTACACCGAACGGCTGGTCAAAGCCGCTTTCGAGGTAGCCTAATTGCTTATGCCGGAGGTTGTTGTGGCAAGAAATCCCAAGGTCGCTTTCATCGGAGCTGGCTCGACGGTGTTCATGAGGAACATCGTCGGCGACATATTGCAGCGTCCGGCTTTATCCGGCTCGACGATCGCGCTGATGGACATCAATCCGCAACGGCTCGAGGAAAGCGCAATCGTCGTCGGCAAGCTGATCTCGACGCTTGGCGTAAAGGCCAAAGCCGAAACCTATTCGGACCAGCGCAAGGCGCTGGCGGGCGCCGATTTCGTCGTCGTCGCCTTCCAGATCGGCGGCTACGAGCCCTGCACGGTAACCGATTTCGAAG
Organism: Mesorhizobium sp. M0018; assembly: GCF_040323955.1. Lineage (NCBI taxonomy): Bacteria > Pseudomonadati > Pseudomonadota > Alphaproteobacteria > Hyphomicrobiales > Phyllobacteriaceae > Mesorhizobium > Mesorhizobium sp. M0018. Next base: position 41,541 of record NZ_JAMYVL010000016.1, on the reverse strand, counting down.
TTCCGAAGAAATACGGGCTGCGCCAGACCATCGCCGATACGCTCGGTGTTGGCGGCATCATGCGAGGCTTGAGAACCGTGCCGCATCTCTGGAAGATCTGCGAGGACATGCTCGCGGTCTGCCCGCAGGCGATCATGCTGCAATATGTCAACCCGATGGCGATCAACACCTGGGCGATCGCGGAGAAATACCCCGACATCAAGCAGGTCGGCCTCTGCCATTCGGTGCAAGGTACGGCGATGGAACTGGCGCATGATCTCGATATTCCCTACGAGGAGATTCGCTACCGCTCGGCCGGCATCAATCACATGGCCTTCTACCTGAAGTTCGAGCATCGCCAGCCGGACGGCTCCTACCGTAATCTCTATCCGGATCTGCTGCGCGCCTACAGCGAAGGGCGGGCGCCGAAGCCGGGATGGAATCCGCGCTGCCCGAACAAGGTGCGCTACGAGATGCTGAAGCGCCTCGGTTACTTCGTCACCGAGAGCTCCGAACATTTCGCGGAATACACGCCCTATTTCATCAAGGACGGGCGCGAGGATCTGATCGAGAAATTCGGTATCCCGCTCGACGAATACCCGAAGCGCTGCATCGAGCAGATCGAACGCTGGAAGGGGCAAGCGGAAGCCTATCGCTCGGCTGACAAGATCGAAGTGGAGCAGTCGAAGGAATATGCGTCCTCGATCATGAACTCGGTCTGGACCGGCGAGCCGTCGGTGATCTACGGCAACGTCCGCAACAATGGCTGCATCACGTCATTGCCGTATAATTGCGCGGCCGAGGTGCCATGCCTCGTCGATGCCTCCGGCATTCAACCCACGTTCATTGGCGACCTGCCGGTGCAGCTCACCGCGCTGATCCGCACCAATATCAACGTCCAGGAGCTGACGGTCCAGGCGCTGATGACCGAGAACCGCGAGCACATCTATCACGCGGCGATGATGGACCCGCACACGGCGGCCGAGCTCGACCTCGACCAGATATGGTCGCTGGTCGATGATTTGCTGGTTGCGCATGGCGATTGGCTGCCGGCCTGGGCGCGTGGAGCGCGCAGCGTTCGAGCGGCCTAAGGCGCAGGGCTGTCTATTTCACTCGCCTATGCCGACCATAGGGCCGGCTTTGAAAGCGGAGCGGCGTTGCCGGCAGATGTTTCGAAATCAAAGAGCTTCTGCGTCACGAGTGCAGCCGCCCCTCTTGCCCAGGAATTGTCCTCCCAGTCCAGCAGCATTGGTGGTGCCGCGCGAAAGGTATTTTTCCCAAGCGTCAGCCGCATTGGGCCAAACAGCGCATCGCCAAACGACACGGCTTCACCACCGACGACAATGACCTCCGGGTCGGTGATGTTGACAAGATTGGCGAGATGCCGGCCGATGCCATGTCCCGCTTCCTCGAGAATGGCGACGGCTCGCGGTTCGCGGTCTGCCAAGGCTGCCATAAGGCTGACTTTGCTATCCGTTTCGTTGTGCCCCGTGGCTTCGCGCCAGGTGCGCAGGATCGCCGGCTCGGCGTAATAGGCCATCAAGCAGCCGCGCTTTCCGCACTCGCAAAGGCGGCCGTTCTCCTCATATGAGGTGTGGCCGAACTTGCCGGCGGCACCGTTCGCGCCGCGATAGAGTTTGCCGTCGAAGACGAGCGCGCAGCCGATTCCGACGCCGATCGCCAGCACAGCCATATTGCGGTGCTGGCGTCCCAGGCCGAAGAGTTGCTGGGCAATGGCATAGGCATTGGTGTCGTCCTCAAGCCACACGGGGACGTCTACCAGTTCGGCCAGCATCGGGCCAAGGGGAACGTTGTCCCAGTTGTAGCGATTGCTGCGGATACACACAGCCTTCTGGTTGTCTATGACGCCAGGCATTGAAATGCCGATCCCGGCAAGCTTGGCAGCGGGCCGATCGACAATGGAAATCAGCTCCGGTACCGCCTTGGCCAAGGTCGCTATGATGTGGTCGGGATCGCTGTCCGAGAGCTTGACGCGCAGAGAGCCCAGCGGATTGGTCGCAAGATCGGTGACCACGCATTCGACCGATCCGACCATCAGCTTGAAACCTAAGGCAAGGCCGTTGGCATAGTTGATATCCACCGGGATAGGGCGGCGCCCAGCCGAGCCCACGACTGTCTTGCCTTCGATCAGCAGGCCATCCTCGATGAGGTCGGCCACGACGAAGGTGACCGCTGCCGGACTAAGGCCGGTAACTGACGCTATGTCGGCCCGGCTGCGCGCTCCTTCCTGCCGCAAGAGATTGAGGATCAGTCTGCGGTTCATCGCCCGAGTCGTGCTCGGGTCACCCTTGAGCTTCACGGATCCGCTTTCTTAATTTTGTAAATTAATTATTGCCTCTCGAGAAAACATATGCATAAGTTTGCCCGACTGTTCAACACCCGAACCGGGGGTCAGCGAAATTAATCCGGTTAGCAATGTCACCGCCCTCTGAAGGAGCGGGCAAGCATATTCCCTTGCCCGGGAGGTGAGCCGTGCCGTTGAGAAGAACAACCGCGCCGGCCGGTGTGCCAGTAGAGAATTGACAACACGGGAGGAGTAACAATGACGTTCAAGTGGATTGAAAAGCCGTCGACGCGGCGCAATTTCCTGAAGGGAGCTGGGGGGATTTCCGCTGGAGCCCTCGCGGGCTTCCCGATGCCGGCACTCAGCCAGTCGAGCGAAGTCACCATCATTTCCGACGAAAACAATGCCGATGCGCTGCGGATCTTGCGGCGCATCGCGGCCGACTTCGAGAAGCAGTCCGGCACCAAGGTTGTGATCAACAATATGGATCACGAGGCCCACAAGACCGCGATCCGCAACTACCTTGTCGCCGGCGCGCCGGATGTCTGCTTCTGGTTCTCCGGAAACCGCATGCGCGCCTTCGTCACTCGCGGCCTGTTCGACGACATTTCGGATCTGTTCGAGAAGGAAAAGTACAAGGACGTGCTGGGTGCCACGACCGGTGCCGTCACTGTCGACGGCAAGCAGTATGGCCTGCCGACTGGCGGCACGATGTGGGGCATGTTCTATCGCAAGGACGTCTTTGCCGAGCACGGACTGACGGTGCCGGCGACCTGGGACGAATTCCTTGCTTACGGCCAGAAGTCCAAGGCTGCCGGCCTTATTCCCGTCAGCATCGGCACCAAGGAACTCTGGCCGGCGGCCGGATGGTTCGACCAGATGAACCTGCGGATCAACGGTCTCGACAAGCACTTTGCCTTGATGAATGGCAAGATGGCTTACACCGACCCGGCGCTGACGCCTGTTTTCGACCACTGGGAAGAGCTGATCAAGCAGGGTTTCTTCACACCGGATCAGACGTCGTTCGGCTGGCAGGAGGCCGGCGCCTTCCTCGCCCAGAAGAAGGCCGGCATGATGAACCTCGGTGCCTTCGTGAAAGCTACTTTCCCTGAGCAGGATCTCGAGCAGCTGACATTCGCCCCTTTCCCGAAGATTGACGGCGCCCTCGACCGCTACGAAGAATTCTCGGTCAATTCGGTCCACATCCCGGCCAACGCCAAGAACAAGGCGGGTGCCCGCGAGTTCCTCGCCTTCTTCTACCAGCCGGAAAATTTCGGCCCCTATCTGGAACCCGGCGGCAACGTTCCGCCGCGCAACGACCTTCCGGCCAGCAAGGACCCGCTGGTCAACGCGGCTGTGGAAAGCCTGAAGACGGTGGCCGGCACGTCGCAATATTACGACCGCGATACTGATCCCGACATGGCCCAGGCCGGCCTGGTCGGCTTCCAGGAATTCATGGCCAAGCCGGAGCGCCGGGACGCCATTCTTCAGCGTCTCGAGGGAACCCGTCGCCGGATCTTCAAGATCTAGCGCCTCCCAGCGGAGGGGAGCGGGGTTCTTGCTCTGCTCCCCGATGCATTCCGTGAATGAGGTCTCCCAAAATGACGAAGCTTTGGCGCCGCCATCGCTGGTGGCTGACACCGACACTTCTGATTCTGCCAGCCGCTGTGCTGTTTTCCGTCGTCATTCTGGCCTCTGCGGTCGAGAGCCTATGGATCAGCCTGCACGAATGGGACGGCTTCAGCCCGATGGTCTGGATCGGCCTCGGCAACTACCGCGAATTGTTCGCCGATCCACAGTTCTATGTTTCGCTGAAGAACAATCTGATCTGGTTGGTGATGTTCATGCTGGCGCCGCCGGTCGGCCTCGCCATTGCGCTGCTCGTCAACCAGAAAATCCGCGGCATGCGCCTGCTCAAATCGCTGTTCTTCATTCCGCTGGTGCTGGCTTCGGTCGCCGTCGGCGTGGTCTTCACCTGGGTCTATACGCCGGAATTCGGACTTCTCGCCCTGATCTTCCGCACCTTCGGCGCGACCGCCCCGGCAGTGCTGTCGGATGAAAACTTCGTCACCTTCGCCGTCGTGATCGCAGCGTTGTGGCCGCAGATCGCCTTCTGCATGGTGCTCTATCTCGCCGGCCTCAACAATCTCAGCGAGGACCTGATCGGCGCCGGGCGGGTCGACGGCGCCAGGGGCTGGAACATGCTGCGCCACATCGTGTTGCCGCAGCTGACGCAGGTCACCTTTATCGCCATCGCCGTCACCGTCGTCGGCGCACTGCGTTCCTTCGACATGGTCTCGGTGATGACCAGCGGCGGCCCCTTCGGTTCGTCCGAGGTGCTTGCCTATCAGATGTTCGAGCAGTCCATATTTTCCTACCGCTTCGGCTATGGCGCGGCCATTGCCTCGGTGCTGTTCGTGATCATGGCGGTCTTCATCGCCTGGTACCTGGCGCGGATGATCCGCGCCGATGAAAGAGGCGGCTGATGTTTCCCCGCCCGATTCCCGAGACTGCTATTTGGCAGCGCGGCCTCTATGTCGTGCTGGTGGTCGGCATCCTGATTGTCTGGCTGGCGCCGCTCTTTGCCATCATCCTTACCTCGTTCCGCTCTACGCAGGATGTAATGGGCGGCAATCTGTGGGGCTGGCCGACCCAATTCGGCCTGGTCGACAACTACACGGCGGTCTTCACCCAGACACCGATGGCCCGCTACTTCCTCAACAGCCTGACGATCACCATTCCCTCGGTGATCGGCGTTCTCATCTTGAGCACGCTCGCCGGGTTCGTGCTCGCCCGTTACCGGTTTCGCGGCAACATGCTCGTCTTCGCCCTGTTCGTCGGCGGAAACTTCCTGCCGCACCAGATCATGATGATCCCGGTGCGCGATCTCATGGTGCGGCTCAACCTCTACGACACGATGGCGGCCCTGATCATCTTCCACATCGCCTTCCAGACCGGGTTTGCGACACTGTTCATGCGCAACTTCATCGCCGCCTTGCCGGGAGAACTGTTTCAGGCCGCCAGGGCCGAGGGCGCGACGCCGTTTCAGACATTGGTACATGTCGTGGTCCCATTGGTGCGGCCGGCTCTCGCGGCGCTGGCCATCCTGCTCTTCACCTTTATCTGGAACGATTATTTCTGGGCGGTCGTGCTCACCATCAGCGATACCGTCAAACCGGTAACCGCCGGCCTCGCCAACCTGCGCGGCGAATGGGTCTCGGCCTGGAACCTGATCTCGGCTGGCACCATAGTCGTGGCTTTGCCGCCGGTTGCCATGTTCTTCCTAATGCAGAAGCACTTCATCACCGGCCTCACCATGGGAGCGGTCAAGGGATGAGCGACCATGGCTTCAAGGCGTCGCCCACCCGACCCGAAACTGATTTCGCAAGCAGGGCTCCATGACCAGTCTTGAACTCCGGCAGATACAAAAGAATTATGGCAGCTACCACGCGCTGCGCGGCATCGATCTCAGCGTCGAACAGGGCGAGTTCATTGTCACCGTCGGGCCGTCCGGCTGTGGCAAGTCAACGCTGTTGAAGATCATCGCCGGGCTTGAAACCGTCTCGACCGGTAAGATTTTGATCAACGGCCGTGATCTCACCACCACCGAGCCGGGTGAGCGCGGCATTGCCATGGTCTTCCAGTCCTATGCGCTTTACCCGCATATGACCGTCGCCGAGAACATGGGTTTCGGCCTGCGCATGGCGCATCGCCCCAAGGCCGAGATCGATGCCGCCGTGCTGCGAGCCGCCAAGATCCTTCGCATTACCGACCAGCTCGACAAGCGGCCGAAACAGCTTTCCGGCGGCCAGCGTCAGCGTGTGGCCATCGGCCGTGCCATAACCCGCTCGCCCGACGTGTTCCTGTTCGACGAACCGCTATCCAACCTTGACGCAGCGCTGCGCACGCAGATGCGCGTCGAGCTTTCCGATCTGCACGCCAGGCTCGGCGCCACCATGGTCTATGTCACGCACGACCAGACCGAGGCGATGACAATGGCGAGCCGTATCGTCGTGCTCAATCGCGGCTCGGTCGAGCAGGTGGGCGCTCCGCTCGAACTCTATCGCAATCCGGCCAACCTTTTCGTCGCGGGCTTCCTCGGCGCACCCCGGATGAATTTTTTCGAAGTGACCGTCGCCGCTGTCTCCGGCGGCGCCGCCACGCTGTCGACCGCCGGTCTTTCTCCTTTGACTGTCGAACTGACGGAAGCGGCATCCGTACAGGTCGGCGATAGGGTGACGATGGGGATTCGGCCGGAGAGCATCAGCTTGGCCGCGGAAGGGACAGCGAGTTTTGCAGGACGGGTGCGGCTGGTCGAGCATCTCGGCCGCGAGACCATCCTCTATGCCGACGCCGGCCCGCTGCAATGCGTCAGTTCTGAAAGCGGCAGCGGCAACGTCACCGTCCAGATCGGCCATGCGAGCGCCGTCGCTGCCGATGCGACCGTCGGCTTCAAGGTCGAGCCGCGTGACGTCTATCTCTTTTCCTCTGTCGATGAGCGGACAATCAGTGCCCGCAAACCCACCATCACCGACTGATCTGCAGGAGTATCCTTCGTGAACAAGACTTCAAGAGGCCGCGCCCTGTCGGTCTGGCGCACGATCCAGACCGACCGCTTTCTGGTCGGCGCGCCGCATTACCCCGAGCATGTGGACGAGAGTTACTGGGACAATGACGCCAGGCGCATGGCCGAGGCCGGCTTCAACGTCGCCCGCCTCGGCGAATTCGCCTGGCACATTTTCGAACCGCGTGAAGGCACCTTCGATTTCGACCTGTTCGACCGGGCAATCGAGGGCCTCGCGCGTCACGGCGTCAACACGATCCTGTGCACGCCGACCGCCACCCCGCCGCGCTGGCTGACCGCAAAGCATCCGGAAATCCTGCGGCTTGATGGAAATGGCCGGTCGATGGGCCACGGCTCGCGCCAGTATGCCGACACCAGCAGCCCGGTGTTTCGCGACTATAGCCGCAGGATCACCAACGCGATGGCGGACCACTACCGCGACAACGCAAATGTCATTGGCTGGCAGACCGACAACGAACTCAACACCAGCATGCCGGAATCCTATTCGCCGTCGGCATTGAAGGAATTCCAGGCTTACCTCCAGGAAACCTACCAGACGATAGACAGGCTGAACTTCGCCTGGGGTGGCGATTTCTGGGCGACGGCTTACGGCGATTTCCGCGAAATTGTCTTCCCGCTGGATTTTTCCCCGTCCTTTCCCGGTCCCGGTCACCTCCAGGACTACCACCGTTTTCTCGCCTTTTCGACAGCACGGTTCCAGCACGACCAGGTCGAGATCCTGAGAAAAGCGAATGCCAGTTGGTTCATCTTCCACAATCTCGGCGGATTGCGTGACATCGACTTTCGCGGCCAATTCTCCACCGATCTCGACTTCGTCGGCTACGACATCTATCCGTTCCTCTATGACGAGTTCTTTCGCCTCGGCAATCACGCCAAGATCCAGGCGCTGCATCTCGACATCTGCAGGGGATTTTCCGGCAACTACATAGTGCCGGAACAACAGTCGGGTTTTGGCGCCCAGCCGGGCTTCTGCACGCTGACGCCGGAGCCAGGCGAAATGCGACGCATGGCGATGTCGTCGGTTGCGCGTGGCGCCGATGGGATCATGTTCTTCCGCTGGCGTCCCGCACATTTCGGCGCCGAGATATACTGGATGGGCATCATAGACCATGATGATGTCGCTCGCCGCCGCTATGACGAAGCCAGGCAGTTCGCCACCGAGATGACGGCGCTTAAAGACAAGATCCTGGGCACCCATGTGCGGATGGATGTCGGCATCGCCGGCTCGGACTTCGACAATCAGGAAGCCCACAAGACCTTCCCCATCGGCCTGCCAAGTCCGCAGGATGATGCAATCTTGCTGCATCAGTATTGCTATGACCGCGGCATCGCCTGCGGCTTCATCCACCCGGAAGACGATCTGTCGAAGCTCAAGGTGTTCTACGTGCCGCATTGGGTGATCTGGAAGGACAGCTGGACCGAGCGGCTGCAAGTCTTTGCCGAAAATGGCGGTACCGTCATCATCGGCGCGCGCACTGGAACCCGCGACGAAAACAACCACGTCATCCGCGAGACAGCGCCGGGCCGGTCGCTGTCGAAGTTGACCGGCGTTCGCGTCGAGGATTTCGGGCGGCTGGCGGCACCTGGGGCCAATGGCCTGTTCAATACGATGTCGCGCTCCGGCGGGCTCGTCATTCCTCCCGACAGACCGGCCGAATCCAGCCGCCGTATCCGTCGTTTTACCGTCGGAAACCACGAGGTCGATGCCGGTTATTTCTATGAGAACCTCGCAGTCGAACCGGAAGTCGAAATTGTAGGGGTTTGGTCGAACCGCTACGCGGCGGGAACGCCTGCAATTACCTCCCGCGCCGTCGGCAAGGGCCGTGTGCTCTATGTCGGCACTTATCTAACCCCGGAGCTGACAGCTCAACTCGCTACGCGCACTTTCGTCGATGCGAATGTGGAGCCTCTGGTTCCGGATCTGCCGGACGGCGTCGAGGTCACGATGCGCGAGAATGACGAACGCCGGCTGCTGTTCGTGCAAAACGTCAAAGACACGCCCGTTTCGGTAACCGGCGTTCCCTTCGGCAGCAACCTGCTCGATAGCGAAGGACCCGTCTCCGGAGTGTTGACGCTGGACGGCTATGGCTGCGCTGTCCTCGAATTGATCTGAGCATTGTCGCGGACGTTAGCCATACGAAGCCTGAGTACTCCTGGAATTCGACCGCCATCGGCAGCACGCCGGCATCGATGCGTATCGAACCGGCGCTTTGAACGTGCGCAAGGAACGGCCGGCGAACTGCTGTTGCTCGCATTCAACGACGGCAGTTACACTACCGGCGCGACCATCGGAGCCGATGGCGGCATCTCGTTTCATCCTTGTGAGCGCCATGAATTTCGACATTTCCGTCCGAACCGAGGCCTTCCGCAGCCGGATCGCCGATTTCGTCGAGCGCGAAATCCTGCCGCTCGAGGCTGACAAGGCTTGCTATGACGGCCATGGCAATATTGCGCTGCCGCTGCTTGAAACGCTGCGCGGCAAGGCGAAAGCAGCCGGCCTGTGGTGCCTGCAGCTCAAACCCGAGACCGGCGGGGCCGGCCTTTCCAAGGTGGATATGGCCGTCTGCTATGAAGAGATGAACCGCTCGATCTTCGGTCCGGTCGTGTTCAATTCCGCGGCCCCCGACGATGGCAATATGATGATGCTGGAAGGGTTGGGAACGCCTGAGCAGAAGCAAAGATGGCTGAAACCGATCGTCGAGGGCAAGGTGCGCTCGGCTTTCGCAATGACGGAACCGCATCCGGGCGGCGGCTCCGACCCGTCGATGATCATGACCAGAGCCGAACGGCGTGGCGACAGATATGTCGTCACAGGCCGCAAATGGTTCATCACCGGCGCGCAAGAGGCGAGCCACTTCATTCTCATTGCGCGCACTTCGGACGATCCGCGTCACGGCCTTTCGGCCTTGCTGTTCCACAAGGACCAGCCGGGCTGGCGGATCGTGCGGCGCATCGAAATCATGGGACCGGAAGAACATGGCGGCCATTGCGAGCTGGAGTTCGACGGCCTGGAAGTCCCGGTCGAGGACGTGCTTGCCGGCGAAGGCAGCGGCCTCCGGGTTACCCAGGTCCGGCTCGGTCCGGCGCGGCTCACCCATTGCATGCGCTGGCTCGGTCTTGCCAAGCGCTGCATCGAGATCGCGCGCGCCTATGCCGCCGAGCGTAGCGGTTTCGGGCAGCTTTTGGCCGACCGTGAGAGTATCCAGCTGATGCTCGGCGACCTTGCCATGCGCATCGAGATCGGGCGGCTGCTGGTGATGAAGGCGGCCTGGGAGCTCGATCGCGGTGGCTTTGCCCGCAAGGAGGTCTCCATGGCCAAGATCCAGGTCGCCAACGTGCTGCATGACGCCGCCGACGTGGCGATCCAGATCAACGGCGCCCGCGGCTATTCGAAAGACACTGTACTCGAATGGATTTACCGCTACGCCCGCCAGGCTCGCCTGGTCGACGGCGCCGACGAGGTCCACAAGATGGTGCTCAACCGCTTTCTCAACGAGGAAGGTGCGGGCTTCTGGCGCTGGCATGTCGAAGCCGGCAGACAAGACGAAACAGGTCGCGGCGGGAACCGCTGAGCCGGCAATGAGGATGGATTTCGATCCGGTACGCCTGGAGGATTTTCTGAGAGCGCATTTTGGCGATGGCCAAATGTCGCTTGAGCGGATCGTCGGCGGCCAATCCAACCCGACCTATTTCGTCGACTATGGCGGCCGCCGCATGGTTCTGCGCAAGAAACCTCCGGGACCGATCCTGCGCGGCGCTCATGCGGTCGATCGCGAGTACCGGGTGATCGAGGCGCTAGCATCGACAAAGGTGCCGGTGCCGCGGCCGGTGCTCTATCACGACGGCGACGAGCCGCTCGGCACGCCGTTCTATCTGATGCAGCGGCTCGACGGCCGGGTGTTCCACGATGGCGCGTTGCCGGGACTGGCGCCGGACGAGCGGCGCGGCATCTATTTCGGCATGGCCGAGGCGCTGGCAAAGCTGCACGCAGTCCGGCCGGAAGAGGTTGGGCTCGGCGACTATGGCCGTCCCGGGAACTATTTTGAGCGACAGATCGCGCGCTGGACCAGACAGTTGCGGGAATCGCCGAGTGAGCGCATTGCCGCGCTCGAAGCCGTCGCCGAATGGCTGCCGCGACATCTTCCGCCAGATGACGGCCACGTTTCGATCGCGCATGGCGATTTCCGTCTCGGCAATCTCATCTTCCATCCCGAGCGGCCCGAGGTGATCGGCATACTCGACTGGGAGTTATCGACCCTCGGCCATCCGCTTGCTGATCTCGGCTTCTGCTCGATGCCCTGGCATTCCTCATCGGACGAATATGGCGGCATCCTCGGCCTTGATCAGGCAGCCCTCGGGATTCCGACACAGCGCGAATTCCTCGATCATTACTTCGCCCACGCCGTGCCGACGGCGCCGCTCCAGCGGTTCCATCTGGTGTTTGCCATGTTCCGCTTTGCCGTGATCTTCGTCGGCATCGCCGACCGCGTGCTGGCCGGCAGCGCGGTTGCGGCCGATGCGGCCGACGTGGCACCGCTGGCCGGCCGTTTTGCTGCACGCGCCATGGAAGTGATCGACGGCGCGCGGCCGTGGTGACGCGAGGCTGGCAATCAGCTGAGCGAACCGCACGCGATAACGCTGTTCAGTTCATGCGAACTTCCGGTTCGGCAAGCAGTGGAATCTCCAGGCCACGCCGCAAGCCGGTCGCCACGACCGATACCCTGAATTTTCCGGCGAGTGCCTTGTCGAAGATGGCGCCGACGATGATGTCGGCATCGTTGTCGACCTCCTCGCGGATGCGGGTAGCGGCTTCGTCGACCTCGAACAGCGTCATGTCCATGCCGCCCGATATCGAGACAAGGACGCCCTTGGCGCCCATCATCGAAGCTTCGTCGAGCAGCGGGTTGGCGATTGCCGCTTCCGCTGCCTTCTTGGCGCGGCCTTCTCCGGCGGCTTCGCCGGTTCCCATCATGGCGCGGCCCATGTCGCGCATCACCGACTTCACATCGGCGAAGTCGAGATTGATCAGGCCTTCCTTGACGATCAGATCGGTGATGCAGCCGACACCCGCATAGAGGACCCGGTCGGCCATGGCAAAGGCGTCGGCGAACGTGGTTCTGGCGTCGGCGATCCTGAACAGATTCTGGTTGGGAATGACGATGACGGTATCGGCGCTTTCGCGCAGGCGCTCGATGCCCTCATCGGCAGCGTACATGCGGCGCCTGCCTTCGAAGACGAATGGCTTGGTGACGACGGCAACGGTCAGTATTCCGGCTGCCCGCGCTGCCTGTGCTATAACAGGCGCGGCACCAGTGCCGGTTCCGCCTCCCATGCCGGCGGTCACGAAGCACATGTGCGTTCCAGCAAGGTGATCCATGATCTCGTCGATGGATTCCACGGCCGCGGCACGGCCGACCTCGGGCAGGGACCCGGCGCCGAGACCTTCGGTGATATGAGCGCCCAACTGGATCAGCCTCGTTGCCTTCGACATGGCAAGGGCCTGGGCATCGGTGTTGGCGACGATGAATTCCGCGCCCTGCAGGCCTTCGACGATCATGTTGTTGACGGCGTTGCCGCCGCCGCCGCCGACCCCGACGACGGTGATCTTGGGCCTCATCTCCGAGATTACCGGCCTCGTCGCGGTGTTCATTGCCGTTCTCCCTGGATACGCCGAGTGGTCGCTGGAAGCTTGTCCCGGGCGCACTGCGAAAACTCTGAACCGGGCAGTGCGAATCAGGACAGCCCCAGAATGCAGGGAATCAGAGCGCGGAGCGGGCTGCAAGTGCGCGATGTGCCTCATAGGCGACTTGCGTCTGAAAGTTCACGCAATGCGCCTTGATACAGTGCAGATCGCGGCGCGGGGCGCCGCACGCTACAACTTCGGCGCGAGGCACTGCGCGACGTGGTCGGCAATCGTCAGGCAGGAGGTCAGGCCGGGGCTTTCGATGCCGAACAGGTTGACCAGGCTATCCACGCCGTGCACCGCCACGTCCTGGACGACGAAGTCGGCATTGGCCTCACCGGGACCGGACAGTTTTGGCCGGATGCCGCTGTAAGCGGGTTGCAGGCTGCCATCGGCCAGGTCCGGCCAGTATTTGCGGATCTCGCTGTAGAAGCGCTCGCCACGAGCCGGGTCGACGCGGTAGTCGAGTTGATTGGTCCATTCGACGTCCGGCCAGAAGCGGGCGACGCCATCAAGGTCGAGTGTCAGATGAACACCGAGCCCGCCGGGTTCGGGCACCGGATAGACCAATCGCGAGAACGGCGCCCGTCCGGCCACCGAAAAATAATTGCCCTTGGCATAATGGAGCTTTGGCACGAATTGCTGATTGAGCCCTTCAAGCGAACCGGCAAGTGCTGCGGCGCCAAGCCCGGCGGCATTGACGAAACGCGGAGTGGCGATCTCGAAGCGCTCGCCGCCGGCAGCGTCCACCGTCTCGAGCACGACGCGGCCTGCTTCGATGCGGCCGGAGGCGATGCGCGTGTTGAGACTAAGTGCCGCCCCGTGCTCCTCGGCGTCGCCCAACAGGGCGAGCATCAGGGCATGGCTGTCGATGATGCTGGTGGCGGGCGACAGCAGCGCCGCCGTGCACTTAAGGCTGGGCTCCAGCGTATGCGCCTCGGCTTCGCTCAAGCGCAACAGGTCGCCGGCGCCGCAAGCGCGTGCATTGGCCCGGATTGAGGCGAGCACCGGCTCCTGTTCGGCACTTGTGGCAACGATGAGCTTGCCGCAGCGCGCGTGTGGGACCGCCCGCTCCTCGCAATAGCGATAGAGTCTTTCCCGGCCGGCCACGCAGAACCGGGCTTTCAGCGATCCAACCGGATAGTGGAGGCCGGCATGGATGACCTCGGAATTGCGCGAGCTTGTCCCGGTGCCGATAGCGTTCTCGGCTTCCAGGACCAGCGTATCGATGCCGCGCTGCGCCATCTCTCGCGTGATCGCCAGGCCAACAACGCCGGCGCCGGCGACAATGCAGTCGACATGGTCCACGGTTAGGTCAAGCCGAAGTTCTGCATGCGTCCATCCATCCGCTGGCCCTGCCGAAAGCGCTTGACACTATACCGTTCGAGAAAGATGCATCAAACGGCATAACGCACGGGGACCTGCCGAGCCGGACCGGCGGCAGGATTGTTCCGCGTCAGCATCAGGAGCCGTCATGGACGCACGACCGAATTCACCCGAAGCCCGCGACATAAGCTTTCACATGCATGGCTATACGAATGCGCGCAAGCATCAGGAGTCGGGGCCGCTCGTCATCGAGAAGGGCGACGGCATCTATGTCGAGGACCTTGCCGGCAACCGCTATATCGAGGCGATGGCGGGGCTCTGGAGCGTCGCGGTCGGCTTTTCGGAGAAGCGGCTGGTCGATGCGGCAGTACGGCAAATGTCGAAGCTGCCTTACTATCACGATTTCGGCTCCAAATCGCATTCGCCGCTGATCGATCTCGCCGAGAGACTGGTGCAGATGGCGCCGGTGCCCATGAGCAAGGCGTATTTCACCAATTCCGGCTCCGAGGCCAACGATACGGCCATGAAGATGATCTGGTACCGGTCGAATGCGCTCGGCCAGCCGGCGCGCAAGAAGATCATCAGCCGCAAGAAGGGCTATCACGGCGTCACCATCGCCTCGGCAAGCCTGACCGGACTGCCCAACAACCACACTTCCTTTGACCTGCCGATTGCCAATGTGCTGTATACCTCGACGCCGCACCATTGGCGCGAGGCGCTGCCGGGTGAAAGCGAGGAGCTGTTTTCGACGCGGCTTGCCGACGAACTGGAAAAGCTGATCCTCGCCGAAGGACCGGAAACCATCGCCGCCTTTTTCGGCGAACCGATCATGGGCGCCGGCGGCGTCATCGTACCGCCGGCGGGCTACTGGGAGAAGATACAGGCGGTCCTGTCGAGATACGACATCCTGCTCATCGCCGACGAGGTGATCTGCGGCTTTGGCCGAACTGGTGAGATGTTCGGCTCGCAGACCTTCGGCATCAGGCCCGACATCATGGTGTTATCGAAACAGATCTCTTCGTCCTACCTGCCGATCTCAGCCCTGCTGATCAATGACAAGGTATTCGAGCCGATCGCCGACGAAAGCAACCGTATCGGCACCTTCGGCCACGGTTTCACCGGCGGCGGCCATCCTGTTGCGGCAGCGGTCGCGCTCGAGAACCTGAAGCTGATCGAGGAGCGCGACCTTGTCGGCAATGCGCGTGCGGTCGGCGCGCATATGCTGAAGCGGCTGCGCACGCTCGCTTCGCACCCGCTTGTCGGCGAGGTGCGCGGCGTCGGCCTGATCGCGGCGGTCGAGCTGGTCAGCGACAAGGCGAACAAGACGCCGTGGGGCACGGTTGGTGCCTTGGGCGGACTCGTCAACGGCTTCATGCAGCAGAACGGCGTCATCTCGCGCAATATGGGCGACGCGCTGGCCTTCTGCCCGCCGCTGATCATCACGGAGCCGCAGGTCGACCAGGTGATCGACGCGTTTGAACGGTCGCTCGAGGCTGCCGTCAAGCAGGTCCGATCGCAGAGCTGAATAGGCAAAGTCGATTTTGAAACCTGAAAACAAAAACGCCTCGGCGACGGCTGGCAGAAGGTTACCCTCCACACCCGTTGCTGCCGTTTAGTCTCCGTGCTTTGTTTTCGCAGATGAGCCGCTGAATCCTTCCAGTTCCTCGCCGATTCCTGAAAGTGCGTTGACGATCGTCGCCTCGATGTCGCCACGCTGTTTCTGGGGAATCAAGCCAAGTCCTTTTTGTATCGCTTCACGCCAATGTTTCCCCCTGTCCCACGCTTCCGAAAACGCGATGGCGAGATCGTCCTGGCGACGGGTAGCTTCCAGTGCCTCGACCAGAAGTGCTGCCTGGTGGACATCCTTTTCCCGCTTGCCCACGCCGTTTGCGTTGTTCTGTCGGCGCGAGGCAACGATCAGCTTGTGAACCGCATATCGTCCGGGCGACGGTACCACGACAGGCACTCCCGATCGATGCAGCAGCACAGTTCTGATTGGTTCGTGGATCAGGAAATCGAGAAACCGAAGAGGCTGCGCGGATGCACCGCCCAAAGACGGCATCGAGGTTGCATGATCGGCGTAGTCATCGCTGCCCGTGTTCGGTGTAAGGAACTCGACCTTGTATCGGACTGCGTTCTCGAATTGCGTCGCGTGTCCGGGATCTGATCTGTAAGGGATTTCCCTGAAGGTTGGGTCGATCTCCCTCAAGATTTCGAGGATGGGCGGCAGGCTGTCCTCGACCGCGGCCGACACGGAATGGAATAGGGCGAAGTCTGCATCGCCCGTCTGCAACGCTGCACCGGGCAGCTTCACGCCCAGATAGCCCGCGTAGGACTGAAAGGCGACTGTGCCGACCAGGACGCCGCGCAAGCGGAAGATGCCAGCCTTCCCCAGCGCCTCGACGACATCCCCGGTGAACCTTTCGGGTTCTGTCAGCCCTGCCTCGCGCACGAGCGTGGATACCAGCTTCCTGCGGGCGCGGAGGTCGTCCTTGATCTGACGGAAGGATTCGACGCGTTTTGCAATCTCGGGATCGCTGTCAGGCCCGACATACCGTCGCGTCTTCGTCGGCTGCGTTTCCTCGAAATACCAGTATACCTTGCCCTTGACGGGCACCTTGACGAGATTGCCCGTCGTAGGGAAATCCGTTTCGAAGACTGCGTCCAAGGATCGCTGGACGAGTTCCGCATACATCGTGCGGTAAACGAGGTCGACCGTCTTCATGTCAGGCGGCTCCGGTTATAAGAAAAATGCGGTTCTCTTATAGCGGCATGACCTCAAGGGACGCAAGCGGGAGTTATAAGAAAATCGCGAAAACCTATAACACCGCAGGAGAGGGTCAGGAATCCTTGTTGCCGGCGTGCAGCCAAATCAGAATGGGTTTTGCTCATTCAGATAAACAAAGCCATCACGAAAACGCTGCTTGGATGTGGCGCTCGACCTCACCGCGTCCGCGAACGGCCCGAGCCTGTCATAGGCGTTTTTGGTCGACGCGCTATTTTGGCGACGCATCCGGCACGACGACCAGCTTGCCAACGAAATCCTTGGTGATGAAATCGGCCTGGGCGCGATGGAAATCGGACAGCTTGTAGACGCCGCCGACCAGCGGCCGGATCTTCTTGTCCTCGATGTAGCGCACGATGCGGCGGAAATCCGCGCGTGTGCCCTGGCTTGAGCCATGCAGTTGCAGCTGTTTCAGGTACATGGTGCGCAGATCGAGCTGCACGACCGGGCCGGCAATCGCGCCGGCCGTGGTATAGCGGCCTTCCGGCCTCAAGATGCGCAGGAGGTCGTTGAAGATCGCGCCGCCGACCAGGTCGGCGACCACATCGATTGGCCGCCCGCCGGTCGCCGCGCTGACGGCGGCCGGCAGATCGGCAACGCCACGGGTGATCACCGCCTCGGCGCCGATCTCACGCACGGCCTGTTCCTTGCCCTTGCCGGCAACCGCATAGGGAATGGCGCCGCGCGCCCGCGCCAGCTGCACGATGCCGGAGCCGACGCCGCCAGAGGCGCCGGTGACAAGCACACGCTCGCCGGCTTTCAATGCGGCGCGTTCCAACATCTGCTCGCCGGTGAGATAGGCGCAGCAGAAAGTGGCAAGCTCGACATCGCTCAGATCGGTGTCGACGACATGGGCGTTTTCGGACGGTACTGCCTGGTATTCGGCATAGCCGCCGTCGCGGCCATGGCCCATATAGTCGATGTCGGCGAGTGAATCGTCGTCGCGATTGTAGATGGAGAAATCGACCATCACCCGCTCGCCGATGCGGGCCGGCGACACGCCGTCGCCGACGGCAATGATGTTGCCGACCGTGTCGGTGCCCTGGATGCGCGGGAAGCTCAGCGTATTGCCCTGACGACGCCAGGTCGACACAGCGGCGGCATCCTCCTCCGTGCCATAGGCGCCCTGGCGCACCCAGACATCGGTGTTGTTCATGCCGCAAGCGGTGACCTTGACCAGCACCTCGCCCCGGGCGGGCGAGGGCACTTTCACGTCGGTGCGGTAGACGAGCTTTTCCGGTCCGCCGTGCCCGATCAGTTGCACGGCGGCCATGGTGGCGGGGAGGGTCTTGGTCATGGCATTCATGTCGGCTCTTCAGATATTTGCAAACACGCTCTTCACCGCGTCGGCCGTCCTCGACACGACGATATCGGCCTCTTGCCGCGTCAGGCAGAGCGGCGGCGCGAAACCGAGAATGTCGCCCTGCGGCATGGCCCGGCCGATGACGCCGCTTGCCGCAAGGGTGGTCGCGACCTGCGGCCCGATTTTATGCGAGGCGTCGAAGAATACGCGATCGTTCTTGTCGGCGACGAACTCGATCGCCGCCAGCATGCCGTCGCCGCGTACCTCGCCGACATTTTTGTGGCCACCGACGGCTTTCGTCAGCTCGGCGCGGAAATAGGCGCCGGTCTCGCCGGCGTTCCGCACCAGGTCCATCTCGTCGATCAGTTCCAGGTTGGCGACGCCGGCGGCGACGCAGATCGGATGCGCCGAATAGGTCCAGCCATGACCGAGTGAGCCGAGCTTGTCTGAACCCTGCACCAGCACCTGCCAGACCTTGTCTGACACGATGACGCCCGACAGCGGCGCATAGGCCGAGGTCAGGCCCTTGGCGATCGTGATCAGGTCGGGCTTGATGCCGTAGTGGTCGGAGCCGAACATGGTGCCCAGCCGGCCGAAGCCGGTGACGACCTCGTCAGCAACCAGAAGCACGTCGTATTTCTTCAGCACCGCCTGGATCTTCTCCCAGTAGCCGGCCGGCGGCGGCACGATGCCGCCGGTGCCGAGGATAGGCTCACCGATGAACGCGGCGACCGTCTCCGGCCCTTCGGCGAGAATCATCTCCTCGAGTTTGTCGGCACAGTGTTGCGAAAACTGCTCCTCGCTCAGCGAGCGGTCGGCACGGCGGAAGTAGTAGGGCGCCTCGGTGTGCAGGACCGGCGCACGCGGCAGGTCGAAGGCGTTGTGGAACAGGTCGAGGCCGGTCAGCGATCCGGTCATGATGCCGGAGCCGTGATAACCGCGCCAGCGCGAGATGATCTTCTTCTTCTCCGGCCGGCCGAGCACGTTGTTGTAGTACCAGATCAGCTTGATGTTGGTTTCGTTGGCGTCGGAACCGGAGAGGCCGAAATAGACCCTCGACATGCCCTCGGGCGCACGGTCGATGATCATCTTGGCAAGCGTGATCGATGCCTCGGTGCCGTGCCCGACATAGGCGTGGTAATAGGCGAGGTTCTTGGCCTGCGCGGCGATGGCGTCGGCTATCTTCTGGCGGCCATAGCCGACATTGACGCAGTAGAGCCCGGCGAAGGCATCGATGCTCTTGCGACCGTTATTGTCCCAGATGGTGACGCCTTCGCCACCGGCGATCACACGCGTCGGGCTCTCGCCACGCGCATGCGTGCCCATATGGGTCGAGGGATGGAAGAAATGATCGCGATCCCAGGCGGCGAGTTCGTTGGACTGGTCGAGCATTTTTTACTCCTTGAAAGCAAAAAGCCTGACAGGGCGTTACGCTACGTCGAGGCAGAGATATTTGAGATCGGTAAAGGCTTCGAGCCCGTGACGCGAGCCCTCGCGGCCCATGCCGGACTGTTTGACGCCGCCGAAGGGGATCGGCGCGCCGGTGATCTTGACGCGGTTGATGGCGACCATGCCATAGTCGAGCGCGCGGCCCATGCGCAATTGCCGGCCGCCGTTTTCAGTGACGACATAGGCGACGAGCCCGTATTCTGTCGCATTGGCGCGGGCGACGACTTCGTCTTCGCTGTCGAAAGGCGTCACGGCCACAACCGGACCGAAGGTCTCCTCGCGCATGATCAGCGCGTCGTCTCCAACGTCGGCGAGCAGGGTCGGCTGGTAGAACAGCGGCCCAGCCACATGGCGGCCACCGCCGGTGAGGCAGCGCGCGCCACCAGCCAGCGCATCGGCGACCTGCTCTTCGATCTTCTTGACGCCGCGCTCGTGCATCAACGGCCCGATGTCGGTGTCGTCAGCCAGGCCATTGCCGGTCCGCAACGTCTCGATGCGCTTGGTGAAGGCGGCGCAAAAACGGTCGTAGATCGGGCGCTGGACATAGATGCGGTTGGCGGCGAGGCAGTCCTGGCCGGAGGTGGCGAATTTGGCATCGACGGCTATGGTCACCGCCTTGTCGAGATCGGCGTCGGCAAAGACGATCAGCGGCGCATGCCCGCCAAGTTCCATCACCAGACGCTTCATCGTCGGCGCACTCTGCGCGGCGATCAACCTGCCGACCTCGGTCGAGCCGGTGAAGCTCATGGCGCGAACGCGCGGGTCTTCGCACATCCGCCCGACGATGGTCGAAGCCCTGCCGGTGAGGACGTTGAACACGCCAGCCGGCAGGCCGGCACGTTCGCCAAGCTCGGCCAGCGCCAGTGCCGACAGCGGCGTTTCCGAGGAAGGATGCGCGACGATGGTGCAGCCGGCGGCAAGGGCGGCAGCCGCCTTGCGGGTCAGCATGGCCGCTGGAAAATTCCACGGCGTGACGACGCCGACGACACCGAGCGGTTCGCGTCGCACCACCATCTCGGCATTTGGCAAATGGCTGGTGACGCTTTCGGCGTTGAGACGTTTGGCCTCCTCGGCATACCACTCGACAAAAGAGGCTGCGTAGTCGATCTCGCCGCGCGATTCCTTCAGCGGCTTGCCTTGTTCTAGCGTCATCAGCATGGCCAGGTCATTTTTGGCGGCGACGATCAGATCGAACCATTTTCGCAAGATTTTCGACCGTTCCTGCGGCAGCAATGCGCGCCAGGCAGGAAAGGCGCGCGATGCCGCATCGATCGCCAATGTGGTCTGCCGGGCATCGAGCGCGGCAACGAAAGCGACGGTGGATCCGGTGGCCGGATCGGTCACCTCGAAACTCTCCGCGGTCTCGCTCGCCGTCCAGTGGCCAGCGACATAGGCGAGTTCGCGCAGCAGCCGCCGGTCGGCAAGGCGATCAAGTGCTTCATGGCGGTGCGAGCGGGCAAAATGTGCGGACATCATCGGGCTCCCGGTTCGGGTGATGCCGCAAGACTATCTCTGCCGCGCAAACAGAGAGGCTATTTGCGTGCCCGCACGTAGAGAGATTGTCTCTATTGCCCTGCCCAGCCAGACGATCTCTCCGGTATCAGGAAGATGCCGGCAACAGATCCGCCACTGGCAGCACACTCTCCTCCTTCACCGTCTTGGTCACGATGTAGGTGAAGTAGCGGTCGATGCCGATCTCGCGTTCGAGCAGAGTGTCGACCAGCCGCTGATAGGCGTCGATGTCGCGCGCCATCACCTTCAGCAGGTAATCGACGCCGCCGCCGACAGACCAGCAGGCGACGATCTCGGGGATGTCGCGGATGACGCGCTCGAAACGGTCGAAATCGGCCTGGCGGTGGCTAGCCAGCGTCACCTCCATCAGCACGGTAGCGACCGGCGCGATGGCGCGCATGGCGATCCTGGCATGGTAGCCCGAGACGATGCCGGCCTTTTCCAGCTTGCGCAGCCGCATCCAGCACGGCGTCGGCGACAGGCCGACTTTCTCGGCCAGCGCCAGCTTGGTGATGCGCCCGTCGCGCTGGATGGCGTCGAGGATTTTCAGATCGATCGGATCGAGTTTCGCTGCAGCCATGATCGCCCACTTCCAGTGCCGGACACCATGACGGCGCATTATTTCGATTGTCAATTGCACTGATTTCGATCTCTAATAAGTCATGACATTTTGGCGACCAGATCCCGCACTTATCCGGCGGCCGGCCTATCAATCGCTCGCCGACCAGTTCGCGCGCGCCATCCATGACGGGCGCCTGGCCAATGGCGCTCGGTTGCCGACGCACCGGCAGTTGGCTGACGATCTGCAACTTTCCGTGCAGACGGTCAGCCGCGCCTATGAGGAGCTGATCCGCCGCGGGCTGGTGTCCGGCGAGGTCGGCCGCGGCAGCTTCGTGCAGACACAGCGCCGCGAGCCGGAGCCCCCCTATCTGCCGGAGCGGCTGGGCGAGCTCATCGACCTCTCCATCCTGAAGCCGGTCTGCGAACCGATGCATCTGGAGCGGCTGAGGCAGGCACTGGGCTGGCTCGCCGAAAACCTGCCGTCGAGCTCGGCGCTGTCGTTCAGGCCGAACATGGTGTTCCCACGCCACCGTGCGGTGGGTGTCGAGTGGCTGCGGCTCTGCGGCCTCGACGCGTCGCCGCAGAACATCAGCCTGACCAACGGCGCCACCGCCGGTATGACGGTAGCGCTGATGAGCGTAGCGCCGCCCGGTTCGACCGTCGCCACCGAGGCGATCGGTCACCACACGCTGATCCCGCTGGCGCGTTATCTCGGCTTCAACCTCGAGGGTTTGCCGATCGACGACAATGGGCTGATCCCGGAAGCGCTGGACGAGGCCTGTCGGCTGTCCGACATCCGCGCCGTGTTCGTGCAGCCCTCGGTGATCAACCCGACGGCAACGCTGATGGATGCCGCCCGGCGCGAGCAGATCGCTGCGGTGGCGCGCAGGCACGACATCGCCATTATCGAAAACGACGTGCTCGGCCCGCTGGTCGAGGACCGTCCGCCGCCGGTCGCGGCGTTTGCCCCCGAGCGCACGCTCTATGTCACCTCCTTCACCAAGATCGTGGTGCCCGGCCTGCGCATCGGCTATCTCGCCGCGCCCGATCGTTATGTCGCCGCAGTTGCCAACCGCCACCTCGTCTCGAACTGGATGGCGACGCCGCTGGTGGCCGAGATCGCCACCAAATGGGTGACCGACGGCACCGCGATGGAACTCGTTCGATGGCAGCGCCTGGCTTTGCGGCGGCGTCTGGACATCGCCGCCGAGGTGCTTGCCGGAGTGGACTATCGGGCTCATCGCGACGGGCTGCATGTCTGGCTGCGGCTGCCCGAGGATCGCGGCGAGGAAAGCTTTGTGTCCCAGGCGCGCCTGCAGGGCGTGGCGATTGCGCCCGGTACGTCGTTTCGCATTTCGCAGATGCCTTGGCATCCAGCCGTACGGATTTCGCTGGGCTCGACCACGGAGGGGGAACTGCGTGCCGGTCTCGGCGTTGTCACCAAGCTTCTGCTCGGCGATCCCGAGCATCTCCTGCTTGTGATCTAGACGGCGAACGGCGCGAAATTGTGCGGAATCCGAAATATTGTCATGATATTATTTTCTTGATTGACATGATTTGCCGCGATCCGCATCGTTAAAGGCATAGCTTCTCTAGCACGGGAAATTCATTGTCGGCGCCCATCATCAACATCGACGGCATTTCGAAAAGCTTCGGCACCTTCAAGGTGCTGGACGGCCTCTCGATGCAAGTCATGCCCGGCGAGAAGCTGGCACTGATCGGCCCATCGGGTTCGGGCAAGACGACGATCCTGCGCATCCTGATGACGCTAGAGCGTATCGACAGCGGCCACATCCAAGTCGACGGCGAACAGCTGTACCACATGGAGCGCAACGGCCGGCTGCTGACGGCCGATGAACGGCATTTGGCAAAGATGCGCCAGAAGATCGGCATGGTCTTCCAACTATTCAATCTATTTCCGCACAAATGCGTCATCGACAATGTGACGCTGGCACCGATGCTGACCAAAGGCGTGCCGCGGGCCGCCGCAGAAAAACGGGCGATGGAACTGCTCGACATGGTCGGCATGGTCGACAAGGCCAAAGCGATGCCGGCGCAGCTTTCAGGCGGCCAGAAGCAGCGCGTCGCGATTGCGCGGGCGCTGGCGCTGTCGCCGAAAATCATGCTGTTCGACGAGGTCACCTCGGCGCTCGACCCTGAGCTCGTCGACGAGGTGCTCAACGTCATGCGCAAGCTCGCCGCCGAGACCGACATGACCATGCTGCTGGTCACCCACGAGATGGGTTTCGCCCATGACTTCGCCGACCGGGTGCTGTTCTTCGATCGCGGCAGAATAGTCGAGGAGGGCAAGCCCGACGAGATTTTCCGCCATCCCAAACAGGAGCGCACGCAAGGTTTCCTGAAGAAGATCATTGCGGCCGGACATCGGGTCTGACTGCCATGCGAGGCGGCGACGCCTCAAGCAAGCCAAGAAGACAGACAAACAAGGAGTTGGGAACAATGAAGAAATTTGCCATTTTGGCCGGCGTCGCCGGTATCGCGCTGACGGCGGTGCTGGCCGCCTCGACGGCCGGCTCGGCCGATGACAGCAAGCTCGAAGAGCTCAAGGCGCAAGGCTTTGCCCGCGTCGCCATCGCCAACGAGCCGCCCTATACGGCGGTCGCTGCCGACGGCAAGGTTTCGGGTGCGGCGCCTGACGTTGCCCGTGAAATCTTCAAGCGCCTTGGCGTCAACGATATCGTCGCCTCGATCTCGGAATATGGCGCGATGATTCCCGGCCTGCAGGCCGGCCGTTTCGACGTCGTCACCGCCGGCCTGTTCATGAAGCCGGAACGTTGTGCTGCGGTCGCCTATTCGGAACCGGTGCTGTGCGACGCCGAGGCGATGCTGGTGAAGAAGGGCAACCCGAAGGGCTTCAAGAGCTACGAGGACGTCGCGAAGGACGCGAGCGCCACGATCGGCGCGCCGGGTGGCGGCACTGAAGAGAAGCTGGCGCTCACCGCAGGTGTGCCGCGCGAGCGCGTCATCGTCGTGCCGGACGGCCAGAGCGGCCTGAAAATGCTGCAGGACGGCCGCATCGATGCTTATTCGCTGCCCGTGCTGTCGATCAACGACCTGGTCAAGAAAGCCAATGATCCGAACCTCGAAGTCATCGCGCCGGTGGTCGGTGCGCCGGTCTATTGCGACGGCGCGGCCTTCAAGAAGGGCGACGAAGCGCTGCGCGACGCCTATGATGTCGAGCTGGCGAAACTGAAGAAGTCCGGCGAGTTCGCCAAGATCATCGAGCCTTACGGCTTCTCGGCGGCGGCGGCAATGTCGACGAGCCGCGACAAGCTCTGCTCGGCGAAGTAGGTGCGTTCTTCCTTCTCCCCTTTCACGGGGAGAAGGTGGCCCGAAGGGCCGGATGAGGGGCGGCGCCATACTCCGGTTGGTTCGCGCTGCCCCCCATCTGCCTGCCGGTATCTTCTCCCCGTGAACCGGGAGAAGGACGCTGGAAGCAACGTGTCGCTAGACATTCAACGCGGAAACTTTCGACCCAATGACCCAATGGTCCGGCTATTTCGGCCTGATATTGCAAGGAGCGCTTGTCACCATCGAGCTGACGCTGATGGGGTCGGTGCTGGCCTTGATCATGGCTTTTCTTGCCGGGCTGGGGCGGCTGTCGCGGTTTTTCGTGCTGCGGGCGCTGGCCACCGCCTATATCGAGTTCTTCCGCGGCACCTCGATTTTCGTGCAGCTGTTCTGGGCCTATTTCGTGCTGCCCTTTGCCGGCATTTCGCTGACGCCGCTGCAGGCCGGCGTGCTGGCGCTGGGCCTCAATGTCGGCGCCTATGCAGCGGAAGTGGTGCGCGGCGCCATCAAGTCGATCGGCCGCGAACAATATGAGGCGTGCACCGCGCTCAATCTCGGCCGCTGGCAAGCCATGCGCCATGTCATCCTGCCGCAGGCGCTTCTGGTGATGCTGCCAACCTTCGGCAACAACGCCATTGAATTGCTCAAGGCCACCGCCGTCGTTTCGCTAATCTCGCTCGCCGACCTGACCTTCCAGGCGCAGGTGGTGCGCTCGCAGACCGGCAATACTCTGGTGCCGTTCAGCACCATCCTCGTCATCTATTTCGTCCTGGCGCTGCTCATCTCCTGGGGCGTGCGGTCGCTGGAACGCCGCATGGCGCGTGGCCTCGACGGGGTGCGCGTATGATGGATCGGACCTGATAATGGAATGGGATTGGGATTTTGTCCGGCAGATCCTGCCGACGCTGATCGAGGGGGTGAAGATCACCATCCTGGCGACGCTGCTCGGCTCGGTACTGGCGGCGATCGTCGGGCTGGGCATCGCGTTGGCGCGCCGGTCGCCGAACAGGGCTCTGTCGCGCACCGTCGGTTTCCTTGCCGAGTTCATCCGTGGCACACCGCTGTTGGTGCAGCTCTATTTCATCTTCTACGTGCTGCCGGATTTTGGCGTCCTGTTGCCGCCGCTGGTCGCGGGCGTCATCGGTCTCGGGCTGCATTACGGCACTTACACGGCCGAGGTCTACCGCGCCGGCATCGATAATGTTCCGCGCGGCCAGTGGGAAGCGGCCAAGGCCTGCAATCTGAACGCCACCCAGACCTGGACGCACATCATCATTCCGCAGGCGATCCCGCCGATGATCCCGGCGCTTGCCAATTATTTCATCGCCATGTTCAAAGAGACGCCGCTGCTGTCGGCGATCACCGTGCTGGAACTGATGAACCAGGCCAAGAGCGTCGCCAATACCTATTATCGGTATATCGAACCGATCACGTTGGTCGGCGCCTTCTTCCTCGCCATCAGCCTGTTCTCGGTGGTGCTGCTGCGCTGGCTGGAACACCGTTATGGGCGGATCGAAAGATGAGCGCTGCACCCGAAATCCGCCTGCATTCGGCCCGGCCGCCGCTCGACGCGCGTCCGCTGGAAAAGCGGGTCGGCCTGATCATCCTTGCCACCGACCATACGAGCGAACCGGATTTTCACCGCATGGTGGCAAGCGACCGCATCGGGGTCTATGTCGCACGCATCCCCTACGCCAACCCGACGACGCCGGACAATTTGCGCAAGATGCAGCCGTCACTGACGGCGGCCGCGGCCCTGATCCTGCCCGACGAGCCGCTCGATGCGATCTGCTATTCCTGCACCTCAGCTTCCGTCGTGATCCGCGATGCCCAAATCGAGGCGGCGGTGCAGGCCGCCAAGCCCGGCGTGCCGGTGGTCACGCCGCCGATGGCCGGGGTGCGCGGCCTGAAGGCGCTGGGCGCCAGGACGATCAGCATTCTTACCCCTTATACGGTCGAGACCAGCCGGCCGATGGCGACCTATTTCACCGAGCATGGTTTCGAAATCGTCAGCTTCACTTGCCTCGGCTTCGAGGATGATCGCGAGATGGCGCGGATTGCGCCGAAATCCTTGGTCGATCTGGCTCGCGAGGCGACGGCCGAACACTCGGACGCGCTGTTTGTCTCCTGCACGGCACTGCGGTCCGCGGCGGCAGTTGTCGGTATGGAAGAAGCCATCGGCCGTCCTGTCGTCACCAGCAACCAGGCGACGGCCTGGAATTGCCTGCGGCTTTGCGACGACGACGAGCCGCGCCCTGAATTCGGCCGTCTGATGACGCTGCCGCTGAACTGATTGCAGAGCCATGACCACGTCCAGGATAAGCCTGTCCGAAATCCACGCCGCGCGCGAGCGCATCGCAGGCAAGGTCGAGCGTACGCCGACCGTTCCTTCCCGGAGTCTTTCCCAGCACTTGGACGCTCCTGTTTATCTCAAGCTCGAACACCGGCAGACCACCGGCGCCTTCAAGCTGCGTGGTGCCTCGAACGCTATCGCTTCGCTGACAGCAGAGGAGAAGGCGCGCGGCGTCGTCGCTGCCTCGACCGGCAACCACGGCCGGGCACTTGCCTATGCTGCTCAATCGCAAGGCATCCACGCGACGATCTGCATGTCGCGGCTGGTGCCGCAGAACAAGCTCGACGAGATCCGCCGGCTCGGCGCCGGGATCCGCATCGTCGGCAACAGCCAGGACGATGCGCAGCGGGAGGTCGAACGGCTGGTCGCGGAAGAGGGGCTGGTCATGCTGCCGCCTTTCGACCATCCCGCCATTGTCGCCGGGCAAGGCACGCTCGGGCTGGAGATCATCGAACAGGTTCCTGATGCCGCCCTTGTGCTGGTGCCGCTTTCTGGCGGTGGGCTGGCGGCTGGCGTTGCCGCTGCCGTCAAGGGCGTCAGCCCGGCGACGAAGGTGGTGGGCGTTTCAATGGCGCGCGGTGCGGCGATGAAGGCGAGCCTCGACGCCGGACATCCGGTTTTGGTCGAAGAACTGCCGACGCTGGCGGATTCACTCGGCGGCGGCATCGGCCTCGACAACCGGCTGACCTTCTCGATGTGCCGCGACCTGCTCGACGATGTGATCCTGCTCAGCGAGGACGAGATCGCCGCCGGCATCCGCCATGCCTATGAGCAGGAGCGCGAGATCGTCGAAGGCGCCGGCGCGGTCGGCATCGCGGCCGTGCTTGCCGGCAAGGTCAAAGCGAATGGCCCGACGGTGCTCGTGCTGTCCGGCCGCAACATCGATATGACACTGCACCGCAAGATCATCTGCGGCGAAGCAATTGCGGAGAGCGCAGCATGAGCCGGATGACGATCCTCACCGAAGCTGAATTGCGCAAGATCGTGAAGCTTGATCTCGATGCCGTTGCCTGCGTCGAGAGCGCGTTTCGCGCGCTCGCCACCTTGCCGGTGGCGATGCCGCCAATCCTCAGGCTCGACATTCCCGAGCATCGCGGCGAGGTCGACGTCAAGACCGCCTATGTGCCGGGCATCGACGGTTTTGCCATCAAGATCAGCCCCGGCTTCTTCGACAATCCGAAGCTCGGCCTGCCCAGCGTCAACGGCATGATGGTGCTGCTGTCGGCGAAAACCGGTCTGGTCGAGGCGCTGCTGCTCGACAATGGCTATCTCACCGACATCCGCACGGCGGCGGCCGGCGCGGTTGCCGCCAAGCATCTGTCGCGGCCGGGTTCCTCCGTTGCCGCGATCTTCGGCGCCGGTGTTCAGGCCGGACTGCAGCTCGAGGCGCTGATGCTGGTGCGGCCGATCACCAAAGCCCGCATCTGGGCAAGGGATGCCGGCAAGGCCGAAGCCGCGGCCGACGCATTGTCCGAAAGACTGGGCATCGCCGTTCACGCCGAGCCCGACGCGGCAAAGGCTGCGGCCGATGCCGACATCATCGTCACCACGACGCCGTCGACCGAGCCGCTGATCAAGGCCGGCTTCGTCTCCGCCGGCCAGCATATCACTGCCATGGGCTCGGATGCCGAGCACAAGAACGAGATCGCGCCGGCGATCCTGCGCATGGCCGATCTCTACGTCGCCGACAGCGCCAAACAGACGCGCCGGCTGGGCGAACTGCACCATGCTATCGCGGCGGGCGTGATGGCGTCCGATGCCGAAATCACCGAGCTTGGCCACATCATCGCCGGCGAAAGGCATGGCCGGCGCTCGGACAGCGACATCACCATTGCCGACCTGACCGGCACCGGCGTGCAGGACACGGCAATCGCCACGCTCGCCCGCGACCGTGCGCGTGCGGCCAAGACCGGTACGATTTTCGAAAGCTGATGCTGGCCGCAAGGCCCAACAAACGAGGACCAAGAACAATGCAGCCCAATTTGAAATTCTCGCGCGGCGAATATGCGGAGCGCCTCGCCAAGACGCGGAAGGCCATGCAGGTCAAGGGCGTCGATCTATTGATCGTCAGCGACCCGTCCAACATGGCCTGGCTGACCGGCTATGACGGCTGGTCGTTCTACGTGCACCAGGCTGTCATCGTGCCGCCGTCGGGCGAGCCGGTGTGGTACGGGCGCGGCCAGGACGCCAACGGCGCCAAGCGCACCGCCTATCTCGCGCACGACAACATCATCGGCTATGCCGACCACTATGTGCAGTCGACCGAGCGCCATCCGATGGATTTTCTCTCGCAGGTGCTCGCCGATCGCGGCTGGGGCAAGCTCAGCATCGGTGTCGAGATGGACAATTATTGGTTCTCCGCCGCAGCCTTCGCGTCTCTGCAGAGACATCTGCCCAATGCCCGCTTCGTCGACGCCACGGCACTCGTCAACTGGCAGCGCGCAGTGAAGAGCCCGACCGAAATCGACTGCATGCGCAAAGCCGCCCGCATCGTCGAGGCAATGCACGAGCGCATTGTCGACAAGATCGAGGTCGGCATGCGCAAATGCGACCTGGTCGCCGAGATCTATGATGCCGGCACGCGCGGCGTCGATGGCATTGGCGGCGACTATCCGGCGATCGTGCCGCTGCTGCCGTCGGGCGCCGACGCATCGGCGCCGCATCTGACCTGGGACGACAGGCCGATGAAGTCGGGCGAGGGCACTTTTTTCGAAATTGCCGGCTGCTACAACCGCTACCATTGTCCGCTTTCCCGGACTGTGTTCCTTGGTAAACCGACGCAGGAATTCCTCGATGCCGAAAAGGCGACGCTGGAAGGCATGGAGGCGGGACTTGCGGCCGCCAACCCCGGCAACACATGCGAGGACATCGCCAACGCCTTCTTCGCGGTGCTGAAGCGGTACGGCATCGTCAAGGACAACCGCACCGGGTACCCGATCGGGCTTTCCTATCCGCCTGACTGGGGCGAGCGCACGATGAGCCTGCGTCCAGGCGACCGCACCGAGTTGAAGCCCGGTATGACCTTCCATTTCATGACCGGCTTGTGGCTTGAGACGATGGGGCTGGAAATCACCGAATCCATCCTGATCACCGAGACGGGCGTCGAGTGCCTGGCGAATGTGCCGCGCAAACTGGTGGTGAAGAATTGAGCCCGATGTCCAGCCTTCGCCCGTCACCGATCACGCCGACCGTCGATTTCGAGCGCGACGGCGTGCAGCACGGTTTCCTGCGCCTGCCTTACAGCCGCGACGATTCCGCCTGGGGATCGGTGATGATCCCGATCTGCGTCATCCGCAACGGCAAGGGGCCGAGCGCATTGCTCACCGGCGGCAATCATGGCGACGAGTACGAGGGGCCGCTGGCGCTCTATGACCTCGCCCGTACGCTCGACCCGAAGCAAGTCAGCGGCACGATCATCATCGTGCCGGCGATGAACTATCCGGCGTTCCGCGCCGGCACACGCACCTCGCCGATCGACAAGGGCAATCTCAACCGCAGCTTTCCCGGCCGGCCCGACGGCACGGTGACCGAGAAGATCGCCGATTATTTCCAGCGCGAGCTTCTGCCCCGTACAGACATCGCGCTCGACTTCCACTCCGGCGGCAAGACGCTCGACTTCGTGCCGTTCTGCGCCGCCCACATCCGGCCCGACAAGGTGCTGGAAGCGAAGGGTTTCGCCGCGGTTGAAGCCTTCTCCGCACCATGGTCGATGAAAATGCTGGAGATCGACGCGGTCGGTATGTTCGACACTGCCGCCGAAGAGATGGGCAAGCTGTTCATCACCACAGAGCTTGGCGGCGGCGGGACTTCGCGCGCGGAAACGGTGCGGATCGCGCGTCGCGGCGTGCTCAATGTGCTGCGCCATGCCGGCATTGTCGCCGGCGCGGTCGAGATGCAGCCGACCCGCTGGCTCGACATGCCGTCCGGCGATTGCTTTTCGTTCGCCGAGGACGACGGGATGATCGAAACGATGATCGATCTCGGCGAGGCGGTGGCAGAGAACCAGGTGCTGGCACGTATCCATTCTATAGGCCGCACCGGCGGCGCTCCGCGGGAGATCCGGGCCAAAATGTCCGGTCTGTTGGCGGCGCGGCATTTTCCGGGGCTGGTCAAGGCCGGCGACTGCGCTGCCGTGGTCGCCGTGCTGGTCGATTGACGGTTAGGAAGCCGATGTCGGGAACGGCTCGGTCCTGCCTTTGGGGCGATCGCCGATGGCAAAGACGGCGCTCGCCTCGCTGACGATCGAGACATGATCCTTGGCGGCTGTTCCGGCCGCCGCACTGTCGCCGCGCATGATTGCGGTGACGATGGCGTCATGCTCCTGCCAGGACTGGGCCAGCCGGCCCGGCAGCATGAATTGCGCGCGCCGGAACGGCGCCAGGCGGCCGCGGGTCATGACGGTCAGTTCATAAATGTGCTTGCTGTGGGCGCCGCGATAGAGCCGGGTGTGGAATTCGGTGTTGAAAAGCTCATACTCTTCTTCGGCACCGAGCTGCACGAAGCGCGCCGAGGCCTGGTGCTCGGCCTCCAGCGTGCGGCGCTCGCCACCGGTCATGCGCTCGGCCGAGAACCGCGCGCAGATCGCTTCAAGCTCGGCCATGCTTTCGAACATCGAGGCGAGGTGCTCCTGCGTCACCACGGCGACGGTGGCGCCGCGGTTCGGCCGCCTTTCGACGAGCCCCATGGCGCTGAGCCGGCTGAGCGCTTCCCTGATCGGCGTGCGTGAGACGTCGAAGCGGGCGGCGAGCGAGGCCTCGTCGAGCTTTTCGCCCGGGCGCAGGAAACCGGTGACGATCCGGTCGCTGATCGCCCTCACCATCTGATCGACGGTCGTGCCCGACCTGATCAAATTGCGCTTTCCCGGCACGTCTCCTCCGTCCAGTCTTTTCGCTAGAGCCGCAAGCCACTCACCGGCTTCGATTCCTCCGCATCTCTGTATGCCTATGTTTTAGCCTTCATGTCAAATTGGCGATTTTGGAGGCAAAAAGTGTATGCAATTGCTCCGGCTTTGTGCAGCCCACATCGGCACACTCATTGATATTGCTGAATAAATCTCATTTCTGAAACTGGCATGCTGATTGCATACACTTCTTTCATTGAGGTGTTAACCGGCCCCAAAGGCCCCACAGAGGGAGCATTCAATGTCCGAGAGATTCATGCTTAGCCGCCGCGACCTGCTCAAGACCTCCGCCGCCGGAGCGGCGCTCGGCCTTGCGTCCGCATCGTTTCCGATCAGCAGGGCCTTCGCCGCGACGGCCACCGTCGGCTTCATCTACGTCGGGCCAAAGGACGATTACGGCTACAACCAGGCGCATGCCGAAGGCGCCGCCACGCTGAAGGGGATCGAAGGAATTTCCGTCGTCGAGGAGGAGAACGTGCCGGAGACGGTCGACGTCCAGAAGACGATGGAATCGATGATCAATCT
Organism: Mesorhizobium sp. M0018; assembly: GCF_040323955.1. NCBI lineage: Bacteria > Pseudomonadati > Pseudomonadota > Alphaproteobacteria > Hyphomicrobiales > Phyllobacteriaceae > Mesorhizobium > Mesorhizobium sp. M0018. The sequence continues at coordinate 8,963 of NZ_JAMYVL010000016.1, read as the reverse complement.
CGACGGTGCGTCGCTGATCTTCCCGACCTCGTTCGGCTATTTCGATCCGCACATGCTCGCCATGTGCGCGAAATTCCCCGACGTGCAGTTCCGCCATTGCGGTGGCATGTGGAACAAGGACAAGCATCCGATGAATGCCGGTTCCTATTTCGGCTATATCGGCATGGGCCAGTATCTGAATGGCGTCGTCGCCGGTCACACCAGCAAAACCAAGAAGCTCGGCTTCGTCGCGGCAAAGCCGATCCCGCAGGTGTTGCTCAACATCAATTCCTTCCTGCTCGGCGCGCGCTCGGTCGACCCGACCATCACCTGCCAGGTGATCTTCACCGGCGAGTGGTCGCTGGCGGTCAAGGAGGCCGAGGCCACCAATGCGCTGGTCGACCAGGGTGCCGACGTCATCACCTGCCATGTCGATAGCCCCAAGGTGGTGGTCGAGACGGCGGCCGGGCGTGGCGCCTTCGTCTGCGGCTATCATGCCAACCAGAGCCCGCTGGCGCCGGAAAAATACCTGACCGGCGCGGAATGGAACTGGGCCAAGGTCTACAAGATGTTCGTCGACGATCTGGTGGCCGGCACGCCGCTGCCCAATTTCACGCGCGGCGGCCTGGCCGACGGCTTCGTCAAGATGAGCCCGCTCGGCCCGGCCGTCGGCGATGCCGCCCGCAAGCAGTTCGACGGCACGCTGGCCGAAATGATGAAAGGCGGCTTTTCCGTCATCAAGGGTCCGCTGAAGAGCAACAAGGGCGTCGTCGTCGCGACCGAAGGCCAGGCCTTCGCCGAGACCGCGCTCGAACTCGAAAGCATGGACTACCTGGTCGAGGGCGTCGTCGGTTCGACCGCCTGAACCGGATCGGAGACGGGGCCATGGCAGACACGATCAGCACTGCGAGCGCACCGGCGCTGTTTGGCGCCAGGAATTATCCGGCGGCGCTCGAATGGGCGGCGCGGCGGGCGGAAGCCTTCGTCATACCGCTCGCGGCGCTGATCGTCGGCATGGCGCTGTTCAGCGTGTTCATCGCGCTGGTCGGCAAATCGCCGGTGCAACTCTACGAGACGATGTGGCGCGGCGGCTTCGGCTCGTGGTTCTCGATCCAGAACTCGCTGTCGCGGGCAGCACCGCTTTTACTGGCAGCGCTCTGCGTGGCGCTGCCGGCCCGGCTCGGCCTCGTCGTCATTGGCGGCGAAGGCGCGATCGTGCTGGGCGGCGTTGCCGCCGCCGCCATCGGCGTCGCGGCGAATGGCGCGCCGGCTTTTGTGGTCATCCTGCTGATGGGCGTGGCGGGCGCGGTCGCCGGCGGCATCTGGATAGGTGCCGTCGGCGCACTGCGCCACTACCGCGCCGTCAACGAAACCATCTCCAGTCTGCTGATGGCCTATATCGCCATCGCGCTGATGAACCATCTGGTCGAAGGGCCGCTGCGCGATCCGGCTTCGCTCAACAAACCCTCGACCGAGCCGCTGGCGGATGCCTACCGCATCGGCAACATTCCAGGCATGGACGTGCACTGGGGCCTGGTCGTCGGCATTCTCGCCTGCCTCCTGTCCTGGCTGTTGATCGAAAAGACGCGCTGGGGGTTTGCCGCCCGCATTGCCGGCGGCAATGTCAGGGCAGCTCAGGTGCAAGGGCTTGCCGTCGGGCCGCTGATCGTCGGCTTCACCGGGCTGGCCGGCGGCTTCGCCGGGCTGGCCGGCATGCTGGAGGTCGGCGCCGTGCAAGGCAGCGCCAACGCCTCGCTCGCCGCCGGCTATGGCTATACCGGCATCCTCGTCGCCTTCCTCGCTCGCCACAATCCGCTCGCCATCATCCCGGTCGCTTTCCTGCTCGGCGGTATCGGCGCTTCCGGCGGGCTGATCCAGCGCCGCATGGACCTGCCCGACGCCACCGTGCTGGTGCTGCAAGGCATGCTCTTCGTCGTCATCCTGTTCAGCGAAACCTTTTACGGCCGCTTCAAGGTCTTCAATCCCGATCTGTGGAAGAGAGGCTCCTGATGGACGCGACCGAGATCGGCCTGTGGGGCGTGCCGCTCGCCATTCTCGGCGGCGCCATCCGCGTTTCGACGCCCTTCATCTTCGTCTCGCTCGGCGAAGCCATCACCGAACGCTCCGGCCGCATCAATCTTGGCCTCGAAGGCACGCTGGTCTTCGGTGCGATGACTGCCTACGCCGTCGCGGTGATGACCGGCTCGCCATGGCTCGGCGTGCTGGCTGCCGCCGGTGCCGGTCTTTGCTTCGGCCTGTTCCATGGCTGGATCTGCAAATTCCGCGGGGTGAACGACATCGCCATCGGCATCGCGCTGATGCTGTTCGGCTCCGGTCTCGCCTTCTTCTTCGGCAAGCCATTCATCCAGCCCTCGGCACCAGACCTGCCGGCCCTCGCCTTCGGTGGCTGGTCGGATATCCCGCAGGTGCAGGCGGCGCTCAACGTCAACGTGCTGTTCCTGATCGGGGCCGCACTTGCGCTGTTCCTGTGGTGGGCCTTCCGCAACACCCGCGCCGGCCTGGTCGTGCGCGTCGTCGGCGACAGCTCCGATGCGGCGCGCGCCATGGGCCTCAATCCGAACACCGTGCGCCTGCTTGCGACAGGCGTCGGCGGTGCGCTCGCCGGCATCGGCGGCGCCTATCTGTCGCTTTATTACCCCGGCAGCTGGACCGAACGCATCTCGTCGGGGCAGGGGCTGATGGCGGTGGCGCTGGTCATCTTCGCGCGCTGGAACCCGCTTGGCTGCTTTGCCGCGGCACTGTTGTTCGGCGGCGCCGGCGCGCTGGGCCCGGCGTTGCAATCGGTCGGGGTGACGCAGGGCTACTATCTCTTCTACGCCGCACCTTACATCCTCACGCTCATTATCATGATCGCCACATCGTCGCCGAACCGCTCGCTTGCCGGCGCGCCGGGCGAGTTGTCGATCACCAAATGACTGGAGTTTTTTCCGATGAACGCCAGAGCCGAGATCACCCAGCGCTACATCGATGCCGACCCCTATCCATGGCCCTATAATGGCGAGCTGCGGCCGGACAATACGGCATTGATCATCATCGACATGCAGACCGATTTCTGCGGGCCGGGCGGCTATGTCGATCATATGGGCTACGATCTTTCGCTGGTGCGGGCGCCGATCGAGCCGATCAAGTCGGTGCTCGCAGCCATGCGGGCCAAGGGCTACACCATCATCCACACGCGCGAGGGCCATCGGCCCGATCTCGCCGACCTGCCGGCCAACAAGCGCTGGCGCTCGCGCCGCATCAATGCCGGCATCGGCGACCCCGGGCCTTGCGGGCGCATCCTGGTGCGCGGCGAACCCGGCTGGGACATCATCCCCGACCTCTATCCGGCGGCTGGCGAGCCGATCATCGACAAGCCGGGCAAGGGCTCGTTCTGCGCCACCGACCTGGAGCTGATCCTGCACCAGCGCGGCATCGAAAACATCGTGCTGACCGGCATCACCACCGATGTCTGCGTCCACACGACGATGCGCGAGGCCAATGATCGCGGCTTTGAATGCGTCATGCTGGAGGATTGCTGCGGCGCGACCGATTACGGCAACCATCTCGCCGCGATCAAGATGATCAAGATGCAGGGCGGCGTGTTCGGCGCGGTGTCGAATTCGGTATCCTTCGTCGCGCAGCTGCCGTGAGGACACGATCTTGAGCGGAAGCATCGGCAAGAAAGCCGTCGGCGTCGAGACCATCGGCATGACCATGCGCTTCGGCGCCTTCACCGCGCTGGACGATGTCTCGATCAAGGTGCCGGCGGGATCGTTCCATGCGCTGCTCGGCGAAAACGGCGCCGGCAAGTCGACGCTGGTCAAATGCATGATGGGTTTTTACCATCCGACCGCCGGCGACATGCTGGTCGATGGCCGCGAGGTCGCGATCGCCAGTCCGAAGGATGCCTCGGCATTGGGGCTCGGCATGGTCTACCAGCATTTCACGCTCGTCCCGTCGCTGACCGGCGCGGAGAACCTGGTCATTTCGCGCGAGAAGGTGCCCGGCGTCATCGACTGGCGCAAGGAGCGCGCCGCACTTGCGCAATTCATGCAGCGGATGCCGTTCAAGCTGCCGCTCGACGTCAAGGTGGCGGAACTTGCGGCCGGCGAGAAGCAGAAGCTCGAAATCATCATGCAGCTCTATCTCGGCCGCAGTTTCCTGGTGCTCGACGAGCCGACTTCGGTGCTCACTCCCGGCGAGGCACACGAAGTGCTTGGCCTGGTGCGCGACATGACCAGGAGCGGCGACCTCACAGTGCTGATGATCTCGCATAAATTCCACGAGGTGACGGCCTTTGCCGACGACATCACCGTGCTGCGCAAGGGCAGGCTGACCGGAACGGGCAAAGTCGCGGAGCTTTCGCACAAGCAGATGGCGGCGATGATGATCGGCGACCAGCCGATCGCCGCACTCGATAGCCGCGCCCCGGTGCCGGCCGGCGCCAGACAGGTGCTGACGGTAAAGTCGCTGAAGGCGCCCGACCGCACCGGTTTGAAAACCATCGACATCGGCGAGCTCGATGTGAAGTCGGGTGAGATCGTCGGCATTGCCGGCATCTCCGGCAACGGCCAGAAGGAGTTTCTCGAAGTCCTTGCCGGACAGCGGGCGCGCACTGGCGGCGACGTTCTGGTGAAAGGCTCGCCCTATGGCGCCAGCCGCAGCGAGGCGCGCACGCTCAATGTCCGCTTCATTCCGGAGGAGCCGTTGCGCAATGCCTGCGCACCGAAGATGACGGTGGCGGAAAACATGGCCTTCCGGACCTTCGACTTCAACGAGGCCGGCAAGCCGGTCAACTGGATCAGGATGAGTGCGATCAGGGACTACGCGGCCCGCCTGGTCGAACAGTTCAAGGTCAAGACGGCCTCGCTCGCTTCGCCGATTTCGTCGCTGTCAGGCGGCAATGTGCAGCGCGCCGTGCTGGCGCGCGAGCTGACCGGCGAGGTCGATTTGCTCATCGTGTCCAATCCCTGCTTCGGCCTCGACTTCTCTGCCGTCGCCGAAATCCGCGCCCGCATCATGAAGGCGCGCAACGCCGGTGCCGCCGTGCTTTTGATGTCGGAGGACCTTGATGAGCTGCTCGAGCTCTCGGACCGCATCTTCGTCATGTCGGATGGCGCGCTGGTCTATGAAACGCCGATCGCGCAGGCGAGCGTGCAGACGATCGGCGAGCACATGGCGGGACATCACTGATGGCGGAGATCGAGGCGCTGCCGTTTCCGTTTGTGTTCAAGCCTGAGGCGATGGCGCTGGTCGTCATCGACATGCAGCGCGACTTTGCCGAACCCGGCGGCTTCGGCGCCAGCCTCGGCAATGACGTCAGCCGGGTCACGGCGATCGTGCCGACGGTGAAGAGGCTGATCGCGGGGTTTCGCGCCGCTGGCCTGCCGGTGATCCACACGATGGAGTGCCACAAGGCAGACCTTTCGGATCTGCCGCCGGCCAAGCGCAATCGCGGCAATCCGTCGATCAGGATCGGCGATGTCGGGCCAATGGGTCGTGTGCTGATCGTCGGGGAGCCGGGAACGGCGATCCTCGATGAACTTGCCCCACTGCCTGGCGAGATCGTCATCGAAAAACCCGGCAAGGGCGCGTTCTATGCCACCAGCTTCGGCGACGACCTCAAGCGGCTCGGCGCACAGCAGCTAGTCTTTGCCGGGGTGACGACGGAGGTCTGCGTGCAGACGACGATGCGCGAGGCCAACGACCGCGGCTATGAATGCCTTCTGGCGGAGGATGCCACTGAGAGCTATTTTCCGGAGTTCAAGGCGGCAGCCCTTGCCATGATCAGGGCGCAGGGCGCCATCGTCGGCTGGACGGCAACGACGGACCAGGTGCTCGAGGGACTTTCCAATGCCTAACGTCGCATACGCGGCTCTCATCCAAGGGGGCTGGCGTGATCTGCCATTCGAGCATTTTCGCGAAGGCATCACAGTGCATTGGCTGCTCAAGGGTGGGCCGATGGAACCGTCGGTCGCCATCCTGAACTACCGGGCTGGCGCCAGCGTGCCGCGTCATCGCCATGCCGGGCTGGAGACGATCATCGTGCTGGAAGGCACGCAGAGCGACGAGAACGGCGATCATGCCGCGGGCAGCGTGATCCTGAACCCGGTCGGAACCGAGCATTCGGTGTGGACCAAGGATGGCTGCGTCGTGCTCATCCAGTGGAACCTGCCGGTAGTCATTCTGGGCGAGGCCAAATGAGCGACATCCGCTTCGACATAGCGAGCCTGCACGTTGCCTATCAGGCCGGCGTCGGCATTGGCGAGGTGATCGATATGGTCCATGCGCGGCTCGCGGCGGCCGATGACCCCGGCATCTTCATCCATCTGGCGAGCAGGGCGGAGTTGCTTGCCGAGGCGGAAAAGCTCGGCCCGTTCGATCCGGTGGCAAAGCCGCTGTGGGGCGTGCCGTTCGCGGTCAAGGACAACATCGATGTTGCCGGCATGCCGACCACGGCGGGTTGTGCGGAATATGCCTATTTGCCGGCGAAAGACGCCACCGTCGTCGCGCGGCTCAAGGCCGCCGGCGCGCTGGTTGTCGGCAAGACCAATCTCGACCAGTTCGCCACCGGCCTGGTCGGCGTTCGCACGCCCTATCCGATCCCGAGGAATGCGATCGACCCGAAACTGGTGCCGGGCGGCTCCTCATGCGGCTCGGCCGTCGCAACCGCGCGCGGCATCGTCTCGTTCGCGCTCGGCACCGACACCGCCGGTTCTGGGCGCATTCCCGCCGGCCTCAACAACATCGTCGGGCTGAAGCCGAGCGTCGGCGCGCTATCAGCCGCCGGCGTCGTGCCGGCCTGCCGGACGCTCGACTGCGTCTCGGTCTTCGCGCTCACCGTCGATGACGCCTATCACGTGTTCGAGGCGGCGGCGGCAAAGGGCGACGCCGATCCCTATTCGCGTGACCTCTGCATTCAGGCTCTTGCCGCGCGCCCGCCGGTGCTGACTGTCGGCGTGCCGGCAAGGGCCGACTGGACGTTCTTCGGCGACGAGGCGATGCAGGCGGGTTTCGAGGCCGCTCTTGCCTCGCTGGAGACGCTGGGCTGCCGGCTGGTCGAAATCCCGTTCGGTGATTTCTACGCCACCGCCACTCTGCTCTACGAAGGCGCCTGGGTGGCCGAGCGTTACGCCGCGATCAGGGACTTCATGGATGCCAACGAGGCCGCCATGCATCCGGTGACGCGGCAGATCATCGGCGGTGCGCGAAAACTTTCCGCTGCGGACGCTTTCAAGGGGCTCTATGCCCTGCAAGGCTATAAGGCCAGGCTTGCGCCGGTCATCGCCTCGGTCGACGTTTTCTGCGTGCCGACCGCGCCGACGCACTACACAGTCGAAGCGGTGCTGGCCGATCCCATCGTCACCAACAGCCGGCTCGGCACCTACACCAACTTCGTCAATCTGCTCGACATGTGCGGCATTGCCGTGCCGAGCGGAACCCGCAGCGACGGTCTGCCGATGAGCGTCACCTTGCTTGCCGCGGCGGGCAAGGACCACCTGACTGCGTCGCTTGCGCGCGATGTCCATGCGGCAAGCGGCCTTGCGCTTGGTGCTATCGGCTGGCCGCAGCCGCAGCGCGGCGATGTTCTGGCGGGCGTGGATGAAGGCACGATCGAGCTGGCCGTGGTCGGCGCGCATCTGTCGGGGATGGCGCTGAACGGCCAGCTGCAGCAGCTCGGCGCAATGTTCGCCCGGGCTGCAAGAACGGCGCCGCTCTACCGGCTTTACGCGCTCGCCGGCCAGTCGGTGCCGCGACCGGGGCTCGAACGGATTTGCAACGGCAAGGGGACAGCGATCGAGGTCGAAGTCTGGCGGCTCTCGCCGCAAGCCTTCGGCCGTTTTGTTGCCGCGATCCCGCCGCCGCTAGGCATCGGCACGCTTCTGCTTGATGACGGAACTTCGCCGAAAGGCTTCCTCGTCGAAAGTGCCGGTCTCACCGATGCAAAGGAGATTTCGCATTTCGGCGGCTGGCGCAATTTCATGGCGGGTCAGCTGCAGCGAAGCTGACGCTATCACTCGACCTTTTGCCTAAACTTCGAATGGCAGCTCGAGCAATCCTGCAAGATGAGATGCAGGAGGTGCTCCGCCGGCAATTTAGTGGGATCGGCTTCCGCGAGTGATGGTCGCTTGCCAAGCAGGCTGCCACCGCCCATCGCCAGGCCGGAACCCATTCTCATGTCGTCGGTGATGCGCGGCGGCGCCCGCTCGGCGTCGGAGGCCAAGGCGCTGGCCAGCGTCCCGATGTGGCGAGCCAGCTCTTCGAACTCCGCGCGGGCGGGGTCGATATCCGGCCTGGCGCCTGAAGGCGCGCCCAATGTCGCGCTGGGGAATTCGGCAATCAGGGCAGGGCCGGTGCGGGCGCGGATGGTCTCGGCCGCCGCCTTGAAGGCCGCGGCGTCGTACGCCTGCTTGCCGTCGAACATCCCGGCTATCGTCTTTGCGGCCTGGGCCATTTCCTTCATCGAGGCCTGGCGAGCCTGGATGACCGCATCACGACCCGAATGGGCGGCGGCGAGCACGACAGAGACGCAGGCAAGCGACAGGACCGCTATGATAGCTGCTCGTCTCATCGTTGGCACATAAGGAGCTAGAGAATTCTTGTGACCAGACTGTCCAGTCGGGAGTTCTCGCGATAGGCAAATCGGACCACAACGGCACCTAAGACGCCAGTGATGGCACCGCCTATCACGTCGGTGAGATAGTGGGTGCCGATATAAATTCTCGACCAGCAGATCAGCAATGCCATGATGGAGAGGGCCAGCATCCGGCGCGGCAGACCTTGCATTGCAAGAGCAGCAACAACCGCAAAGCTGGCTGTCGCGTGGTCGGAGGGAAACGACCAGTCGGCGCTGGGCGCAATCAGCAGATGCGTCACGCCGGCATCGTAGGGCCGCAGCCGGTGGACGAATAGCAAAATGAACTGATTGATCGCCAGACCGAGCAGGAACGCCAAGCCGGCGGACAAGGCAGCATGGCGCA
>NZ_JAMYVL010000015.1:0-166925 GCF_040323955.1 Mesorhizobium sp. M0018 | reverse complement strand
CGCTCTCGCCGCGGGGGGCCCCAACCCACAGGGCGGCCGCGGCGGGGTGTGGGCGCCCGGCCGTGCCGTCGCTAGGCAAGGGCCCGCCGGTCTGGGTCCATGGCGACGTCGCCTCGGGCAATCTGCTCGTCGAAGATGGCAAGCTCTACGCGGTCGTCGATTTCGGTAGTTCGGCTATCGGCGATCCTGCCTGTGATCTGGTGATCGCGTGGACGGAATTTTACGGCGAGAGCCGTCAGGCGTTCCGCGACGCCATTGCCCTTGACGAGCACAGCTGGGCGCGCGCACGGGGCTGGGCGTTGTGGAAGGCGCTGATCGTCGCTTCGGGACATGACGGCAACCAGCGCGAGGCGGAAAAATCGTGGCGGGTCATCGATGAGGTGCTGGCGGATCACACAAACAGTCGAAACGGGAAGGCTAATTCAGTCTGAACGCGTCCCGCTCTAATAACGAAAGCATCACTGCCCGCCCATCTCCTTCCTGAACGTATCGAAATCGACCTGCATGCCGTTGAAGATGGTGCTCCAATGGCGGGTCAGCGCTGAAACGGCGACCGCCTCCTGGATCTCCTCGTCGGTGGCGCCGGCGCGCTTGGCGTCCTGCGTGTCCGACCAGATACAGTAGTTGCACGGGATTTGCGCCGCCACCGCGAGCGAGATCAGCGACTTGACCTTCGGCGGCAGCGCCGTCTTGTCGCTGAGCTGGATGGCCTTGACCTCGGCCCATGCACCAGGCAGACCGGCTTTCGGGAACTGCATTACGAAACTCGGTACGCCGCCCATGGTCGACTGGATGTCCTTGACGGTCGCGTCATACTCATCGGCATAAGAAGGAGCTGCAGCCAGGGTCAGCACACAGGTGGCGGCGAGCAGGCAGGCGCGGCGGATGGAAGAATGCGTTGATGAAAGAGTACGATAGGCAGACATGACATTCTCCTCTGGCGTTTGTTGGCCTTACGGTGTAAGGTAACGTCGAAAATGAACCTTACAGCGTAAGTTGTCAAGCGGCACCATGGATACATCGATCAAAAAAAAGCGACCGCGCGGCCGGCTGTCTCGCGAGATGATCGAGGATGCCGCTTTGAAGGTGATCGAGAGCGAGGGCCTCGCCGGGTTTTCGATGCGCAAGCTGGCGGCAGAACTCGGCTGCGAAGCCATGAGCATCTATCACCACTTTCCTTCGGTGGCGCATCTCTTCGAAGCCTTGGTGGATCGGCTGATCGGCTCCCTCGAAATGCCCGACGCGGACCTCCCTTGGCGACAAAGGTTACGCATTGCCGTGCAGGATTTCCGCCGCGTCGCGCGTGAGCACCCGGCCTTTGCCACGTTCCTTGTAACCTACCGGATGAATTCGCCGACCTGTCTCACTTGGCTGAACGGCATCCTTGGCCTGTTCGAGGCCGGCGGCTTCGGACCGCAACTGGGTGCGCGGCTGTTCCGCACCACCGGCTATTATCTGATGGGTGCCATCCTCGACGAGACTGCCGGCTATGCAAAGGGGCCTTCGGCCGTGACCATCGTCAGCGACGAGCAACTGGCGCAGGATTTTCCAAAAGTAGCTGCGGCCGGGCGTTATTTCGGCACCGCCGAATTCGACCGGACGTTTGATCTCGGCCTTGACATGCTCCTGGACGAAATGGAGCGCGCCCGCGACGGCACCATCGCGCCGAATACCGGGACTTGACCTCATGCGCTCCCTGTTCGCCCTGATACTGCTCATCGGTACCGGCATCGGCGTCGTCTATCCCTGGGCGATGACCAATTTCTCCGGCCGTGAGATCGGCACCTGGCGGGTTTACGACCAGGGCCGGTTCAAGCCGGTGACCGTGCCCCTGAGCGCACGCGACGGGCCGCTACGCGTGCTGGTCGACCTTACGGCGAGAGCCGAGCGCATCGTCTCGCAACAGCGCACTGTGCTGACCCTGACTGCCGCCGCCAGCGGCAGGACGGTGCTCGCCTCGACGCTGCAGTTCAACCACTCCGACAATCCGCGCCAGGTCAGCCCGCAACTGCCGGACAGGATCTTTCGCGACGAGGCCGGCCTGATCCCGACCATTACCCCTGGTTCCTACATCTTCACCGTCGGTCCGGGCGACGCCGAAGGCATTCCGATGCGGGCCGTCGATCTCGTCCTGCGCTCGGGTGCCGGCGAGGTCGACCGCCGGGCCCACCCGGTCGGTTTTTCCCTGATGGCGGCCGGCCTGGTCGGGCTGGTGCTGGCATTCCGTTTCGGCGGCCGCCGGCCGCAAAATCCAAACTCGCAGCCGCCACCGCCGCGCTGGGGCAGGGGCTCCAATTGAACTATCGCCATGCCTACCATGCCGGGAACTTCGCCGACGTCGTCAAGCATGTCGTGCTCAGCCGGCTGATTGAATATCTGAAACAGAAGGACAAGGCGTTTCGGGTCATCGACACCCATGCCGGGATCGGCCGTTACGATCTGTCCTCGACCGAAGCGCAAAAGACCGGCGAATGGCAAGGCGGCATCGGCCGGCTCGTCGATGCGGCCCTCGATGCGCCGGCGGCAGCACTGCTGGCGCCGTATCTTGAAGCCGTCCGCTCGCTCAATCCGGACGGCGGCGTGAAAAAATACCCGGGTTCGCCGCTGATCGCCCGGCACCTGATGCGCAAGCAGGACCGGCTGTCGGCGGTCGAGCTGCATCCTAAGGATGCCGCCAGGCTGAAGTCGCTGTTCGACGGTGACTTCCAGACCCGGGTGATCGAGCTCGACGGGTGGCTGGCGCTCGGCGCGCATCTGCCGCCAAAGGAAAAGCGCGGCCTCGTGCTCATCGATCCGCCTTTCGAGGAAGAGGGCGAATTCGGTCGCTTGGTCGACGGGCTGCAAAGAGCCCATCGGCGCTGGCCAGGAGGGATTTACGCGCTGTGGTATCCGCTCAAGGACCGCAGGGCGGTCGCCGCCTTCCGCAAGGCGCTGAAGCAGACGGGCATTTCGAAGCTGCTCGACATCGGTTTTGAGATCAGGCCGGACGCCGTCGAGCCGAGCCTCGACGGCTGCGGCATGGTGGTGGTCAATCCGCCCTTCACGCTGGAGGGTGAGTTACGGACGCTGCTGCCGGCGCTGCACCGGCTGCTTGCACTTGAGCAGCCGTCGCATTGGACGCTGGACTGGCTGGCGGGAGAGTAGTTTGAGGGCGCGGCCCTGCCGTTCCGTCAGCGCAACCATCGTCACCACAACCACGGTCGCTACAACCGCTTGACCGCGCGTCAGCGAATCCGCACAGTGCGCGTAGTCGACCTTGAGAGGCTGCCATGACTCGCTTCGCCCAATCCGCCCTTGCCGCACTGCTCGCCTTTTGCACGCCGCTGGCTGCGCCTCTTGGCGTCACCCAGGCAGTCCAGGCGGCCGACCTTGCAATCTATACCGACGAGGATAGCGGCGTCTGCGGCGAGGCCTGGGTGCTGAACAAGATCACCGACCGCTTCTCCTATCAGGTGCATCACGTGCCGCATCTGCCGGATGTGCAGATCGTCGACTTCCAGCGCATCCACCAGCATCGCTATCTGCCGGCCGACGACACCTGGCCGATCGGCCGCCGTTATTGCGGCGCCACCGTCAGCCTCTCCGACGGCGGCGCTCGCACCATCTGGTACCTGATCGAAGAAGGCCAGGGCTTTGCCTCGATCGGCGACAATGTCGAATTCTGCGTCTCGGGCTTCGACCGCTGGATGGTCTACAACGGCCGCTGCCGCGTCCTGCGCTGACCAGCGCTTTCCGATCCCGACGGATTGTTGCGTCACTTAGGTGGTCGAGAAAAGGAACACCTGACGGCCATCAGGATCACGGACGATCACACGTCGGCCCATAGCCGTCGCCTTGACGTCCGCAATGATTCCAAAGCCGTTGGCCTTGGCGGCAGAAGCAGCTTCATCTGCGTTGGCGACTTCGAAGCCGATCATCGTTCCCGCTCCTTCCGGCGTCGTTGCTTCTGCCGGGTAGAGTTCGATCGCAAGCCCTTCACCTTGGAACGCGAAATGTATCGGACCGGAGCCATGCTGCTCTTGCCTGAAGACAATTCCAAAATTCGCGTAGAAAGCCGCGGCTGATCTGGGATCAGCCGAAAACCATGTGACAAATGCCAAGCTCGGCAAGGAGGACATTCATACCTCTCTGGTGTTGAGGGTCCAAGGTCGGACGAGGTTGCGAAAATCGGAGACTTCCATGCATGTCAACGCCAACCGACCACATCGATCATTTTGCGGGGGAAACAGCACCACATGGATTCGCTTGTTTATATTGTTACTCTCGGCGCGGTCGTTGCAGGCTTCGTCCAGGGGCTTTCCGGGTTCGCTTTCAGCCTGGTTGCCATGTCCATTTGGGTTTGGACCGTGGAGCCCCAGCTTGCTGCCGCCATGGCGGTCTTTGGGGCGCTCACCGGCCAGATCATCGCCGCCGTCACCGTCCGCCGGGGTTTTGATCTCAGGCTTCTGCTGCCCTTCCTGATCGGCGGGACCTTAGGGATTCCGGTCGGTGTCGCCATCCTGCCCTTGCTGGATGTGCAGTTGTTCAAGCTGGTCTTCGGCGCGCTGCTGGTCGTTTGGTGTCCCTTGATGCTCTTTGCGCGTCGCCTCCCTCCCATCACGGTCGGAGGTCCTGTTGCAGACGGCGCAATAGGTCTGGTCGGCGGCATCATGGGTGGACTTGGCGGCTTCACCGGCCCGGTTCCAACGCTGTGGTGCGTGCTGCGCCAATGGGAAAAGGACAGGCAGCGTATTGTCATCCAGAATTTCAACCTGGTGACCCTCTCCATGACGATGGCTGCCTATCTTGCGGCCGGAAAGATCAAGCTCGAAATGCTGCCGATGTTTGCCGTCGTCGCGCCGGCGATGTTGATACCGACGCTCCTTGGCGCGAGACTCTACGTCGGCGTTAGCGAAGCGACTTTTCGAAAGATCGTCCTCACACTCTTGGCCGCATCAGGTGGGGCATTGTTGGTATCGTCCTTGCCGCACCTCATAGACCGGGTTTGAACGACACACAGAAATCCCGACTTCCGCCGTGCCATGCGCTATCGACCGATGCGGCCTGCTCCCGATAGGTAGGCGCAGATCAGTTCGACGAGTTGCTTTTGCAGCTCCGGCGCGGCGAGCATGTTCCGGCGTGCCGCGTTGTGGATCACACCTTCGATCGCTGACGATAGCACGCGCGCCACGGTCTCCGTGTCGGCGCCTTTCCTTGGCTTGCGATAAGTGGCGACAGCAGTCGCATAGTGGTTGAGGTATTGTGCCTGGAACGAAGCATGGGCGGCCCTGGAGCCGCGATCGCCCGGCGCCTCGTCGAGCAGCACCTGGTGTAGTGTCGGGTGAATGCTGTGCGCCGCGATCATGCCGCGCACCAGCTCCTGCGCGAATTTCCTAAGCGGCTTTTGGTCTTCCGCCGAATCGCGAATGACCGACAGCACATGATCGAAGTGACGGCGCCGGACGGCAGCGAGCAGGGAAAGCTTGTCGGGAAAATACTGGTAGAGCGTGCCGATGCTTACACCTGCTGTCTCGGCAATCTTGTTGGTGGTGAAGCCGGCCCACCCCAGCCCGCTCAGAACATGAGCCGCCGCCTCTATGATCGCCTCGACGGTTGCCCTGGAACGCGCCTGGCGCGGCTGTTTGCGCATGCGCGGATGCGGTTTTGCAATGCGAGTAGACACGTTCGCCCATTCTCCTGAAAATATAAACAACATACTCGCATTTCCGGAAAAGGACACCGACCATGAATGCGCTCGCTCTGCTTCGCAGCCTGTTTGCCTATCAGGTCTGGGCCAATGAGGAACTGCTGGAAAAGCTCGCGAATCTCGACCCGCATGTTCACGGCAAGGAACGGCAGGCCGTGATACGGCTCGTCGATCACAGCCATGTGGTGTCGCGGATATTCTCGGCGCACCTGGTTGACGCAAGCCATGGCTACTCCGCCGACACCACCGAGGACACGCCGGCGTTCGACGAACTTCGCGCCGCAGTCGCAGCGACCGATCGCTGGTATCTCGATTATCTCGAAACCGTCTCGTCGCGGCAGCTGTCCGAGCCCGTCGCATTCGTGTTCACCGACGGGGATAAAGCATTGATGTCGCGACAGGAAATGCTGACCCACGTCGTACTCCACGGCGGCTATCATCGCGGTGAAGCGGGGCGCATCCTGGCGCAGATTTCGGTCATGCCGCCATGGGATACCTTCGCCGTCCATCTCCACAGGGCCGAGCCTTCGCGCCGGCTGCAGATGAGCCGTGAGCCGCTCGGCGCCTGAACGGCCGAGCGCATTCGATCACGCGGTCGGCTCGACCGGATCTATCGAACGATATCCTGTCCTTCAGAAATGCGAGCTGTCTGCTTACTTTCATCGCGTCGTGCAAGATAGTGCAGCGGCGTGCTCGTCGCGTTGCTTCCTACTTACCTGTAGTTTATCGTTTCGAACAAGACGAGGCGGGCGACCGCCTTCGCTCTTGACAATGTTCGCGCTGAGCGTCGGACGTTGAAGCGCAAAGCTGGTCGAAAAGGTCCTGAGCTTGACGAGAAGACCGGTCGAGATAGAGCGAGCAGAATTTCTGTCGCAGAACTTCGCTGCGGGACACAAAGATTCGCAGCCGGTTTTTGCGCGGGTAAAATGGTCGCGCGCTCGCCGTAACCGAAACTTAAGCTGCAAAAATCATTCTAATGCTTCGCTGGCTAGCAAGCCGCGAGTCAGATATGCAATGCGCGCCGGGTCAATAACGGCCGTCGGCACAACGGAAGGGGCATGATATGGCTAAGCAGTCATCCAAAGCGCCGGCATCCAAGGCACCGGCAAAGTCACCGGCAAAGAAAGCACCGGCAAAAGCAGCCGCGGCAAAGGCCGCAACTGCTGTGAAGAAAGCAGCACCCGCGGCCAAAGCGAAGGCCGCTGCGCCTAAGGCAAAAGCAGCGCCGGCCAAAAAGCCGGCCGCCAAGGCCGCGGCAAAACCGGCCGTGAAGAAAGCAGCACCTGCCAAGGCGAAAGCAGCACCGGCCAAGGCCAAGGCTGCACCGGCCAAGAAGCCGGCTGCAAAGGCCGTGGCGAAGCCCGCTGCGAAGAAGGCAGCACCGGCAAAGGCCGCCGCTGCGAAATCTTCCGCAGCAGTGAAGAAAGCAGCGCCCGCGGCCAAGCCGAAGGCAGCGCCCGCAAAGGCGAAGGCCAAGAAGTAGTCGCCGTTCTCCGATCGCCGGGGACAGTACTCAAGACAGCCATGGCGGGATGCCTAATAGGCGCCTCGCTTGCTGGCTGACGGTCGGGCAGGACGAGAAAGAGGCGGGAGGAAGACATCTTTCGCAGCTCCCGGACTTCGCCGTGCGGCGAAGTCCGGTGGGATTTTCGTGGCTGCCAAAACCAAACCTTCGGTGCAAGGCCTAGTTGGTAGTTGCTCGGATCTGGATTGTCCGACGCGCTCGCGTCTGCCGACGCACCTCCGATTCATCGCATCCGAACGCGAGACAATGGTTGTACGCTGGCGGCGCGGTTTTCCGCCTCTGGCCGTTGATGAACCCTGCATGATCGGTCAACGGTGCCCATGCACGAGCCCCTGTCGGAATCGATTTTCGATGAGGGTCATGCACGAAGTCACAATGCTACCGCATCCTTTGCGCGTCCAATGGGGCATATGGAGCTGTAGCCGGCAAACAGGAATCGACAATGCCCAGACTGCTCTACGCGTCTACTTCTCCCTACAGTTCCAAGGTGCGCATGGCAGCACTTCATGCCGGCATCGCGGTCGATCTCGTGCCGATAAAGACCGAGGAAAGACCGGCCGCGCTGATCGGCGCCAATCCGCTCGGCAAGATCCCGGTGCTGGTGCTCGACGACGGCCGCTCGGTCCATGACAGTCGCGCCATCACCCAGCATCTCAACCGGATGTCGAAGAACGCATTGTTTCCGCGCAATCCCGACAAGCGCCTCGAGGCGGAGGTGCTGGAGGCATTGGCCGACGGCATCTGCGACTGCGCGCTGTCGATGGTCTACGAGCGGCGCACACGGCCGGAAGAGATGGTCTACCAGCCTTGGCTCGAGCGCCAGTGGACGAAGATTTCGGACGCGCTCGATCTGCTCAACGCGAACCCGCCGAAGCTGCCGAAGAAAATCACCCTCGGCCAGATCGCATTGCGCGCCTGCCTCGGCTATCTCTCGCTGCGCTTCGCTGGAAAATGGGAAAAGGGCCGCGGCCGGCTGACGCGCTGGGCGGCACGCTTCGACGAGAAATTCCCGGAGCTGAAGCCCGCCATCCCGGCTTGAGGGCGGGCGGCCTCAACCGGTGCCACAAAAAAAGCCGGGCGCGAGGCCCGGCTTTTTCGTGTCGTGGCTTGGACGACTTAGAACTTCATACCGACGCCGAAAGTGACGCGATTGTCGGTCGACTTGACCTTGCCGATACCGTCGAAGTCCTTCCTGCCGAAGTCCGTGTAACGATACTCGACACGGCCGAACACATTGTCGGTGATCTTGATGTCGGTACCGACGCCGGCTGTCCAGCCAAACTGCGTGTTGGTATCGCTTACGCCGGCAGCTTCAATCTTCTGGTTCTTCAGCGCGCCACCGGCGGTGCCGTAGAGCAGGATGTCCGGGGTGACAGCGTAGCCGAGGCGGGCACGCAGCGAGCCCTCGAAGCCGCCCTTGGCCTCGATGCCGGCATCGTCGCCCTTGACGCCGTTGTAGCCGATATCGGCTTCGGCACCGTAGACGAAGTTCTCCTGCTGCCAGTTATAGCCGCCGAAGACGCCGCCGACAAAACCCTTGGTGTCGACGTCGACACCAATGTCTTTGGCTTTGGCGTGGCCGGCGAAGCCGTAGCCGACGCTCACACCGGCATAGGGACCGGCCCAGGATGCGACCGGAAGTTCTGCGATCGGGGCAGGTGCCGGCGGCTCTTCCTGAACCACGTCCGCGGCATAGGCGGTTCCGCCGAGGGCGAACAGCCCAAACGCCACCGCGAGCGGTCGCGCAAATTTAAGATTGGCTTGCATTGTTCTTTACTCCTTAAGCCACAGGACACAGGCTTGTTGTTTATGAGCGCCCTCAACCCGTCCGGGGGATGAAACGGATCCGGCGTTCAACGGTTCCAAATGTCGTGTGGAAATGCGGCTGAAGCGAACCTGAACTTGGGTCATTCCCTGGCACGAATGAGGCAGAACCTTGACGTTGCATCTTCGCAACAGCGAATGTCAGCAGGTTCGCCGTGCTGCACTGCACACGGCTTGGTGTAAGGGCTCCAGAGCCCTATATTGCGGGCGGGCTGGCCCGAATTCCGGTCGAGCCAAAACGCCCACCGGGCACTTTGCCACAATCCTGCCCCAGGTGGAAATGGGATTTAACGCTTGGCGGGCCATAATTTGCCGGCGCGATCCCGGCAGGCCGGAATCGGCATCGGATTAAGGATTGACAGATGAGCAAGGTCGCCGCGACGGCACTGGTGACGGGCGGTGCGAAACGGATCGGCAGGGCGATCGTCGAAGATCTTGCCGCGCATGGTTTTGCCGTCGCCATTCACTGCAATCGCTCGCTGGCCGAGGCGGAGGCACTGGCGGCCGAAATCAACAGTGGTCATTTTGGTCGACATGGCCGGGCCGCAGTGATTGCTGCCGACCTGACCGAGATGGACGCCGTCAGCAACCTGGTCGGTCGCGCGGCGGCGGCGCTCGGGCCGGTGTCGCTGCTGGTCAACAACGCCTCGCTGTTCGAGCACGACAGCGTTGAGGATTTCGACTGGCCGGCCTGGGATCGCCATTTCGCCATGCACGTCAAGGCGCCGGCGCTGTTGGCACAGACTTTCGCCCGGGCCTTGCCGCAGAACAGTGAGGGGCTGATCGTCAACATGATCGATCAGCGCGTCTGGCGGCCGACGCCGCGTTATTTCTCCTATGCGCTGTCGAAGTCGACGTTGTGGGCGGCGACCGAGATGATGGCGCAGGCGCTGGGTCCCCGCATCCGTGTCAACGCCATTGGTCCTGGCCCGACCTTGAAGAACACGCGCCAGCACGACAGCGATTTCGATGCTCAGATTGCCGGGCTGATCCTGAAACGCGGCCCGGAATTGCCGGAATTCGGTGCCACTATCCGTTATCTCTGGGCGGCACGCTCGGTCACCGGCCAGATGATCGCGCTTGACGGCGGCCAGCATCTTGCATGGCAGACGCCCGATGTGACAGGCATGACGGAATGAGCCCCATGGACCAGAAACAAAAAACGCGCGGTGGCGCCGACGACCTGCCGCCCGAAATCGACCTCGAGGACGAGGCGGCCGAGGAGGTCGTCGAGCCTGCAGCCAGCGGTCCGGACGTTACCTTCACCGCCATCGACTGGACCCCGCATGCCGGCGACGCCGACGGCATGGTCGGCGCCGAGGTGATCCAGACGCTGGTAAAGCGGCTGCCCAATGCGCCCGGCGTCTACCGCATGATGAATGCCGCCGGCGACGTCCTCTATGTCGGCAAGGCACGCAGCCTGAAGAAGCGGGTCACCAGCTACGCGCAAGGCCGGTTCCACACCAGCCGTATCGGCCGCATGGTGCGCGAGACATCGACGATGGAGTTCGTCGTCACCCGCACCGAGATCGAAGCGCTGCTGCTTGAAGCCAACCTCATCAAGCGCTTGCGGCCACGCTTCAACGTGCTGATGCGCGACGACAAGTCGTTCCCCTATATCCTGTTGACCGGCGACCATGTCTCGCCCGGTATTTACAAGCACCGCGGCGCGCGCTCGCGCAAGGGCGACTATTTCGGCCCCTTCGCCTCGGCCGGCGCAGTTGGCCGTACCATCAACTCGCTGCAGCGCGCCTTCCTGCTCAGGAGCTGCACCGACTCCTTCTACGAGAACCGCACCCGGCCTTGCCTTTTGTTCCAGATCAAGCGCTGCGCCGGCCCGTGCACCGGCGAAATCTCGCACGGCGACTATGCAAGGCTTGTCGCCGAGGCGAAGGATTTTCTCTCCGGCCGCAGCCAGAAGGTGAAGACGGAGATCTCCGCCGCCATGCAGCAGGCTTCGGAGAACCTCGATTTCGAACGCGCCGCCATCTATCGTGATCGGCTGGCGGCGCTGTCGCATGTGCAGAGCCATCAAGGCATCAATCCGCAGACCGTCGACGAGGCCGATGTCTTCGCCATCCATCAGGAGGGCGGCCAGGTCTGCATCCAGGTGTTCTTCTTCCGCACCGGCCAGAACTGGGGCAACCGCGCCTATTTTCCCAAGGCCGATCCGGCGCTCGAAGCCGGCGAGGTGCTGGGATCGTTCCTGGCGCAGTTCTACGACGACAAGCCGACGCCGCGCACCATCCTGTTGTCGCATGGCGTCGAGGACCAGGAATTGCTGGCGGAGGCCCTCTCCACCCGCGCCGGCCGCAAGGTGTCGATCTCCGTGCCGCAGCGCCGCGAGAAGAAGGACCTGACCGACAACGCGCTGCAGAACGCGCGCGAGGCGCTCGGCCGGCGGCTCGCCGAAACCTCGACCCAGGCGCGGCTGCTCACTGGCTTTGCCGAGACCTTCGGCCTGGAAAAACCGCCGGTGCGCATCGAGGTCTATGACAACTCGCACATCATGGGCACCAACGCCGTCGGCGCCATGGTCGTCGCTGGGCCGGAAGGTTTTGTGAAGAACCAGTATCGAAAGTTCAACATCCGCTCGACCGAGATCACGCCGGGCGACGATTTCGGCATGATGCGCGAGGTGATGCAGCGGCGCTTTTCGCGGCTGTTGAAGGAACATGGTGACGCCCCGCAAACCGAGGGCGCGGACGAGGCGAGCCCTACCGAACCGGGCGACGATATCGAGGACGCGGGCGGCTTCCCCGCCTGGCCCGACGTCATCCTCATCGACGGCGGCCAGGGCCAGATGACGGCGGTGCGCAAGATTCTCGCCGATCTCGGCATCGAGGACCGCGTCGTGGCCATCGGCATCGCCAAGGGTCAGGACCGCGATGCCGGCCGCGAACGCTTCTTCGTCAAGGGCAAGGCCCCATTCTCGCTGCCCGTTCGCGATCCGGTGCTCTATTTCGTCCAGCGGCTGCGCGACGAAGTCCATCGCTTCGCCATCGGTTCGCACCGCGCCCGCCGCAAGAAGGAGATGGTCAAGAGCCCGCTCGACGAGATCAGCGGCATCGGCCCCGGCCGCAAGCGCGCGCTGCTGATGCATTTCGGTACGGCCAAGGCGGTCAGCCGTGCCGCCGTCGAGGACCTGGTCAAGGTCGACGGCATTTCGGAGCAGGTGGCGAAATTGGTCTACAATCATTTTCACGAGAGCTAAGACCTATTGCCGATATTTCGGCTGGCTAATCGATTCTGGCCTGTTGACCCCCCACATTCGCTTCTGATTTGACTAAGCAGGCAGAAAGAGTTCCCAAAACATGTCCCAGCGCGCATTCAACCTGCCCAACATGCTCACTTACGCCCGCATCCTGGCGGTGCCGCTGGTGGTGCTGTGCTTCTTCCTGGAAGGGCATCTGAAATCGAGCGACTTCGCCCGCTGGTCGGCGCTCATCATTTTCCTGCTCGCCTCGATCACCGATTACTTCGACGGCTATCTGGCGCGCGCCTGGCAGCAGACCTCCAACATCGGCAAGATGCTCGACCCGATCGCCGACAAGCTGCTGGTCGCCACTTGCCTGCTGCTGCTTGCCGCCGACACCGACCGCCATGCCGGCATCGCCGGCTGGTCGCTATGGGCGGCGATCATCATCCTGTGCCGCGAGATCCTGGTCTCGGGCCTGCGCGAATATCTGGCGGCCTTGAAGGTCTCGGTGCCGGTGACGCAGCTCGCCAAATGGAAGACCACCATCCAGATGATCGCCATCGCCTTCCTGCTTGCAGGTCCCGCCGGCGACAAGATCTTCCCGCTGACCACCCAGACCGGGCTGGTGCTGCTGTGGATCGCAGCCCTGGTGACGCTCTACACCGGCTACGACTATTTCCGCGCCGGCCTCAAGCACATCATGGATGAATAAAATGTCGACGAAGCTCATCTATTTCGCCTGGGTGCGCGAGCGGATCGGCAGACCGGAGGAAGAGGTCGAACTGCCGGCCGGCATCGAAACGGTCGCCGACCTGTTGCGCTGGCTGAAATCGCGCGGCGAGGAGTACGAGAACGCGCTGCAATATCCTGACGTGATCCGCGTCGCCATCAACCAGGAACATGTCGAGCACCGCGAGAAGATCGCCGGCGCGCGCGAGATCGCGCTGTTCCCGCCGATGACCGGTGGCTGAACCATGTCCGCGGTGGTGCCGGTCGTGCGCATCCAGGCGGAGGATTTCGACGTCGCCGCCGAGATCGCCAGGCTGACCAGGGGTCGCAACGATATCGGCGCTGTGGTGACCTTCTCCGGCCTTTGCCGCGACGAGCAAGGCAGGCTCTCGGCGCTCGAGCTCGAACATTATCCCGGCATGGCGGAAGCCGAGATATCCCGCATCGCCGGCGAGGCAATCGATCGCTGGCCGCTGCAGGGGCTCACCGCGATCCATCGCCACGGCAAGATCGCGCCCGGCGAAAACATCGTGCTGGTAGTGGCGGCTTCCGCCCACCGGCAAGCGGCGTTCGAGGCCGCGAATTTCCTGATGGACTATTTGAAATCACGCGCGCCGTTCTGGAAAAAGGAACACCATAGCGACGGTTCCGAGGGCGGCTGGGTCGATGCCAAGGAGGCCGACGACAAGGCGGCGGGCCGCTGGAGGCAGCCGCCGTCCAAATAAATCCCTGCGACAGCCATCCCATACCCGGCCGGCCATTCATTGACCGCAATCCTGCGAGACCCTTGGCCGGAAGGGGAACAGGATCATGCTGGACAGGATCGCCGAGTTCTTCATCTTCGGACTGGTGCCGCTGGCCGTCGGCATCCTGGCCGTTCCGGATCATTCCGCGGCTGCCGAAAAGACCCTCAAGGGCGAGGTGATGTATCGCGAGCGCATCGCGCTGCCGCCCAATGCCGTGCTTTCCGTGCAGCTTGCCGACGTGTCGCTGGCCGACGCGCCGGCCGCAATCATCGGTGAGCGCAAGGTGGTGCCGGCCGGCCAGGTGCCGATCAAGTTCGAGATCAGCTTCGATCCGCGGGTGATCCGGCCTGATATGACCTACGCGCTGCAGGCGCGCATCACTGTCGACGACCGGCTGCTATTCGTCACCGATACGCGCCATCAGGTCGACCCGCTCAGCGACGCGCCACAGACCATCATGCTGAAAATGGCGGCGCCGAGCGATGCGCCGGCGGCAGCCTCGGTGTTCGGCCAAAGCTGGCTGGTCGAATATATCGACGGTGTCGGCGTGATTGCCGAGCCGCGGGCGACATTCCGGATCAGCGAAGCCGGCAAGGCCGGCGGCAGCGGCCCTTGCAACGTCTATTTTGCCACTGCCAAGGTAGACGGCTCGACGATCGCCATCAGCGACATCGGCTCGACCTTCAAGGCCTGCGCGCCTCAGGTCATGGCCGAGGAAAAGGCGCTGTTCGAGGCGCTGGCCAAAGCAGCATCCTACCACGTCGACGCCGGCAAGCTTGTCATCGCCGACAGAGACGGCCGCGACATCCTGCGCTTCAACGCCGCGAGCTAGCGCTTAGTCCGCGCCGATTGGCCCGCGCGGCAGCCGCATGCCGATCACGTTGTGTTTCAGCGGGAATAGGCCGGGCAGGGGGCGCGTTAGTTCTTCATGAATGGCGGGTAAGGCAAAAGGGACGTTTGTCCCTTCGTTGAAGCCGCCAGAATGGCTGCGGCTCGTTCTGGCCTTAACTCAAAGGAGTCCAGACATGAAAACGCACACGCTTATCCTTGCCGCCACCGGTGCATCGCTCCTTGCCTTTACCGGCCTTGCCAAGGCGGACGACCATCTCGTCAATGCTCTTGACCACGGTCTCAAAGCGGACAGCCAACCGTTCCAGACCAACAAGGCCGGCCATAGCGGCGATCTCGCACCGGGGCAGGGCAGCCCGTTTTCAGGTGAAGAGACCAAGACCCCGTCCACCGACACGGCAGCGGCGAATGAACATGCGAACGTGAAGGAACGCGAGGCGAAATAGACTGGCAGAACCCGCCGCTAGGGGGCGGCGGGCGACATGTATCGGGCGACGATGCCGCATCTCATGCGATATTTCTCAATTCGTCGCGAGTTTGAATACCGCGCCATAGTGATAGGGCGGCACATCAACCAGCTCGGCGAGCTTGAACCCGCTCGCTTCCACCGACGCGGTGGTCTGTTCGGGTGACAGCCTCAGCTCGGTCTTTGGCCCGCGCGGCTCGCCCAGGACCGTGGTCTGCTCGCGCGGATACTGGTGCCAGTTGACGATGGCAAAACGACCGGCAGGGCCAAGCGTCGCGCGCACGGCGCGGGCAAGCCGCGGCCGATCCGGAACGCCGTGGAAAGCGTTGGCGATAAAGACGAAGTCGACGGTTTGAGGCACCAGCCTGGCAAGTTCATAGGCGTCGCCCGCCAAAAACTCGCAATTGCTCGCGCCTCCTTCGGCCAGCCGCCGCCTGGCGACTTCGAGCAGATCGGCATCGATGTCGATAGCGATTACATGACGGGCGACCCTGGCGATTGGCAGCGAGAACCAGCCGTCGCCGCAGCAGAGGTCGACCACGTCCGTGCCGGGCTTCATGCCGACTGCCGCCAGGACACTGGCAGGCTCGGGCCACAGCGCTTCCCACCAGCCGCCGGTTGGCATTTCGGTGCCTTGGAAGAAACCGGGAATGGTGCTGGTCATGGCCTGGTCGGCTCCATTGTCGGGACCGCGTTTGATCCGCCCCTCCGAGCTTAACGCACCCGTGACCCGTCGAGGAGCCTGAAGCTGAAAATGTCCGCCACTGCATGTCGCGCAAAACTGTGCAGCGGTTTTGCGATAACGACATGCATCAAGACAAGAACCTGAAGCCCGTCGCATGAGACCGGTCGAACGCGACGCGCTTTAGCAAAAAAGGCCGGCGTTGCGCCGGCCTCTTTGATGGGGTTCGGGATGCCGGCTCAGCCGACGATCTCGGTGTCCGAGAACCAGTATTTGATCTCCTGCGCGGCGGTTTCCGGCGCATCGGAACCGTGCACGGAATTCTCGCCGATCGACAGCGCGTGCAGCTTGCGGATGGTGCCTTCGGCGGCGCTTGCCGGATTGGTTGCGCCCATCACTTCGCGGTTCTTGGCAATGGCGTTCTCGCCTTCCAGTACCTGCACGACTGTCGGGCCCGACGACATGGACTCGACCAGCTCGCCGAAGAACGGACGCTCCTTGTGGACGGCATAGAAACCTTCCGCCTCGCGGCGGCTCATCCACACCCGGCGCGAAGCGACGACGCGCAGGCCGGCATCTTCCAGTATCTTGGTGATAGCGCCGGTGAGATTGCGACGGGTCGCGTCGGGCTTGATCATGGAAAAGGTGCGTTCGAGCGCCATGGGATCGTCCTTGTGATGGAGAGTGGAATTGAGGGTGGCGGGCTCTATACAAGCCGCCCGCTGCCTTGCCAAGGGGAGGCCGGCCCGGCACGCATTTCTGCGCTGGGGCGGCGGACTTTCAAGTCGAACCATGCCGCCGCTCCATCTTTTTGCTGAGCATCGGATTTTCCAGAAACCGTACTCACTTTGGGTCCGATCGACTGGCCGCCCTATAGCGCGTCGTCGCCAGCCTGAGACTACGTCGTCATAACTGCATCTCGATCGTCAGGTTGGCCGTGTCGCCAGCCCCGAGGCCTTCGCGAACCCGCACCGCGGTCTTGATCGGCAAGAGCAGGCTGCCGGATTTCTTGTCGGGAAACAGCGATGTCCGCCATCTGGTCTGGCCGATGACGGCTTCCACGCCAAGCGAGCCCCAGGGCCTTGCCATCCCCACCGTCGCCGTCTTGATCCGGGCCCCACACTCCGGCGGCAGCGTCACGAAATGCCAGCCGCCCTTGCCCGGATAGACCCAGATCTCGGCCTGCATGTCGTAGCGAAACATTCTATGCCCTTCCTCAGGTCAAGGCCGTCACGACTGGCTTTGCCATGGTGTCTTGCTGGCAATGATGACGATCGGCGAAACCATCCATGACATCCACAGCCCTGCAGGGGGAGGAGTCATTCTTCAGCGCAAAGAGGATGGCAGCGCCGCCATTGCACTACCGCCTTATCACGATCGAAGCGCGCCGGACCTCCCAGCCTTCCCGTTCCAGTTCCGGCACGCTGTGGTTCTCGCTGGGGTAGCCGATGCAGAAGTAACCGATCAGTGTCCACTCCGGCTGCACGTCCAGGATCGTCGCCATCTCGGCCGGATCGAGGATCGAGACCCAGCCCATGCCTATTCCTTCGGCTCGCGCCGCCAGCCACATCGTGTGGACCGCCATGACAGCTGAATAGTCTATGGTGGCTGGCATAGTCAGGCGGCCAAGCCCATGCCCTTGCTCGGTTGCGCGGTCGGCGAAAACCGCAAGCTGGCAGGGCGCCTCATTCAGGCCGGCAAGCTTCAGGCGCGAATACAGGGCGGCGCGTTCACCGCAAAAGGTTTGGAGTGCCTCCGCGTTGCAGCGCTCGAAGCAGGCCCTGACGGCGGCGCGGCATGCTTCGCTCTCGGCGACGACGAAGCGCCAGGGCTGGCTCAGCCCGACGGACGGCGCGGCGCTGGCAAGCTCGAGCAGCCGCTCCAGCGCTCCATCGGGGAGCGGCGTCGGCTTGAACCGCCTGACGTCGCGCCGCCACAGGAAAAGGTTGGCGAGCGCAGCGCGAAAATCGGCCGGGAACTCTGGGTTTGCCGTCATGGCGCGTTGCCTTTGTTGTGATTGCCCGGTTCGCCGGATGTTCGTCTTGTTTGCTTCGATCCAGGCGCTGATGAGGCGCTTCGAGCGACACTTCGTCTACCCGCATTGTCGCATTTCGCCGGCTGGCAACTTGCAGCTAAGGCCGGACGACATCCCTGCCGGCAACGCCGTTGGACCTCGATCGGCAAAACAAAACCCGCCTCGGCAGGCCGGGCGGGCGTCGGTGCGAAACATCACCATATCGAGATTAGTAGCATAGCTGCCGGCACAAAGCAAGAACAAAATGTGGCGCCTCCGATAAAAACTGCCGATTTCAACTCTCGAGCGGGGCGATCGCTGCGGCCGCAACCGTGCGGCCGAGGCCGCCATGCAGATCGAGGCATCGTTCGAACCATTGCGCCATGACATCGCTGTCGTCGAGCAGCCGGTAGGGCGTGGCGATGCGCGCCCATTGCAGCGCGCCGAAAACGATGTAGTCGGCAAATAGCGGCGACCGGCCGCCGATGAAGGGCTGATAGCCAAGCATCGAGCGCAGCGGCTCCAGCGAGGCGCGGAAGCCGGCGAGCCCGGCGTCGCGGGTGGCGTAAACCGCCTCCAGGGGCTTGCCGAAGCGCTGCTCGCGGTTCTGCCGGAAATAGGCGGCGTTCGCCTCGTCCTGCATGGCGTGCAGGTCCAGTATCGCAGCGGTGGTGACGTAGGGATGGATGGTCAGCTGCGACCAGCGTTCGATGAAGCGCGCCGTCGCCTTGCCGCCGTCGCCGGAAAACAATGTCGGCCGCTCGGGATAGGTCTCCTCGAGATAGAGCGCGATGGCGAAGGAATCGGCGACCACCGTCTCGCCGTCGCGGATCACCGGAACGAGCTTCGAGACGCCGCCTTCCACCTTCGGCACTTCGACGAAACGGGTCGGCACGCTGGTGATGTCGAGCCCTTTGTGGGCCAGCGCCATCGCCGCCTTCCAGCAATGTGGGCTGAATGGGCGGGCGGCATCGCGTCCGACAAGGTCATAGAGCAGAATGGTCATTGGCGGCAGCGTCCTTGCAGTCTAACTATGCCCGAAACAGACCCGCGCAGGGGGTCTCGCAGGTCGGGAGAAAATGAAACAGCATTTCAGGATGTTTGCGGCCTACAATCAATGGGCCAACGGCCGCATCTACGATGCCGCCGCCGATCTCGACGAGCAAGAGTTCGACCGCAATGTCGGCGTCTTCTTCGGTTCGATGATGGGAACGCTCAACCACCTCCTGGCAGCCGACCGTATCTGGATGAAACGCTTCACCGGCGAGGGCGACGCGCCGGCAAGGCTCGACACGATCCTGCACCGCGCCTTGCCAGGCTTGCGGCTGGCGCGCGAGGCCGAGGACAAACGGATCATCGACTGGGTCGACGGCCTGAGCGACAAGGCGCTGTCGGGCCGCTTCTCCTACATGACCGTCTCGGATATGCGCACCGTCTCGCAGCGGCTGGCGCCGGCGCTCGACCACTTCTTCAACCACCAGACCCACCACCGCGGCCAGGCGCATGCGATCCTGACCATTCTGGGCAAGCCAAGCCTCGGACTGGACCTGACGATGTTCCAGCGCAGCGAGGAGGGCAGGGCTTTCGCCTGAACCTGGGGCGGCTGGTGAAGCGGACGGAGGATAGAGGACGATCTGCCGAGATTGCAAAACGCACCGAAACATTTTATGGAGCGGATGGTCGTGAGGGCGGCCGCTTCAGCAGCATTCAGCAGCAACAGCGAGAATTGGCACGCATGCCCAATGAACCCTTGCGCCTCGTGGCGTTCTTCGCCGTGGTCCTGGCGCTCCTCAACTCCGGTTATTATTTCCACCAGGGCGACATCGTCGCGACCATCTATTTCATGATCGGCGCCATTCTTGTGACCGCGGTCACCCGGATGAGCATCAGACGGCAGCTGATTTAGGACCGATCTTCTTATCTGGCCGCCATCTCGACGGCTGGTTCGCTTCGACTGCGATCGAATTGAAAGCAAAGTCTTAGGACTTCGTTTGCGCTGTTGCTTCAAGGTAGCCTGCTGAAGCAGGAGCAAAAGCATGCAGATCGATTTGTCCCCAACGAGCTGGGGCAGGGTCGTGGCCGTTACCGTCGCGGGCACGGCGGTCTGCATTGCAGCCGCATTCCTCGTCGATTCCTTTAATTTCCCATATTTGTCGCCGGAAGCGCTGTGGCGGGCGCAGCTCACAGACCTGCTGCTGCCGCTTGTCCTGGCCAGCTCGTTCTTCTTCTTCCTCATGTGGAAAATGCGCCAGCTGGCGATCGCGCAGAAGGTACTGGCCGTCGTCGCGGCGACCGACAGCCTGACGGCGGTATTCAACCGGGGTGCATTTTCCATGCTCGTCGAGGCCTATCTCGAACAGGCCCGCAGCCATTCCGTCGTAAATGCCGGAGCCTTGCTGATCGTCGATGCCGACCATTTCAAATCCGTCAACGACCGCCTCGGCCACGACTGCGGAGACCAGGCGCTCAAGCTGATCGCCAGGACAATCCAGGGCCAGCTGCGCGGCGCCGACATCGTCGGCCGGATCGGCGGCGAGGAATTTGCGGTTTTCCTTCCCGGCGCAGATCCTTCGCAGTCCTGGCTGGTGGCGGAGACAATTCGCCGGCGCGTCCGTGAGGCGGAGTTCTCGCCTGGCGGCCGGCCCTGTCCTCTCTCGGTCAGCATCGGCGGCGTCGCCTTCAGCGGGCCGACCACCTACGCCGAGATGTTCGTGGTGGCGGACAAGCACCTTTACAAGGCCAAATCGAACGGCCGCGATCAGGTCAGTTTCGAAACCGCGGCAGCGGGCGACCCGCCGGGCGGCGGCCCGATGACGGTCCATTGATGGTCGTTTCTGTCAGGCGGCGTAGCCGCCGAGGCCCCGGGCGACCGGCTTGACCGAGACCGCCGGCTGGGCGGCCGGCCAGAGGATGCCTGCCGTTACGGCAAAGGTGATCAGGGCGTCGCGTGCCGCTTCGGCCGAGATATCGCCGGCACGTGCCGCCTCGCAGGCCTTCACCGCGGCGCCATAGCTCAGCCGGCGGCGCGAAGGCGGGAACTCGGTCAGGAATTCGTGCATCTCGGAGAACGAAGCGATCGTACGCTTGTAGCCGGCGCCAACGGTTAGGGCGACCGGGGTGGAAAACGTCCTGTCGTGCATTCTGGCCTCTCGAATGGGCGGAGGTCACGGCGGACGCCGTTCTCCGGTCTGGGGGTCGGGCAGAAACGCGGATCACGGCGCGAGGTTCCATGTTGCCGGGATTGTTTTTTCGCCGGCTCCGGGAGCGGTCGCCGGGCGAGCAGCGCCGACGTCGAGGCGGGTGCCTATTTCCACATGCCGCGCATGCGGGCGCCGAGGTCGACACGTACCTGCGGCTGGCGGCGCGGATCGTCTCTGGCCTGGACGCTGGCCCATGCCACCTGCTCGAAGGCGCCGAGGATCGAGCGCGGGATGAAGCGCGTGCGCGAGGCATAGACATGGCGGTCGCCGCGCGCCGCCTGGCCATGGACGAAAAAGCGATGCGGCATGACCAGGTGCAGGCTGTCCTTGGCCCGCGTCATCGCCACGTAGAGCAGCCGCCGCTCCTCGTCGACATCCTCCTTGCTGCCGACGCCGAGATCGATCGGGATGCAGCCGTCGACGGTGTTGAGCACGAAGACGTTCTTCCACTCCTGGCCCTTGGCCGAATGGATCGTCGAAAGGATCAGATAATCCTCGTCGCGGTGTGGCGGGCCGGCCTCGTCGCTGGTCGCGTCCGGCGGATCGAGTGTCAGCTCGGTAAGGAAGCGCTCGCGCGACGCATAGCCGGAAGCGATCTGCTCGAGCTGCAGGAGATCGGCCCGGCGCGTCGTTGCATCCTCGTGGATGCGTTCCAGATGCGGCTCGTACCAGAGCCTGACCTGTTCGATGTCGGCCGGCCATTTTTGCGCGCCGGCGCGCAGGCCGCTATAGAGCGCGACAAAGCCCGGCCAGTCGTCGGCGGCACGCTGCGGCGGCCGATAGCGGGCAAGCCCCATCGTCTCGTCAAGCGAATTTGCCATGGTCTCGACGATCGCATTGGCGGCCGAAGGGCCGATGCCCGGCAGAAGTTGCAGCACGCGAAAGCCGGCGACGCGGTCGCGCGGGTTTTCGGCAAAGCGCAGCACGGCCAGCAAGTCCTTGACGTGTGCTGCATCGAGAAATTTCAGCCCGCCGAACTTGACGAAGGGGATGTTGCGGCGCGTCAGCTCGATCTCCAGCGGGCCGCTATGGTGCGAGGCGCGAAACAGCACCGCCTGTGATTTGAGAACAGTGCCGGCCTCGCGTTCGGTGAGTATCGCCTGGCAGACATAGCTCGCCTGCTCGGTCTCGTCGCGCACGCTGACCAGCTTCGGCTTTTCCGCAGATTTGCGCTCGGTCCAGAGATTTTTGGTGAAACGTTCCGACGCTTCGCCGATTACCGCATTGGCGGCCGCCAGGATGGTCTCGGTCGAGCGGTAATTGCGCTCCAGCATGACGACTTCCGCCGGCTGCGCGAACTGCTTGGGAAAATCGAGGATATTGCGCACTTCCGCGGCGCGGAACGAATAGATCGACTGCGCGTCGTCGCCGACCACCGTCAGCCCCGATCCGTCGGGCTTGAGCGCCGTCAGGATCGATGCCTGCAGCCGGTTGGTGTCCTGGTACTCGTCGACCAGCACATGGTCGAAACGTGCACCCAGATGCGCGGCGATTTCCGGCTCGCCGGCCATCTGCGCCCAGTAGAGCAGCAGGTCGTCGTAATCGAGCACATTCTGCGCCTGCTTGGCCTCGACATATCGTGCGAATAATTGCTTCAGCTGTTCGGCCCAGCCGGCGCACCACGGGAACACCGAACCCAGCACCTCGCCGAGCGGCGCCTGTGCGTTGACGGCGCGCGAATAGATCGCAAGGCAGGTGCCCTTGGTCGGGAAGCGGGCTTCGGTCTTTGAAAACCCAAGCTCGTGGCGGGCGAGGTTCATCAGGTCGGCGGAATCCTCGCGATCGTGGATGGTGAAGGCCGGATCGAGACCGATCTCCAGCGCATAATCGCGCAGCAGCCTGGCGCCGATGCCGTGGAACGTGCCGGCCCAGCTCAGCGCATCGGTAATCACCGAGGCATCGCGCCCCAGCACCTCGCCGGCGATGCGCTCGACCCGCTTGGCCATTTCCGCTGCGGCACGGCGCGAAAATGTCATCAAAAGGATGCGGCGCGGGTCGGCACCCCTGACGATCAGATGCGCGACCCGGTGCGCCAGCGTGTTGGTCTTGCCGGAGCCGGCGCCGGCGATGACCAGCAACGGCCCGGCGATCTTGCCGTCGCCATGTTCGACGGCAAGCCGCTGCTCGGCGTTGAGCTTCGCCAGATAGGCCGGCTGGAAGGACGAATCACGGGCGGCGAGGTTCATCGCCCATCAAGCATCGTTTCTGCTTTGTTCGCAACGGTTTGCGGAGCCGGAATAGGGCTCGTGAACGAAGAAGCCTTGCGGGCAGGCCTGTCGACTAACGCTCGGGCTCGACGCCCATCCTTGCCGATTGCCGCCGCAGCGCCTCGCGATCGTCCTGTGGCGGCGGCAGCAGCAGCGGATCGAAATCGTCGGGCACCTCGTCGATCACTTTCTTGGCGACGCGATAGGCGACATAGACGATTGCCCCGGCGATGAGCAGACGGATCATGCCATCCTCCATTGATTGTGCAGCAACCGGAGACACGGCATTTTGTTCCCGGGCTCCTCGGCGAATGCGAGAACGACGCCGGCCGCGCAACCAAATCGCCGACGCCTCGTTGTCGGGCGAGAGGAGACTGCGATGAAAAAGCGCTCAATCCTGCTGCTTATGGCAGCTCTGACCGTTGCGGGTTGCGACAACAATATCCAGCCGACCAAGGCCCCTGGCGACACGGTCGATCAGAACCCGCAGGTCGACAAGAATCCGGTGCCGAAGTCGACGACCGGCGGCGATCAGCCCGGCACGCCGCCGAAACAATGACCGCCTCAAATGGCGTCGGCGCCGGTCAAGGAAGGTGGCCGGCGCCGCTTGGGAGGAAGCTGATGGCGCCGGCCAGGCGGAGATCAGGCCCGCCGCACATCCAAGGATAGCCGAGTCTTTCCGCAGCGTCATGGTTGATAGCGTACAGACGGCACGCCCCTGTGGACAAACCTGCCGGCCACAGCAGCGTTTGTTCATCACATAGTTCGTTCTTCCCATGGAACAAACCAAGCTGCTGCGTGTTTGGATGTCGATCGGACGCTCCCAAGGCCGCCGTTCACGAAAGAGCCCGCTCTCCTTGTCCCCCCTCAGGATAGCGGGTTCTTTTTGCGTTTTGCGGGAAGTCGCGGCGCGCGGGGTCGACATCACCAGCCTTGTCGGTTTTCGCGGCTTATGCGGCGAACCGGGGCTCAAGCCCTTGCGAAGCATGGTTGTCCCGTGCAAAAGCCCGGCCATGCTGATCATCAACGACCTTTCGCTCCGCATGGCCGGACGCCTGCTTCTCGACCATGCCTCGCTGACCTTGCCGGCCGGCAGCAAGGCTGGCCTTGTCGGCCGCAACGGCACCGGCAAGACGACCCTGTTCAAGGCGATCACCGGCGATCTCGCCTCCGAGACCGGCTCGATCAGCCTGCCCAAGAACACGCGCATCGGCCAGGTGGCGCAGGAAGCGCCGGGCACCGAGGAGCCGCTGATCGAGATCGTGCTCAAGGCCGACCTCGAACGGAGTGCACTGCTCGAAGAGGAAAAGACGGCGGCCGACCCGCACCGCATCGCCGACATCCACATGCGGCTGGCCGATATCGATGCGCACTCGGCCGAGTCACGCGCGGCCACCATTCTCGCCGGCCTCGGCTTCGACGATGCCGCGCAGCGGCGCCCGGCCTCGTCCTTCTCCGGTGGCTGGCGCATGCGCGTCGCGCTGGCCGCCGTGTTGTTTGCCGAGCCCGATCTGCTGCTGCTCGACGAGCCGACCAATTATCTCGACCTCGAAGGCACGCTGTGGCTGGAAAACTACGTGTCGAAATATCCGCATACCGTGCTGCTGATTTCGCACGATCGCGACCTGCTCAACCGCGCCGTTAATTCGATCGTCCATCTCGACCAGAAGAAGCTGACCTTCTGGCGCGGCGGCTACGATCAGTTCGAGCGCCAATACACCGAGCAGCGTGAATTGCAGGAGAAGGGCCGCGTCAAGCAGGAAGCCGCGCGCAAGCACATGGAATCCTTCGTCGAGCGCTTCCGCGCCAAGGCATCGAAGGCGAGGCAGGCGCAGTCCCGCATCAAGGCGCTGGAGAAGATGAAGCCGATCGCCGCGATCGTGAACGACACGGTGCGGCCGTTCTCCTTTCCGGAGCCGATGAAGACGGTGGCCTCGCCGATCATTGCGCTGAACAACGTCAATGTCGGCTATGTCGAGGGTGCGCCGATCCTGAAGAAGATGACGCTGCGCATCGATGCCGACGACCGCATCGCGCTGCTCGGCGCCAACGGCAACGGCAAGTCGACCTTCGCCAAGCTTTTGGCCAGCCGGCTGAAGCCGGAGACCGGCTCCATGACCGTGGCGCCCGGGCTGAAGGTGGCAATCTTCGCCCAGCACCAGCTCGACGACCTCAGGCCCGATGAAAACGCCTATGAACACGTCCGCCGGCTGATGCCGGACGCGCCGGAATCCAAGGTGCGCGGCCGCGTCGCCCAGTTCGGCCTGACCACCGAAAAGATGAATACCGCGGCCAAGGATCTGTCCGGCGGCGAGAAGGCGCGGCTCCTGATGGGCCTGTCGGCCTTCGAGGGGCCGAACCTTTTCATCCTCGACGAGCCGACCAACCATCTTGATATCGACAGCCGTGAATCGCTGATCCATGCGCTGAACGATTTTCCCGGCGCGGTCATCCTGATCTCGCACGACCGCCATCTGCTCGAAGCGACCGCCGACCGGCTGTGGCTGGTCAAGGACGGCGCGGTTAATCCGTATGACGGCGATCTCGAGGATTATAAGACGCTGGTCACCGGCGTCTCCGGCGACCGCCGCGGCAAGCGCGAGGCGGACAAAGCCTCGAAGGCCGACCGCCGCCGCGACGCAGCCGCGCGCCGCGCAGCCTTCGAGCCGCTGGCCAAGGAAATCCGCGCCACCGAAGCGCTGATGGACCGCCTCCGCAAGCGCATCGACCTGATCGAGGACGAACTCGCCAACCCGGCCGTCTACGAAAAGGACCCGTCGACCGCGACAAGGCTGGCCAAGGAGCGCTCACAACTTGCGCAACAGCTGGCCGGCCATGAGGAAAAATGGCTGTCGATGTCGGCGGAGTACGAGGAAGGCACGGCGGAGTAGGACGATGTCGACAAAACTTTGGATCGAAGCTGCCAAGGTTTTGGTTGTCAATTCCGAAGCTGTCGTAAAATGCCCTGAGTGTGGAGACGGCAATCTGCTGGTCATCGACGCCGGAGCCGGATCATCGCATGTCGAGCGCCACATACATTGCCCGAAATGCGGCGCCTACAACGCCTTGCTCAAGCGCATTGATGGCGGGTAACTGGCCCTACACGCCGCCGCCATAAACGGCTAGTTTGCACCCATGAATCAGTATGCCAAGCTCAAAATCGGCCATTCGGCCTGCCCGCATGATTGCCCGTCGACCTGCGCGCTCGAGGTCGAGCTGCTCGACGCCAGGCGCATCGGCCGCGTCCATGGCGCCAAGGCCAACAGCTATACGGCCGGCGTCATCTGCGCCAAGGTCGCCCGTTACGCCGATCGCGTCCATCATCCCGACCGCCTGCTGAAGCCGCTGGTGCGGGCCGGCGCCAAGGGCGACGGCGCCTGGAAGGAAGCGAGCTGGGAGGTGGCGCTCGATCTGGTCGCTGAAAAATTCATCGCGGCGGAGGCAAAATACGGCTCGGAGACGGTCTGGCCCTATTACTATGCCGGCACGATGGGGCTGGTGCAGCGCGACGGCATAGAGCGGCTCAGGCACGCCAAAAAATATTCCGGCTTCTTCGGTTCGATCTGCACCAATCTGGCCTGGACCGGCTGGATGATGGGCGCCGGCGCGCTGCGCGGCCCCGACCCGCGCGAAATGGCAAAGTCCGACTGCGTGGTGATCTGGGGCACCAACGCCGTGGTCACGCAGGTCAACGTCATGACCCACGCCATCAAGGCGCGCAAGGAACGCGGCGCCAAGATCGTCGTCATCGACGTCTACGAAAATGCAACGATGAAGCAGGCCGATCTCGGCCTGGTGCTGAAGCCCGGCACCGACGGCGCGCTGGCCTGCGCGGTGATGCACGTGCTGTTCCGTGACGGCATGGCCGACCGCGCCTATCTGGAAAAATACACCGACGATCCGCACGGTCTGGAAGCGCATCTTAATACGCGGACGCCGCAATGGGCCGCAGACATCACCGGGCTTTCCGTCGACGAAATCGAGGCCTTCGCCCGTCTCGTCGGCACGACGAAGAAGACCTACTTTCGCCTCGGCTACGGTTTTTCGCGGCAGCGCAACGGTTCGGTCAACATGCACGCCGCGGCCGCGATCGCCGCGGTTACCGGCTGCTGGCAATATGAGGGCGGCGGCGCCTTCCATTCCAATTCGGGCATCTTCAAGCTCAACCAGGAACTGCTCGAAGGCACACGGATGCGCGACCCCGCGATCCGTCATCTCGATCATTCGCGCATCGGCCCGGTGCTGACCGGGGCTGAGGATGCGCTCTATGGCGGCCCGCCGGTGACGGCGCTGCTGATCCAGAACACCAATCCGGTGAATGTCGCGCCGGAGCAGCGGCTGGTGAAGCAAGGTTTTCTGCGCGATGATCTGTTTTCCTGCGTGCACGAGCAGTTCATGACCGACACCGCCAAGCTCGCTGATGTGGTGCTGCCGGCGACGATGTTTCTCGAGCATGACGACGTCTACAAGGGTGGCGGCAACCAGCACATCACACTCGGGCCGAAGCTGATCGACCCGCCGGAAGGTCCGCGCACCAACCATTTCGTCATCGAGGAGCTCGGCAAAAGGCTCGGTGTCGCCGATCGTCCTGGCTTCGGCATGACCGAGCAGCAGCATATCGACATCATTCTGGGCAAGCGCGGGCTGGGCAGCTTTTCGAGCCTGAAAGAGCAGAAATGGGTCGATTTGCAGCCGGATTTCGCGGCCGCGCATTTCCTCGACGGCTTCGGCCATGCCGACAAGAAGTTCCATTTTCGCGCCGACTGGACGGGCCAGGCCGCGCCCAACCGGCCACCGAAAAGCATGGGCCTGTTCGGGCCGGTGGCGAGCCTGCCGGAATTCCCCGACCATGTCGACCTGATCGAAGTGGCGGACGAGGCGCACCCGTTCCGGCTGACCACCTCGCCGGCGCGCAATTTCCTCAATTCGACCTTTGCCGAAACGCCGGTATCGCAGGCAAAAGAGCGCCGGCCGGAGCTGCTCTTGCATCCCGATGATGCGGCGGCACTCGGCGTCGCCGACGGCGGCCGTGTCGAAGTCGGCAACCAGCGTGGCGAGGTGGTGCTGCACGCAAAGCTGTTCGACGGCATCAAGCGCGGCGTCGTCGTCGCCGAAGGCATCTGGCCGAACAGCGCCCATGAGCGCGGCGAGGGCATCAACGTGCTGACCGGCGCCGATGCGCCGGCGCCCTATGGCGGCGCCGCCTTCCACGACAACAAGGTCTGGCTGCGCCCGGCGGATTGAGCGTCGGAACGATATCTCCATCCGGCCGTTTTCGCGTGGCGGGTGGAGGCATTGTCATGGCAGAAGTGTTGCCGGCGCCGGATCCCATCGGAAGGACACTGTCGTCCGGCGAACTCGTAACCACGATGTCCCACTTTCATCGCGCCGAGATTGCGCGCATGGCTGGGTGGCGTGACCGCCTGGACCGGACGAGCAACTGGGCGATAACCGTTGTCGCAGCAATGCTGTCCGTTTCGCTTTCGACAGCCAGCGCTCACCATGGCGTGCTGCTGTTTGCCATGCTGCTTGTTCTGCTGCTGCTGTGGATAGAGGCCCGCCGATATCGCTTCTTCGACTTCTACCGGGCTCGCGTGCGCCAGTTCGAACGGCACTATTTCGCGCAGATATTCTCGCCGCAGCCGGACTTCGCGTCCGATTGGCTGTTGATCGTCGGCGAGAGCCTGCGCGCGCCGAAATTCCTGATTTCGCAACGCATGGCTTTGGCGCGCCGCCTGCGTCGCAATTACATCTACATGCTGCTGATCCTGCTGCTGGCCTGGATCCTCAAACTGTCGACCCCCAGTCTTCTGACCGAAGGTGTCCGCATCGGCTTCGTCGGGTCGATGCGTGAGGCGGTCGCCAGTGCTGCCTTGGGTCCAATTCCGGGCGCCGTCATCGTCGTGCTGGTCGCCGTCCTCTATGCGGGCCTGCTGGTGACAGCATTTCTGACAGAGAGCGACGACGGCGAACTCTCCTTCGGTGACGTCCACGTCTAGCAACGCAACGCCCTGTCTAGCAACGCAACGCCCTGTCGCGCGTTGTTGGACACGTGCATTGGGCGATGGGGGTTTCATGGCTTGGCAGGCTCCGACACGTTCCAGCCTGGCGCTGCTGGTTTGCGCTTTCGTCCCGGGGGCGGCCTGGGCAGCGCAGACGCTCGTTGCCGGTACCCGGGCCTCCGGCATGGGTGGTTCGGGCGAAGGCGCTTTCGTCGCCGAGATCGTGCTTCTGCTGCTTGTCGGGCGCGGCTTGGGCGAAGTGCTGCAGCGTTATGGCCAGCCGGCAATCATGGGCCAACTGATCGGCGGCATCCTGCTCGGTCCTTCGCTGTTCGGCTGGCTGTGGCCGTCGGCCCAGCACCTGATCTTTCCCAGTGATCCTGCGCAAAAGGGCATGATCGACGCCGTCTCGCAGCTCGGCATCCTGATGCTGCTTTTGCTGACCGGCATGGAGACGGACCTGCGGCTGGTGCGCCGGGTTGGCGCGGCCTGTTTTTCCATTTCGGCTACCGGCGTCGTGGTGCCCTTCATCTTCGGTTTTGCGCTGGCGCAATTCCTGCCGGACGCATTGCTGGCTGACCCCACGCAGCGCACCGTCGCCGGGCTGTTCCTGGGCACGGCGCTGTCGATCTCGTCGGTCAAGGTCGTCGCCATGGTGGTGCGCGAGATGAACTTCATGCGCCGCAACCTCGGACAGGTGATTATTTCCTCGGCGATCATCGAGGACACGATCGGCTGGCTGGTCATCGCCGTAACCTTCGGCATCGCCACCAATGGCAAGCTACAGTTCGCGCCGCTGGTGACCACCATCGCCGCGGTGGCACTGTTCATGGTGTTCTCCTTCACCATTGGCCGCCGTCTTGTCTTCACCTTGATCCGCTGGACCAACGATCAATTCCGCAGCGAGTTTGCGGTGATCACCATGATCCTCATCATCATGGGAGCGATGGCGCTGATCACTAATCTGATAGGCGTCCATACCGTGCTGGGGGCGTTCGTCGCCGGCATCCTGGTCGGGGAATCGCCCATCCTCTCCAGCCATATCGAAGGTCAGCTTCGCGGCGTCATCACCGCGCTGTTCATGCCGATCTTCTTCGGCATGGCGGGGCTTTCCGCCGATCTCACAGTGCTCGCCGATCCAACCCTTGCCATGCTGACGGGCGCTCTCGTGATCATCGCCAGCATCGGCAAGTTTGGCGGCGCGTTCATCGGCGCCAAGCTCGCCGCCATGTCGCTCAAGGAAGCAATCGCCGTCGGCAGTGCCATGAACGCACGCGGCTCGACCGAGGTGATCGTCGCCAGCATCGGCCTGTCGATGAACATCCTGTCGCACAATCTCTTCACCATGATCGTCACCATGGCCGTGATCACCACCTTGGCCATGCCGCCGATGCTGCGCTGGGCGCTCGGCCGGCTGCCGGTTGGGCACGACGAGCAGCAGCGTGTCGAGCGCGAGGCGTTGGACGAATACGGCTTCATTTCCAGGCTGGAGAGGCTGCTGGTGCTGGTCGACGACAGCAGGATCGGCAAGTTCACCGCATATCTCGCCGGACTGGTCGGCGGAGGCAGCGGCATGCCCACCACCTTGCTTCGCCTGCCCACCACCTTGCTTCAGCCGAAAGACGGCCGAGTTGACAGGCCGACCGACAGCAAGGGACAGGAGCGCGCCCTCCAGGAAATCAAAAAGGGTGCAAAAAAGAGCGCTCAGGCGGTGAAACGGACCGAAGATACGCTTGTCGACAAAGTCCATCTGACGGCCCGCACCGAATTGGAAGCCACGGGTGAGACGATCGCCGAAGAGGCCCGCAAGGGATACGGCCTGTTGCTGGTCGGCCTGGACAATGTGCTGACCGCCGATGGCGCCTTCGCGCCGGCCCTCAACGATATTGCCGCAGGATTTGACGGCCCGCTTTGCCTGGTCCTGAACGGCGGCAATGCTGGCGAAAAGATGCCGACGCTGAAGGCCGGCACCAGCATTCTCGTCCCCGTCAACGGTACCCAGGTGGCGCGTCGCGCCGCCGACCTGGCGCTGGCGCTGGCCCGTCCAAACCGGGCGCGGATCAAGGTTCTCTACGTCTCGCAAAAGGCAGCCAAGGGCCGCAGGTCGACATCGGTGTCGCATAGCCGCGAAGAGGCCGTCCTGAAAGACATCGCTGATCTGGCGGGCCGCTACGGCCTGCATATCGACACAGCGTTCCATACCCGCGTCACACCCGACAAGGCGATCACCCGGGAGGCGGCCAAAGGAGCGGCGATCGTCGTGATGGGCGTCACCCAACGTCCGGGTGAGGACCTGTTCTTCGGTGAAACAGCCGGCGCTGTTTTAGCCGCCTGCAACTGCCCGGTCGTGCTTCTGGCCAGCGCGCGGCCCAAGCACGATGCCGCCGGCGCTGAGCTGGCAGCGTGAATTTCACGGCGCCCGTCGGCAGGAATGTCGATCGAGCCTCTGAAAGCGCTGATCAGCCAACCGTAAAACTACTCGAACCGAACGGTTCGGTTCTGCTGACAGAGCGTACAGGAAAGGGTGAACGCCGGCTCAAAGAATGTTCGCGCGGCAAATCACCACTGACCGCGTAACTAATTGAAATAAAACAGAATATTGTGGCAGAAGGGGACCTTATGCCGGATTTCAAGCGGCCAATTTGGCGCACCGGCACAAAATTTTCGTGATTGGAAACGACAGACTTGCCGACCCATCTCGGGGTGGTCCGAGCGACGCGAATTCCTCCCGAGGCACGCTACTTGACGGACAGACCAGAGAACTACCGGAGTACCCGAAATGACCAAGCTCGCTCTTGCCGCCGCCGCCATCCTCGTTGCCACCGGCACTGCTTTTGCCGGCAGCGACCATTATGGCTCGGACAACGTCAACCAGCCGGCTGCTACTGCTGCCAACGTCGACAACACCTTCACCGGTTCGATCCGCAAGCCGGTCACTTCCGAGCATACCGGTGCCAAGATAACCTCCGAGTCGGTGGCGCCTGAATCCGGCCAAGGCATCTGGGGCCGCTGATTATCACGGCCTGCAACACATAGAGCGGCGGGCTTGGCCCGCTACTCTTGCTTTCGCGTATCAACGGGCGTGTGCGCCGAATAGCATCCTGCGCCAATCGAATACTTTGATTTGCAGGTTTCATCTGTAGCCACAATCTCGGTTGCTGAAATCGTCCAGCAACGTGCACATCGGAAAAAGCCGGGTGCGTATTCGTCGGCGCGGACAGCGCTCTCATCTCGAATGCGTCGAAAGCAACGACAACTCACGAATGACCAGTACACTGGAGTACCTGAAATGACCAAGATTGCTCTTACCGTCGCCACCGTCGTCCTCGTCGCCACGGGCAGCGCCTTTGCAGGCAGTGATCACTATGGTTCGGACGGCGTCAACCAGCCGGCCGCGCCTGTTGGCAACGCGCCTGTCGGCAGCATCGACAGCGGGTTTACCGGTTCCATCCGCAAGCCGCTGACGACCGAGCACAACGCTGTCGACACCGAGGCGACGACCCGGTTCGGCGCGGATCAACCCGTAGTGCCCCAATCTGGCCGGGGCAACTGGGGCCGATAGTTCCTCAAACCCCGGAGCACGAAGAGCGGCGGGCTTGGCCCGCCGCTTTTGTTTGCGCGAAGCCGGGTTTGGTCGAAAGGTCGGCGATCCCCCGGCCTGTCAGGCAGTCGCTAGCGAATATCCTTCGGCCAAATGCAGTGCGTCAGTCGGGCGCTGCCGAAGGTGAGACCGGTCCAATCGCCGTCGACGTCGAACCGAGCCAGGCCCGCGGTGGGGTATTTTTCCGCCAGCTTCTTCAGCGCCGCTTGGTCCGATCCAGCCCCGGCAACCCCGCGCGCGAACTCCTCCAGCCCGGGATTGTGGCCAAGCACCAGCAGCGTTCCAGTCCCCGCCTTTACTTGCCGCACCTTGGCGAGGATGTCCGCCGCCGCTGCCTCGTAGAGCGCCTGGGAAAATTTGGCCTGCACCTTCGCCGGCAATTCCGCCGAGACCAGCCGCCACGTGTCGCGGGTGCGCAGCGCCGGCGACACCAGCGCCAGCTCCGGCAGCCAGCCGCGCCGGGCCAGTTCGCGCCCGACCAGTGGTGCTGCCTTCAGCCCGCGCGCGGACAGCGGCCGGTCGAAGTCGATGAGGTCGGGATCGTCCCAACTCGACTTGGCGTGACGCAGGAGCAGCAGTTGCTTCATGGATTCAACTCAAGTCCAAGGGATGTCGGGCTGAAAGTCTTTCCCATATCCGCCGTCATGTCTTGCACCTGTGACGGTATCAAAACTCGCCCAAAGTGCACCAAAGATGAACAGGCCTACACGCCCTTCATCTTTATCCCATCTGACCAAAATGTCTGCTTCAGTGATGGCCCAATCGCCCGATCGAACGTGAATTGCACCGACGACGGGACCTACTCCTCCGTCCTCGATCCGACAGAGATAAAAACATGCCGTGCACTTTTCGGATCGTCCGCCGCGTCGTACTCGAAGACGCCGGCGAGATCACGCTTTTGCCGGATCGCGCTGTCGAAAACGTCCATTTGCTTGTCCGCAATCTATCAAAACAATGCCGAGACATCGCGTGCGCCGTGTACGGCGCGGACGATCTCGACGCGCTGTTCGGCCAGGCGATAAAGCACGAGATAGTTGCCGATCGTCAACGCCCGCACCTCGGCAGCGATGTCGGGCCTCTTGGGACCGGATCCCGGGAATGTGCCCAATTGCACGATGCGCACGGCAATAGCATCCAAAAAGCGGTCCGCGGCAAGCGGGTTGTCCCTTGCAATGCCAAACCAAATATCGATCAGGTCGTCTTCTGCCGCCGGGCTGCGGACAATGCGGATGTCAGCCATTCCGCCGGTTTTTGCTGGTGTTGCCCAACCGGCTGCGGGCTTTCTGTTTTATGTCCTCGATGTCGAACGGCGCAAACGGACCGCTCTCCAGCCCTTCCGTCCAGGCTTTCCGCAACCGCTCCGCTTCGGCCTCGCGCAAGGGCTGGCGAAGCCGCCATTCGCGCAGTGCCTCGCGGATCACTTCACTTGCCGAACCGTACTGCCCGCTGGCCACCGCGCCTTTGACCATGTCCAGCAGTTCCGGGGAAAGCGCTACGCTGACTTTTTCGACTGTCGCCATCAAGCCGTCTCCTCACGAAAACGGTAGCAAAATTTGCTACCAAATTCAAGAACTGACTCTTACGGCGTTATCCGCGCCAGGTGCTCGAGATCGGTCTCTTCGCGCAGCGGGTCGGGCGCGATCACCACCGACGTGGCGTTGTCGGCATCGTCGGCGAAGCGCGAAAACACCGTGCGGCCGCCTTCCATTCGCGCCTTGCCTTCGGCGACCAGCCCCAGCGCCAGCGGATAGAGCTGGTGCTCGGCCTTGAGCACGCGCGCGGCCAGCGTGTCCTCATTGTCGCCGACCATCACCGGCACGGCGGCCTGGGCGATGATCGGCCCGTCATCCATGTCGAGCGTGACGAAATGCACCGTGCAGCCATGGATGCGCATGCCTGCGCGGAGGGCCCGCGCATGCGTATCCAGCCCCTTGAAGGCAGGCAGCAGGGCAGGGTGGATATTGATCATGCGGCCCTGCCACTTCTCCACGAAGCGCGCGCCGAGGATGCGCATGTAGCCGGCCAGCGCGACGATCTCGGCGCCGAACGACAAG
Source organism: Mesorhizobium sp. M0018 (assembly GCF_040323955.1). Lineage (NCBI taxonomy): Bacteria > Pseudomonadati > Pseudomonadota > Alphaproteobacteria > Hyphomicrobiales > Phyllobacteriaceae > Mesorhizobium > Mesorhizobium sp. M0018. The sequence continues at coordinate 132,141 of NZ_JAMYVL010000015.1, read as the reverse complement.
AGGGCCGCATCGATCGCCTCGTCATGCGCTTGCTTGCTGGCATGGTCGGAGCGCGAAATCACTCTGGTGGCGATGCCGCGCGCCGCGGCGATGCCAAGGCCGGCGGCATTGGCGCGGTCGGAGATGACGCCGACGATCTCGGCCGGATAGGCCGGGTTGCTCGCCGCCGCAACCAGCGCCGTCATGTTGGAGCCGCGCCCCGAGATCAGTACGACCGTCCGTTTCCTCATAGGCCAATCGAGCCCCGATAGATGACGCCGGCATCGCGGCGCGGCACGATCTGGCCGATCGGCGTCACCGTCTCGCCGGCCTCCTGCAGAACGGCAGCGACCTGCGCCGCCTGGCCGGAGGCGACGACCAGGATCATGCCGATGCCGCAATTGAAGGTCCGCATCATCTCTTCCGGCGCGACGCCGCCGGTCTTGGCCAGCCATGAGAACACCGGCGGCACCTCGATGGCGCCGAGATCGAGCTCGGCCGAAAAATCCTTGGGCAGAACGCGCGGGATGTTTTCGGGAAAGCCGCCGCCGGTGATATGGGCCAGCGCCTTGATGCCGTGGGTGTTGCGGATCGCCTTGAGGATCGACTTGACGTAGATGCGGGTAGGTTCGAGCAGCGCCTCGGCCAGCGTCGCCTCGTCATTGAACGGCGCCGGATCGCCCCAGCCAAGGCCGCTTACGGCGACGATGCGACGGACCAGCGAAAAGCCGTTCGAATGCAGGCCCGACGAGGCAAGGCCGAGCAGCACGTCGCCCTCGACGATGTCGTCGGTCGGCAGCAACTGGCCGCGTTCGGCGGCACCGACGGCAAAGCCGGCAAGGTCATAATCCTTGTCGTGATACATGCCGGGCATCTCCGCCGTCTCGCCGCCGATCAGCGCGCAACCGGCCTGCCGGCAGCCGGCGGCAATGCCGCCGACAATCGAGGCACCCTGGTCGGGATCGAGCTTGCCGGTGGCGAAATAGTCGAGGAAGAACAGCGGCTCGGCGCCTTGCACGACGATGTCGTTGACGCACATGGCGACGAGGTCGATGCCGATCGTATCGTGCTTGCCGGCATCGATGGCGATCTTCAGCTTGGTGCCGACGCCGTCGTTGGCGGCCACCAGCACGGGATCGGTGAAGCCGGCGGCCTTGAGGTCGAACAAACCGCCGAAGCCGCCGATCTCGCCATCGGCGCCCGGCCGGCGGGTGGCGCGCACCAGCGGCTTGATCTTCTCGACCATGAGATTGCCGGCGTCGATGTCGACGCCCGCTTCGGCATAGGTGAGCCCGTTCTTGCGCTTGCTCATTTCCGGCGCCTGCTCATCTGTTGCGCTTGCCTGTCGCTGGTTTCATTCGCGTGCGGGCTCTTCGCATGAACGGTTTTGCCCCGCAAGGCAAGCGCGCGATGAGGGTGTTTTCAGTTGGATGCCGGGGGAACTGGGCGCGATACACTCCAACAATAAAAAGAAATCCCTGCCAGAATTGCGGCGAGGCCTCCGACGGTGGCAAGAGACCTGATCTCACCGTCGAAGGGCAGGGTCCCATACGAGAAGCCGGCGGCGATCAACGCCGCCGCGGCAGCCCACAGACCTGGATTTGCAACGACTGATCTTGAGAAAACGAACGCGACGACAGCGGCGGTCAGCCAGAGGGGCCAAGAGACGACCACGCCCACGGCCAGCTCAAGAGCGAAGGCCCACAGGAGATCTTGCGTCGCCACCTTGCGGTGCGGGGCTCCCAAAAATGCGAAGACCAAAAGACTTTCTGTCAGTCCGGCCAGATAACAAAGCGTTACTCGCCAAGCGATTGTGATTCTCTGCGCCATCGTCATTCAGCAGTGGGGAAATAGGCTGTCGCTTCACGGGCTCTTCGCATGGGCAACAGCGTCTTGCAAGGACGGCAGCGGAATACCGGGCACTTACGTCTCTTCCAGGAAAGGCACCGCCGTTTCGTCCGTCCAGAGGCGACCGCCCTTGGGGAGGGTCTGCTGCTGTCCCATAAATCGTTCATCGTGCCCGCGTCCTCCCGGTGACTGGAAGAAGGCATATTGAACATGTCTTGGGTTCCAACGCGCCCCGGCTGGATGTCCCTCATGAACGTGCCGCCAGATCGAACCCCAACTGGGTTCCCAGATATCAATGAACTTGAGAAATAGGCCGAGCAAAACCTTTGTATTCACCGGTTCGGCTCCAGCTATGTAGCTAAACTCCAGCGAAGCATTGTTCTGGCTGTCTTCCGACAGATATTTGGACCAGGAACTGCAATGGACTGATGTGGACGCCTCTATATTTGCCTGGCGCTGGTTCCACAGCGACACATTGTATCCCAGTTCAGGAACGGGCTGTCTCGGAGGCATGTCCGTCTTGTTCCGGCCCTTTAACAGCCAGCGATGGAGAACCTCGCACGACGAGGTGTTGACCGGCTTGGAGGCGATTGCTTTTTTGAGCGATCTGCCGCGCGGGGCCCACCTCGCGAACCTGTCGTCGGCTTCGTCCAAGGCCCGGAAATGCGCCTGCAGCTGCGGGACCAGCTCTTCGGCGTCCTTTCTCCTCGCCCCCAGTAGACATAGATGTTGATCGACATGGCGTCCCCTCGAATACGGGAGACGTACCAGCTTTCTTGACTGGCGTCGCCAAAGGAGAGCGCGCGCGCTTCGGGCTCGCTTCCATTTGGTTAGTTCAATGCTGGCTAATCTTCACGCCCCCTCTGCGTTGATCGCAAATTGCGCGGCGAAAGCCCGGATATAGGCCGGCCGTGCTTCCCCGCGCGCTACATAGGCAGCCAAGTTTTGATATTCGTCCAAAATGCCTGACATTCTTAGTCGCAGCAGCACCGACACCATCAACAAATCGCCCGCGCTGAACGCATCATCGAGCCAGTCGGCGACACCCAAGTGAGCCGAGAGTTTGTCCAGCCGAGCGCGAACACGGTCCTTTACCAACGGCAAGCGCTCCTCGCTCCAAGGCTTGTCACGTTCGAATATTCTTGCCGTCGTTAATTCGAGGATCGGTGGTTCGACGGTGTTAAGTGCGGCAAACATCCACGTGATCGCACGCGCGCGGGCATTGCGATCCTTCGGCAGCAATCCCGCATGCTGCTCAGCAAGATGAAAGACGATCGAGCCGGTCTCGAACAGCGAGAGAGAACCTTCCTCATAGGTGGGGATCTGGCCGAAGGGATGGATCGCCAGATGTTCAGGCGCCTTCATCTCTGCGAAGGAAACAAGACGAACCTCATACGGCTGCCCCACTTCTTCGAGCGCCCAGCGAACGCGCGTATCACGCGCCAGTCCCTTGCCGCCATCGGGCGATCGTTCAAATGCTGTGATAGTGATTGTCATCGCGTCCGTTTCCTTGCCTGGGCAAATTTCCTTGGCTTCCTATCGTGAGACGAATGAGCCTCCCCGAAATCGACATCTGTCTTGACCTATTTCATTGCTGGCGCCCTCGTGGGGAGATTGGCAGCTTCTGTGTCGCTTCTCACTTGCCGTAACCCTCCATCTCCATCATGTATCGGCAAACAAGAGCGACGGGATATGCGTTTGACCATCCCCAACATGATCACGATCATGCGCTTCGTGCTGGTGCCGGCGGTGGTGCTGGCCATGCTGCAGGACCGCTGGGACTGGGCCTTTGCGGGCTTCCTCATTGCCGGCATTTCCGACGGCGTCGACGGCTTCATCGCCCGCCATTTCAATCAGTTTTCCAGGCTCGGCGCCTATCTCGATCCGATGGCCGACAAGCTGCTGCTGGTCTCGGTTTTCGTGGTCCTGGGCTTCAGCGGCGAACTGCCGCTGTGGCTGGTCGTTACCATGGTGTCGCGCGACGCACTGATCGTCTGCGCCGTGCTTTTATCCACCGTCATGGCGCATCCGGTCGAGATGAAGCCGCTCCTGGTGTCGAAGGCCAACACCGCGATCCAGATCGTGCTGGCGGCAGTGGTGTTGGGCGAACTCGCCTTCGACATCCGTCTCGATCCGCTGAGGCCGGCCCTCATATTGCTGTCCGGGGTCTTGACCGTGGCTTCGGCCGCGGCCTATCTCGTGGCTTGGCTGAGGCATATGAGCGGCTATGGCGAAGGCTCCACACCCGGCACCTGACGAACGGTCCATCGACGCTGAAGCTGAGGCTGCGGCAGCGGAAGCTGCGGCATCGGCGTCGTTTCGCCGCCAGATCCGCTTCTGGCTGGTCAGCGCCATCATCCTCGCCGTCTTCCTCTATGTCTTCAGCGGCATCCTTCTGCCGTTCGTCGCCGGCATGGTGCTCGCCTATTTCCTCGACCCTGTCGCCGACCGGCTGGAGCGGCTTGGCCTGTCCAGGCTGATGGCGACGGTGGTCATCCTCATCGCCTTTATCGTCGTCCTGGTACTGGCCTTCGTCATCCTGGTTCCGGTGCTCGCCTCGCAGATGGCTGATTTCGCCAGCAAGCTGCCGGACTATCTGACCCGGCTGCAGGGCCTGATCACCAGCTTCGACCCGAAATGGCTGGAAGAGAAATTCGGCGTCGACGCCAACGGCCTGCGCGAAGGCCTGAACTCGCTGCTGACCTCCGGCTTCGGCCTCTTGACCACCGTGTTCACCTCGATCTGGAGCTCCGGCGTGGCGCTGGTCTCGGTGGTCAGCCTGTTCGTCGTGACGCCGGTCGTCGCCTTCTACATGCTGCTCGACTGGGATCGCATGGTGACAATCGTCGACAGCTGGGTGCCGCGCGACTATGTCAAGACCGTCAGGACGATCGCCAGGGACATCAACACGGCGACCGCCGGCTTCGTGCGCGGCCAGGGCACGCTGTGCCTGGTGCTGGGCGCCATGTATGCCACCGGCCTGACACTGACTGGCCTGAATTTCGGCATCCTCATCGGTCTGTTCGCCGGACTGATCTCCTTCATCCCCTATGTCGGCTCGCTGACCGGCCTGGTGCTGGCCGTCGGCGTCGCCTTCGTCCAGTTCTGGCCGGACTGGACCATGATCGCAGCGGTGGCCGGTGTGTTCTTCGTCGGCCAGTTCATCGAGGGCAACATCCTGCAGCCAAGGCTGGTCGGCAAAAGCGTTGGCCTGCATCCGGTATGGCTGATGTTTGCGCTGTTTGCCTTCGGCGCGCTGTTCGGCTTCGTCGGCCTGCTGATCGCCGTTCCGGCTTCCGCCGCCGTTGCCGTTCTGGTGCGCTTCGCCATCGCCCGCTATCTCGAATCGCCGCTCTACAAGGGCCACGCCGACGAGCCGGTGCCGCCGCTGCAGGTGCGCCGCCGCGGGGGCGCGCGCGGTTGAGCCAGATGCCGGACAAGATCGATCCGCCGCGTCAATTGCCGCTCGATCTAGGCCACGGCACCGGCTATTCGCGCGACGAGCTCGTCGTCTCCAGCACCAACAGCCAGGCGGCGGCGCTTGTCGACCGCTGGCCGGACTGGCCGTCGCCGGTCGTTGTGCTGGCCGGGCCGGCCGGCTCGGGGAAAACCCATCTGGCCTCGATCTGGCGGACCCGCGCCGACGTGGTGAAGGTGGAGGCCGGCCGCATCGGCGACTGCATCGAAAATCTCGGCGCGCATCCGGCCCTGATCGACGATGTCGATGCCGGCCCGATCGATGAGCACGGCCTCTTCCACCTGATCAACGCGGTGCGCGGCGCCGGCTCGAGCTTGCTGTTGACGGCGCGGCGCTTCCCGTCCGCCTGGGGCGTCAGGCTGCCCGACCTGGCGTCGCGGCTGAAGGCGGCGGCGACCGTCGAGATCCACGAACCCGACGATCTTCTGCTGGCCGGCGTCATCACAAAGCTGTTCGCCGACCGCCAGGTCGAGGTCGAGCCGCATGTCGTGCAATATCTGGTGCGCCGCATCGAGCGCTCGCTGGCCACTGCCATGCGGGTGGTCGAACGGCTCGACCGCACCGCGCTCGAGCGCAAGACGCCGATCACCCGCGCGCTCGCCGCCGAGACCGTCAGCGCCATGGATGAAGGGCAGGGCGAGTTCGAGATTTGACGATTCCAGTTCCGCCACTGTCCCATTTCGGGAACAAAAGCTGGCATCTGTCTTGCAGCAACGAGCTTGCCGGCTAATCCCGGTCCTGATTGCGTATCAAATCAGGTAGTAGGCTCGCCGGGAGATGGGTGGTTGGGGTTCTCGCCCGGCGAGCTTGCCTTTGGCAGCATCGAATCGATAGCGCCATTGCGCGGCAGGCCTCAGCTCTCTCCGCCTGCAATTACCGCTCGTTCCGTGCCAAAGCGCTTGCGATAGTCGCCGGGCACCAGGCCGGTTATCCTGGCGAATACCTTGCGGAACGAGCCGGGATCGTCATAGCCGACCTCCCAGGCGATCTGGTCGATCGACCGCATCGTGGTTTCCAGCATCTCGCGCGCCTTGCCGACGCGCAGGTGCTGGCAATATTCGGTCGGCTTGAGGCCGGTGGCGCTGCGGAACCTGCGCAGGAAAGTCCGCTCCTCCAGTCCGGCATGCCCGGCCATGGCCCCGAGCGTCACGTCGCGGGCGCCGTTCGCCTGCAGCCAATGCTGCACCTTGAGGATCGCTTCGTCGCCGTGGGTCAGCCGCGGCGCGAACGGGCTGTAAAAGCGTTGCTCGCGGCCCGGCGGGTCGACCAGCATGAAACGCGCCGTGTCCATCATGACGGTCGGCCCGAGCACCCTGTCCACCAGCTTGAGGCCGAGATCGGTCCAGGCCATGTAGCCGCCCGCGGTGATGATGTCGCCATCGTCGATGACCAGCCTGTCGGCATCGAGCAGAATGTCTGGAAAGCGTAGCGCCAGCGCGTCGCGATAAGCCCAATGCGTGGTCGCAGCACGACCCGACAGCAGGCCGGTCTCGGCAAGCACGAAGGCGCCGGCGCAGACCGAGCCGAGGGTCGCGCCTGCCGCATGACGGCCCCTGAGCCAGCCGGCATAGGGCGCGGCTGCTTCCCGAGCGATCGGATCTCCCAAGGTTGGCGGGATGATAGCCATGGCTGGTTCATTGTCGGCGCCGGGGTCGCTGTCGAAAGTGCAGACTACGGTCTGGCCCGCGTCCTCCAATTGCCAATGGCTGACGCGAAGCCTCAAAGCGTCCGGCGACCGATCGGCCGCCAGCCGATTGGCCAGCAGAAAGAGATCGGTCAGGCCGAGCACGGCCGCTTCCTGCACGCCGGGATACAAGACAAGGCCGATTTCGATCAGATCAAGCGCAGCCGCCATTTGTCAGTTTTGCCACGTTGAATGTCCGTTTTGCCAATGCTCACCCTGGCCGCACTGTTATAATTTGTCCAGCAGAAGGGGGCTAAAAGCTTCCCTGTTACCCCCAACTTTTCCATTAAGGAGTAGGACGATGAGCACATTCACCACCCATGACGGCACCGAGATTTTCTACAAGGATTGGGGCAAGGGCCAGCCGATCGTGTTCCATCACGGCTGGCCGCTGAGCTCAGACGACTGGGACAACCAGATGCTGTTCTTCCTCGAAAAGGGCTACCGCGTCATCGCCCATGACCGCCGCGGGCACGGCCGCTCGTCGCAGACCGCGACCGGCAATGAGATGGACACCTACGCCGCCGATGTTGCGGCGCTGGCGGCGCATCTCGATCTCAGGGATGCGATCCACATCGGCCACTCGACCGGTGGCGGCGAGGTGGCGCGTTACGTCGCGCTTTATGGCGGCGGCGGCCGTGTTGCCAAGGCGGTGCTGATCGGCGCCGTGCCGCCGATTATGGTCAAGACCGACAGCAACCCCGGCGGCTTGCCGATCGAAGTCTTCGACGGCTTTCGCGCGGCTCTGGCCGCTAACCGCGCCCAGTTCTACAGGGACGTGCCGGCCGGCCCGTTCTATGGCTTCAACCGCGAGGGCGCCAAGGTCTCGCCAGGGGCTATCGACAATTGGTGGCGCCAGGGCATGATGGGCGGCGCCAAGGCTCATTACGACTGCATCGAGGCCTTTTCCGAGACCGACTTCACCGACGATCTCAAGAAGATTGCCGTGCCCGTCCTGATCATGCACGGGGACGACGACCAGATCGTGCCGATCGCCGATTCCGCGCTGCTTGCGGCCAAGCTGGTGAAGCACGGCACGCTCAAGGTCTACAAGGGCCTGCCGCACGGCATGTGCACCACGCATCCGGAGATCATCAATCCGGATCTGCTGGCCTTCATCCAGGGCTGACGGCTTACATGTCGGACGGGCAGCGCGGGCTCGTGGTGTCCGTCCGTCGCTTAAACATGACCGGCGACGGGAGACACACTCGAGCGTGATCCGCTTGCCCTGTCGACGAGATTTGCTTGATGAATGGTCGGAGTGGAGAGATTCGAACTCCCGACCCTCTGGTCCCAAACCAGATGCGCTACCAGGCTGCGCTACACTCCGAACGGTCTGTTGCCTAGTGATTTCAGTCCGCCAAAGCAAGCGTAAAAAGCCATCGGCCTTGCTGCCGGCGGCATTGCGCAGTAATGACGGGCTAGTGCATGGCCAGAGAACAGTAATGTGGTCTCGGGGTCGTGTGCTTGCAACCAGCAATGAGGTGGTCATGTCAGCCCGCATTTTCAGCCCAGCCAAAACCGCGATGCAGTCCGGCAAGGCCAAGACCGGCTATTGGGTGCTGGAATTCGATCCGGAGCAGCGCAAGAAGATCGATCCGCTGATGGGCTACACCACGTCCGGCGACATGCGAAGCCAGATCAGGCTGACCTTCGACACAAGAGAGGACGCGGTCGCCTACGCTGAGAAGGAAGGGCTGGCTTTCCGCGTCGAGGAGCCGAAGGAAATCAAGCGCCGCCAGATTTCCTATGCGGAGAATTTCCGCTATGACCGCAGGACGCCCTGGACGCATTGATCCCATACCGGCCCTGCCGGCACAATCCGCCGGTCATGCGGCCGGCCAGCGGTCCCGTAGCTCAGCTGGATAGAGCACCGGCCTTCTAAGCCGATGGTCACAGGTTCGAATCCTGTCGGGATCGCCAATATTTTCAGGGTCCATTCCGGACAGGTTCACTCGCCAGTCGCACAGGATTTCCAACACATGACAGCGATGGGCGCGGCGGCACTGCTGATCCTGGTCCTGACCTATGCCGGCGTCGCCATCGGCAGGATACCCGGGCTGCGCCTCGACCGGGCAGGGATCGCGCTGCTCGGCGGTGCGGCGATGATCGCCATCGGCGCGCTCGACATGGAGGACGCCTACCGCGCCATCAGCTTCGACACCATCACGCTTCTGCTCGGCATGATGATCGTCGTGGCGCATCTTAAAGTGTCGGGCGCCTTTCGCGCGCTCGGCGGGTTCGCCATCGAGCATGCGCATGCGCCGTTCATGCTGCTGGTGATGGTGACGCTGTTGACCGGCCTCCTGTCCGCATTCCTGGTCAACGACGCCATCTGCCTGGTCATGGCGCCGATCGTCGTCCATGTCACCCGCGTCATCAACCGCAACCCGGTTCCCTATCTGATCGCCACCGCCACCGCCTCGAATTGCGGCAGCGTCGCCACCATCACCGGCAACCCGCAGAACATGGTCATCGGCGCGCTGTCGGGGATTTCCTATCCGGCCTTCTCTGCGGCGCTGGCGCCGGTCGCGGCGTTCGGCCTCATCGCCGTCATCGTCATCATCCGCATCGTCTACCGCGCCGAATTTTCGCGCAAGGCCGAGCTCAGCCCCGAAGTCTACCGCGGCCGCATGCTGCCGGGTCAGGTGGTGAAGGCGGTGGTCGTCTGTGTCGGTTTGGCGATCGCCTTCTTCGCCGGCGTTCCAGTCGCCAAGGCAGCGCTGATCGGCGGTGCCATTCTTCTTTTGACCCGCGCCATCAAACCTGAGCGCATCTATCGCGAGATCGATGGGCCGCTGCTGTTCATGTTCGCCGGGCTGTTCATCGTCGTCGCCGGGGCGGAGAAGACGCTGCTGACGCCCGACATCGTCGCCTCGGCAAAGGACCTCGGACTGAATGATGTCTGGCGGCTGTCCGGCTTCACCGCGGTGCTGTCCAACATCATGAGCAATGTCCCGGCCGTGCTGGCGCTGAAGCCGTTCGTGCCCGGACTGGAAAACCCCGAGCGGGCCTGGCTGGTCGTCGCCATGAGCTCGACGCTGGCCGGCAATTTCACGCTGCTCGGCTCGGTCGCCAATCTGATCGTTGCCGAGCACGCGCGAATCTCCGGCAAACCGCTGGGCTTCATCGCCTTCTTCAAGGTCGGCCTGCCGTTGACGCTGGTCACGCTGCTTGTAGGGACGGCATGGCTGGCAGCCTAAAAGCGCGTCGCACTAGACCGGCCTCGTGCGGCGCGCTTCAGGCTCTTTTTTTATGCATGTCGTTATCGCAAAACCGCTGCACGCTTTTGCGCGACATGCATCAGCCAGTCAGGGCGATGTCACCGTCAGATGGCCTTTCATGTTGGGATGGAAGCGGCAGAAATAATCGACCGATTCCGCCTTCTTCACCGTCAGGCTCGCCGCCTTCTTCGGCGGGATCATCACTTCCCAGGCGCCGTTGACGGTTGCCGTGTGGGCGAACACGTCCTTGTTCACCCACCTGATCGTGTCGCCGACCTTCGCCTCGATCTCTGCCGGCGAAAACACAAGCTTCTCGATCGTCACCTCGATGGTGTCGTCCTTGGCCGGCTGGGCACCCATGGCCAATGCCAGCGCAACCCACAGATGCCGCCCCGACGCCATTGGCTCGATCCTCACTTCAGCATGCCGGCGACGTGTTCGGCGTGCTGTTCGTGGCCCTGGAATATTTTCAGACCGGTTTCCAGCAGGCTCTTCAGCTCGGCATTGCTGGCCGACGGGATCAGCAGAGTTTCGAGCGCGCCATTGACCTGCTTGTGGTAGGCCACCTCGTTGGCGACATAGGCCTTGTCGAACGCCGCGCCCTTGAGCTTGGCAAGCTTGGCACGTTCCTCGGCCGCCGCCTTGGTCAGCGCCTTGCTGGTCGGATTGTCCTCAGGCGTGACCTTGAGCTTCTTGACCAGGTCGAGAGCCTGTTTGTTGACCGCCTCGTGATCTCGCACCATGTCCTTGGCGAAATCCACGACCTCCTTGTTCTTCGATTTCTTCAGCGCCTGCTTGGCCGCCTCGACGTCAAGCACGCCTGCTGTGTAGGCGATATGTGCGATCTGCGGATCGGTCGGTTTGTCGGCAGCTTGCGACAAGGGCGCTGCGCTAAGCAGGAAAAATGCGGCCAGTGCCGTGGTCGATCGAATGAACATGATGCTCTCCTTCGCCCCGACGCGGAACTGCATCGGGCTTCGTTTCAGTGATGCTCATTGGATGCAGGTCACGGGAAAACGTTCCCGCGAAAATCGGCGCGGCCTATCCGGAAACACCGAGCCGCTGCATCACGGCATTGGTCAGCCGTTCGCAGCGCCGGCCCGCGAAGGGAAAGGCGTCGAGCAGCACCGGGCCGATCTGGTCGTCCAGCGCCTTGCGCACCAGCGCGCGGGCGCGGTGCAGCCGGGTCTTGATGGTTTCTGGTCGCACGCCAAGCAGTTCGGCGGTTTCTTCGATGCTCAATCCCTCGATGACGCGCGCCACGAACACCATCCGGTAGACATCGGGAAGACTGTCGGTTGCCCGTTCGACAAGCTCAAGGATCTGCCGTTGCGCCATCGTCCGCTCCGGATCGTCGCTCGGGTTGAGGGGAAACCGGATGATTTCGGCTTGCGGGTTTTCAGGCATCGCTACCATTCGCCGCCTTTTGCGCAAACGGCCGAGCGCTTCGTTGATGACGATACGCGATAGCCACGTGGCGAGCGAGGCATCGCCGCGAAAGGACTCGAGATGGGCAAAGGCACTGACATAGGCCTCCTGGACGATGTCCTCGGCCTCGCTGTCGTTACGCACGACGCCTCGGGCGATGCGGTAGAGCCTTTGGTTGTGCGTCTTGATGATGGTGCGGAATGCATCGCTATCACGTGCCAGCGCGCGGCCGACAAGCTGCATGTCGCCGGAAGCGGCGGGCGTTGCCGTCAACGCAGCAGGCATGGCCGATCTCCTGATAGGCTTCTCATCGGACATTGGATGAATCGGCCGACAAAAGGTTCCCGACCGATCCGCCGGCCGGCCTCGATCCGTTTCAAGCGCCGGCAGAGGCTATTCTAACGCCTCCACCACACCGGCGTCTCTATTTTGTAGACGCCGTGTCATCGGCTGATCGGTCGCCATGACATCACTCAGGATCGCAATTTTTCCAAGCTGTTACGCCGATTTCCTGACTCAGCCTGGAAAGGTGCTTGGCTCAGGCCTGTGCGGCCGCCGCCAGCCCGCGCGCCAGGTCGGCCTTCAAATCCCCTACATCCTCGAGCCCGATCTGCAGGCGCACCAGCGGCCCGTCATACGGGCCCTTGGCGATGGTGCGGTCGCCAAGGAATACCGGCACGGCAAGGCTCTCATAGCCGCCCCAGGAATAGCCGAGGCCGAAAAACTTCAACGCGTCGAGGAAGGCGTGCTGCTGCTTCTGTCCGCCGCCCGCGAGAACGATCGAGAAGATGCCGCTCGATCCGCAAAAATCGCGCTTCCACATGGCGTGGTCGGGATGACTGGGCAGCCCGGGATGCAGCACCTGCGCTACGCCCGGCTGACCCTCGAGCCAGCCGGCGAGGGCAAGCGCGCTCTTTTGATGATGCTCCAGCCGCACACCCATCGTGCGCAGGCCGCGCAGCACCTGGTAGACGTCGTCAGGCCCGGCGCAGCAGCCCATCGTGTTGAACGTCTCGAAAAGCTGCTTCCAGCAGTCCGCATTGGCCGACACGGTGCCGAGCAGCACGTCGGAATGGCCGGCCGGGTATTTCGTCGCCGCGTGGATCGAGATGTCGACGCCATGGTCGAGCGGGCGAAAGTAGAGCGGCGTCGCCCAGGTGTTGTCCATCATGACGATGGCGCCGGCGGCATGCGCTGCCTTGGCGATGGCCGGTATGTCCTGCACCTCGAAGGTGTTGGAGGCCGGCGATTCGGTGAACACCACCTTGGTGTTGGGCTTGATCAGCGCCGCGATGCCGGCGCCGATGCGCGGTTCGTAATACTCGACCTCGATGCCCAGCCGCTTCAGCATCGTGTCGGCGAAATTGCGGGTCGGATGATAGACGGAATCGACGATCAGCAGATGATCGCCGGCCGACAGGAAGGCGAGCAGCGGCAGCACCACGGCCGCCAGGCCGGACGGCACCGCGACCGTGCCGGCGGAGCCTTCCAGCGCATCGATGGCGCTGGTCAGCGCATCGGTGGTCGGGGTGCCGCGCGTGCCGTAGGTGTATTTCTGGCTGCGCGCCGCCATTGTCGCCGCATTGGGATAGAGCACGGTCGAGGCATGCACCACCGGCGGATTGACGAAGCCGAAATAGTCATGCGGGTTGTTGCCGGAATGGGCGAGCCGTGTGTTGACGCCCATCTCGCTGTCGTCTTTTGCCATTGCTTTTCGTCCCATGGGTTGGTCGTTAGCCATAGTGCGGCGGCATTGGCCGCGCAACCGCACCGCAGTCGCCAGGCCAAGGTCTTGAATATGCCAATTCAGCAACGAGCCGTGGACCTGCGGGAAGGCTGCCAAGTGCGCTTGGCAACTCACGGTCGGACTTTGCCGGCTTTATTGGCGCGCTGGCCGATTTGCGAGCGCGTTTGTCTGCAATTTCAGGCATTTCAGGCAGTTGGTTTTCAAAGTCTTTCGGATTTGGTCATTTCCCTTGACCTCACAGGAATAATCGCCTTCGATGTTGTTCGTGAATGGGAGGCAGCGCGTCGGTTACGATGCGGGATTCCGGTAATGGGCCGGGATACATAGCTGCGTTCACACGGGAAAAAGTCAGGTTCGCCTGGAAAAAACAGAAAAGGGTCTGTGGGTCATGAAACACATTGCAATCGGCGTTTTGGGCGCCGCCGCGTTTGGATTCGCGGCTTCGGCGGCTTCGGCGGCCACGCTCGACGATGTCAAAGCGAAGGGCTTCATCCAATGCGGCGTCTCGACCGGTCTGGCCGGCTTCTCGGCGCCGGACGACAAGGGTGAGTGGCAAGGCATCGACGCGGACTTCTGTCGCGCTGTGGCAGCCGCCGTGTTCGGCGATGGCACCAAGGTGAAGTTTACGCCGCTCAGCGCCAAGGAGCGGTTTACCGCTCTGCAGTCGGGCGAGATCGACATCCTGTCGCGCAATACCACCTGGACCATCAATCGCGACACCGCACTCGGCCTGAACTTCATCGGCACGACTTATTACGACGGCCAGGGCTTCATGATCAACGCCAAGAAGCTACCGGGCGTGAACTCGGCGCTGCAGCTTTCGGGCGCGGCGGTCTGCGTGCAGAGCGGCACCACGACCGAGCTCAACCTTGCCGACTATTTCAAGTCGAACAAGATGGAGTACAATCCTGTCGTCTTCGAAAAGCTGGAAGAGGTTAACGCCGCCTATGACGCCGGCCGCTGCGACGTATACACCACCGACCAGTCGGGCCTCTATGGCATCCGCCTGACGCTCGGTGCGCCGGCCGACCACGTCGTGTTGCCCGAGATCATCTCCAAGGAACCGCTTGGGCCGGCCGTACGCCAGGGCGACGACCAATGGTACCACATCGTCAAGTGGACCTATTTCGCGTTGCTCGACGCCGAGGAACTCGGCATCACCAAGGCCAATGTCGACGAGATGAAGAACTCGGACAGTCCAGAGATCAAGCGCGTGCTCGGCCAGGAAGCCGACACCAAGATCGGCACCGATCTCGGCGTCTCTAACGACTGGGTCGTCAACATCGTCAAGGCCGTCGGCAATTACGGCGAGATGTTCGAGCGTAATGTCGGCTCGGGCAGCCCGCTGAAGATCGCGCGCGGCATCAACGCGCTGTGGACCAAGGGTGGCCTGCAGTACGCTCCGCCGATCCGCTGATCGAAAATGGATCCGGAAGGCAGATCGTCTGCCTTCCGGTCTCTCTTTCCAGGGGACTGTCGAATGGCATCGCAGGAAGTTCTTCGCGAGGAGCCAAGCCGCGGTTCCTTCATCAATGATCCTCGTGTCCGCGGAATATTCTTTCAAGCGCTGGTCCTCGTCCTGCTGGTAGCGGGGGTCTGGTGGGTTACCCACAACGTCATCGTCAATCTGACGCGCTTGCACATCGCTTCCGGCTTTGGCTTCCTCAGGGGCCGCGCCGGCTTCGACATCAGCGAAAGCGCGATCGCATATTCGTCGGATTCGACCTATTTCCGAGCCATCCTGGTTGGCTTCATCAACACCGTGATCGTTGCCGTCGTCGGCATCATCACCGCCACCATTATCGGTTTCATCGTCGGCATCGGCCGGCTTTCGCGCAACTGGCTGATCAGGAAGATCTGCACGGTCTATGTCGAGGTCTTCCGCAACATCCCGCCGCTGCTGGTCATCTTCTTCTGGTATTCCGGCGTGCTCGCCGTGCTGCCGCCGCCGCGCGAGAGCATCAATTTGCCGTTCGGCTCCTTTCTCAACCAGCGCGGCTTCTATTTTCCGCGCGCTGTCTGGGGCGAGGGCTCCTGGCTGATCCTGGTCGCCCTGCTCCTCGCCCTTGCCATGGCCTGGTTCGTCGCCCGCAAGGCGCGGCAGCGGCAGATGGCGACGGGCCAGCCGTTCCCGGTGCTCTGGACATCCATAGCGTTGATCGTCGGCCTGCCGCTGCTGGCCTACGCGCTGAGCGGCTTTCCTCTGACCTTCGAATTCCCGAAACAATCGACTTTCAACCTGGTCGGTGGCTTTCAGGTCAGACCGGAGTTCCTGTCACTCTATCTGGCGTTGTCCTGCTATACGGCCGCCTTCATCGCCGAGATCGTGCGCGCCGGCATCAGGGGCGTCAGCACGGGCCAGACCGAGGCGGCCGCGGCACTCGGGCTGCGCTCGGGATCGATCCTCAGGCTTGTCGTCGTGCCGCAGGCGATGCGCATCGTTATTCCGCCGCTGACCAGCCAGTATCTGAACTTGACCAAGAACTCTTCACTCGCCATCGCCATCGGCTATCCGGACCTGACGGCGACTGCCGGCACTGTCTTGAACCAGACCGGGCAGGCGGTTGAAGGCGTGGTGATCATGATGGCTGTCTATCTCGCGCTCAGCCTGATCACGTCGGCGATCATGAACGTCGTCAATGCCAGGATGGCGCTGGTGGAGAGGTAGAGCCATGCAGGAACACGACATGTCCTGGGTGCGGACGGAGATGGCGCTGGCCCAACCGGCACCGTCGAGCGAGCGTGGCCTCACCGCCTGGATCCGCAAGAACCTGATTGCCACCACGGGCGACACCATTCTCACCATCGTTGGCATCGCGCTGGTCGCTGTGATCCTGCCCCAAATCATCAATTGGGCCTTCATCAACGCCCAGTGGACCGGCCCGGACCGCTCGGTCTGCGCCACCGTGGCGCAAGGCGGCATCCAGCCGGATGGCTGGACCGGTGCTTGCTGGGCATTCGTCAACGCCAAGTTCGGCCAGTTCATGTTCGGCACCTATCCTATCGAGGAGCGTTGGCGGCCGATCGTGGTGGCCATCCTGTTCGTGGCACTGCTGGTGCCGCTGCTCATTCCGCGCGTACCGCGCAAGGGGCTGAATGCCATTCTTCTCTTTTTTGTACTGCCGGTCGTCGCCTTCGTTCTGCTGGTCGGCGGCATGTTCGGCCTGCCGCATGTCGAGACGTCGCGTTGGGGTGGACTGCTGGTGACGCTCAGCCTGTCCTTCGTCGGCATTGCCGTGTCGCTGCCGATCGGCATCGTGCTGGCGCTCGGCCGGCGCTCGAACATGCCGATCGTCAAGCTGCTGTGCGTGATCTTCATCGAGACGGTACGCGGCATCCCGCTGATTACGGTGCTGTTCTTTGCCAGCGTGATGCTGCCGCTGTTCCTGCCGGCCGGCGTCAGCTTCGACAAGTTCCTGCGCGCGCTGATCGGCGTGTCGCTGTTTGCCGCCGCCTACATGGCCGAAGTGGTGCGTGGCGGCCTGCAGGCGATCCCCAAAGGCCAGTATGAGGGCGCCGATTCGCTCGGCCTCAGTTACTGGCAGAAGATGGGCCTGGTCGTCATGCCGCAGGCGCTGAAGCTGGTCATTCCCGGCATCGTCAACACCTTCATCGGCATGTTCAAGGACACCAGCCTAGTCATCGTCATCTCGATGTTCGACCTCCTCGGCATCGTCAAGCAGAACTTCTCCGACGCCAATTGGGCGACGCCGCAGACGGCCAGATCCGGCCTGGTGTTCGCGGCCTTCATCTTCTGGCTGTTCTGCTTCGGCATGTCGCGCTATTCAATGTACACGGAACGCCGTCTCGACACCGGCCACAAACGCTAAAAAAGGGGACCTTGTCATGGCCATAGAAAACGCCGTCAGCGCGGAAGAGATCAAGGTCAATGCCGCCAAGATGCACATTTCCACCACCGATGTCGCCATCGACATCATTGCCATGCACAAATGGTACGGCGAATTCCATGTGCTGAAGGACATCAATCTAAAGGTGATGCGTGGCGAGCGCATCGTCATCTGCGGCCCGTCGGGCTCCGGCAAATCGACGATGATCCGCTGCATCAACCGACTGGAGGAACACCAGAAGGGCAAGATCATAGTCGACGGCAAGGAACTGACCAACGATCTGAAGAAGATCGACGAGGTGCGCCGCGAGGTCGGCATGGTGTTCCAGCATTTCAACCTGTTCCCGCATCTGACCATTCTGGAGAATTGCACGCTGGCGCCGATCTGGGTGCGCAAGATGCCGCGGAAACAGGCCGAGGAAATCGCCATGCATTTCCTCAAGCGCGTCAAGATCCCGGAACAGGCCAACAAATATCCCGGCCAGCTTTCCGGCGGCCAGCAACAGCGCGTGGCGATCGCCCGCTCGCTGTGCATGAACCCGCGCATCATGCTGTTCGACGAGCCGACCTCGGCTCTCGATCCGGAAATGATCAAGGAAGTGCTGGAGACGATGGTCGGGCTGGCCGAGGAGGGCATGACCATGCTCTGCGTCACCCACGAGATGGGCTTTGCGCGCAAAGTCGCCAATCGGGTGATCTTCATGGACCAAGGCCAGATCGTCGAGCAGAACACGCCGGCCGAGTTCTTCGACCACCCGCGCCATGAGCGCACGAAGCTGTTCCTGTCGCAGATCCTGCACTGATCCTGTACCCCGGTTCGGGACAAGACCGGCAGATCAAACCTCTCTGTCTTGCTGGCTTCGCGCGTATTCGACGAGCGCTGACCGTGCGCTGCGCGAGAAGATAGCAAGCGTGCTTCAGGCCGTTCGAGTGGTCACGTTGCAACCTGATAACTAAGGCCGGCCCGGATCATAAGCGCGCCGACTGCGTTCATTGCCATTGAGAGTTGTATAACGAGCCGCGTGGGCGCGTGCGGCGGCAGGTCACGGGTTCATCCTGATGCTCATCCAACCGATCGATTATTTCCTCGTCGTCTGGTTCGCGCTGGCGCTGGCTTCGACGCTTTACGTTGGCTTCGACCAATATCGCAACAATCCCGAGCCGGTGGTGATGAAATGGGGCTTCATCCTGGTCACCCTCTATATGGGTCCGCTCGGCTTGCTGCTCTACGTGCTCGCCGACAAGGAGCCCCGGCCGGGCGATCATGAACTCTTCACCCGGCCGCTCTGGAAGCAGGGCGTCGGCTCCACCATCCACTGCGTCGCCGGCGATGCCACCGGCATCATTCTTGCCGCCGCCGTCACGGCGGCGCTCGGCCTGCCGATGTGGATCGACCTGATCGTCGAATATCTCGCCGGCTTTGCCTTCGGCCTGTTCATCTTCCAGTCGCTGTTCATGAAATCGATGATGGGCGGCACCTATTGGGAAAACGTACGCAAGAGCTTCCTGCCCGAGTTCATCTCCATGAACTTCATGATGGCCGGCATGGCGCCGGTCATGAGCTTCCTGATGATGGGCCGCGACATGCGCGCGATGGAACCGACGGAGCTGCTGTTCTGGGGCGTGATGTCGATCGGCGTCATCGCCGGTTTTGCGCTTGCCTATCCGGCCAATGTCTGGCTGGTCGCCCGGGGGCTGAAGCATGGGCTGATGACGCAGCGTGCGCAGGCAGCCGGCATCGATGTCCGGGAGCAGCCTGCCACGAGGCAACATGCGCAGATACAAATGCAGCAGGCCGACGCCAGCGGCCATCGCGGGCAGCACCACGATATGGTTTCCCACAAAGGCAAAGGCGGCGGCCATCACATGGAGACGGATGCCACGACGCCGCAGGTCGCTGCCCTGGGTGCCGTCTCCCTGCTGGCGCTCGCCATCGGCATGGTCGCGCCGGCGAACTGGCTGAACCTGACGCTGTCGGCACGCGATGTCGGCGGGGTGATCATGCCGCGAGGCATGATCATGGATCGCGACACGCCAGCCGATACAATGCGCGACATGGCGGCTACCGATCCACGCCTCGTGGCCGCCTCTTATGGCCTGACGGCAAGGGGCGACCAGGAACTGCCGTTTCGGATGGAGAACGGCATCAAGGTGTTCGAGCTCAGGCCTTCAGTGGTCCGCTGGCAGATCCTGCCGGACGTCGCGGTCGACGCCTATGCCTATAACGGCCAGATTCCCGGTCCGCGAATTCATATTCGCCAGGGCGATCGGGTCAGGATCAACGTCACCAACGGCCTGCCTGAGGAAACGACGGTGCATTGGCATGGCTTGATCCTGCCGAACCAGATGGATGGGCCGGCCGAGATCACGCAGCCGCCGATCGAGCCCGGGCAATCCTATTCATACGAATTCACCGCGACCCAGCACGGAACCTATTTCTATCACCCCCATGCCAAGCCGGACCGGACCCAGGCGCTCGGCCTCTACGGTGCGCTGATCATCGATCCCGCCAATCCCGCCGACGAGGTCGCGGCCGACCATGATTACGTCATCGAGCTTCAGGAATGGCTGGTGCGGGAAGGGCTGACCTACCCGTCGATGCCGATGGATGGCGGCATGCCGAATTTCTTCACCATCAACGGCAAGGCCTATCCCTCGACCGAGACGATCCCGATGAAGGTCGGCGAGACGCTCAAGGTGCGGTTCATCGGCACCAACAACGGCTTCATCCATCCGATGCATATCCATGGCGGACCGTTCGAGGTCGTTGCCCGCGACGGCGAGACGGTCCCCGCTTCGGGTCGTTTCCTTGCCGACACGATCAACGTCGGGCCGGGTCAGCGCTACGACGTGATCTGGAAGGCGCAGCGTCCGGGCAAATGGCTGATCCATTGCCACATCCCGCATCACACCACGAACAACAATGTCGAGGAGAAGGGCGGCGGCGGACTGATGGTCGTGATCGATGTGACATGACCGGCGTCGCCTAGGCTCGTTCCAGCCGGTGCACCGGCCCGGACGCCATGCAGTGGCTGGGGCCAAATTTTCTCTCAAGCTGAGGTGATCTGCCAGACAGCGACGCCGGCAAGGGCGAGACCGGCGGCGCCCTCGATGGCCCGGGAGATGGTTTCGAACAGCCGTGGCTGGCGCGCGAAAAACTGAACAAGCCGTTCCCGAAACACGATCGACAACACGGCGACGCAGGACAGCGTCAGCGCCACGCCGACCATCATTGTGATGGCAAACAGGACGCCCGCTGCCGGAACACCCCTGGACATCGCGAAAGTCATCGCGAAAAGCGTAAGCGGACATGGGATCAGGCCTGCCATGACGCCGACAGCCTCGCCCTCGTGCCTGTGGTGATGGCTGTGGCTCAAAGCGCGCCAGAGCGTCCAGATGCCAATGAGGCCGAGCAGCCCGCGACTGGTGTGCTCCAGAAGCGGAGCGCGGCCGACGCTGCCCAATGCTATTGAGACCAGTGGCAGCGAGAGAGCCGCAATCAGAACGGCAATCGTCACATGCGTGAACGATAGCGTGATAGATACGAGCAGACCACGCGAGACCTTCGCATCCGAACCGGCAAGATGAGTCGCCAGGACGGCCTTGCTGTGCCCCGGCGTCAGCGCATGGGCAGCCCCGAACACGACGCCCATCGGCAGGAAGGCCACGAACGCCAGCCAATTGCCTCCGGCCGCAAGCAGTTTGATCTGTTCGCCGAGCGTCAGATAGATCGTGCGCTGAAATTCGACGAGCGTCTGGAACATCGGACAAGACTAGCAGAAAATCGGCGAGCGTCAGTGCATGTGGCCGTGGTCATGCGTGTGCTCGTGAGGATGGTCGTTCTCTCCACGTTCCGTTGAAAACCGCACATTCGCCTCAGCCAGGGCGGGCATATGCTGGGATAGTTCGTCCTTCAGCGCTGCGGCGATCTTGTTGGCCGCCGACAGCGGCAGGGTTTCGTCCGCGGCAATTGCGATGTCGGCGTGCAATCTATGACCGATCCAGCGCGCCTTGGCATCGACAATGCGCGCGCCCGGAACATGCTCGGCGGCATGTCGGATTTCGTCTATCACACCGGGTTCGATTCCATCCAGCATGCGGGTCAGCACCGAGCGGGCCGATTGCCAGACGATACCGAAGATCGCAATCGTGATCAGCAGGCCGACGATCGGATCGGCCAAGGAAAAGCCAAACCAGACGCCGATGGCTCCGATGACCACGGCAAGGCTGGTAAGTCCATCTGTGCGGGCGTGGTAGCCGTCGGCAATCAGTGCCGCGCTGTTGATTTCGCGGCCGACGCGGATACGGAACACGGCAACCGCCTCGTTGCCGAGGAAGCCGACAATGCCCGCCGCAGTCAGCCAGCCCAGGTGTGTCACCGCTTGTGGATTGATCAGCCTGTCGATGGCTTGGTAGGCAGCGACTACAGCGCTGAACAGGATGATGAGCACGATGATGATGCCGGCCAGATCCTCGACCCGGCCCAAGCCATACGTGAAGATCCGCGACGGCTTGCGCCGCGCCAGAACGAACGCAATCCAGAGCGGGATCGCCGTGGTCGCGTCGCCGATGTTATGGATCGTGTCGGCCAGCAATGCCACGCTCCCCGACAACGCAACCACGACCATCTGCAATGCCGCGGTGATGGCCAGGATCACGAACGACCATTTGATTGCCCAGATGCCCCGGTCGGTGGTGGCAATTGTCGCGTCGATGACGCCATGGCTGTGACCGTGCGGACCGTGATCGCCGTGATGATGTGCGGCGTGCGAGCCGAACCCGAGCCAGTCCAGAATGCGGGCTACGATGGCATTCATAGATATTTCGCCAGCTGCTTGAGTTCCGCCAGCGAGTTGCCGCCGGTTTCGACGCTGTCGGTCAGGCAATGCTCGATGTGATCGTTGATCAGCTCGCGCTTGGCGCTGCTGATGGCCCTTTCGACGGCATGAAGCTGCTGCGCCAAGTCAACGCAAGGGCGATGCGCCTCGATCATCGCCAGCACCGCCGCAAGGTGGCCTTGCGCGCGCTTCAGGCGCTTTATGATGGAAGGATGCGAGGCGTGGAGGTGATCTGACATGCCTCAGCGTATCCTCCCGGGGAGGATACGCGTCAAGCTCTAAGTCAGCTGTGCAACTTTCGGAGGGGCTTCACCTTGAGCATTGCTTGTTCTATGCCTTTCCCATGAAGAAGCTTGCCCGTTTTCTTGGCCTGCTGGTCGTTGCAGCAGTCCTTGCGGTGGCATTGGGCACACTGCTGCCGCGCCCGCTCTGGCCGGCGGCAGTTGCCGATCCGATCGGCTCAAGCCACCGCATCCTGGTGCTGAAAAATCCGATCCACACCGACATCGCCATCCCGGTCGACGACGATGTGCGCCGGCGCTTCCATTTCCTGGTCGATGCCGGCATTCCAGCAGACGTGGCGGAGGTCCGCTACATCGTCTTCGGCTGGGGCGGCCGCGCCTTCTATCTCGAGACGCCGACCTGGTCGGAACTGAAGGCAGTGCCGGTGATGAAGGCGCTGACCGTCGATGCCTCGGTGATGCATGTCGACATTTCAGGCGAAATCGCCGAGCCGCATCCCGACGTCGCCGGCTTCGACATCGGCGAGGAGCGGTTTACGGCGCTGCTCGATTACATTGCGGGAAGCTTCCGGCAGGGACCGAGCGGGGCCATGCCGATCGAGAATGCGGCGTATTCCCGTTTCGATCGTTTCTTCGAAGGCAATGGCCGTTTCAACGCGCTGGTCGGCTGCAACACCTGGGCGGCGGCGGCACTGCGCATCGCCGGGCTGCGCACCGGCTGGTGGAACCCGCTGCCGGCATCGCTCGGCCTGTCGATGCGGCTTTACAATTGAAGAGGGTTCCGGCTGATCAACGCCGCGATCCTTCGCGCCCCCCTCTGTCCTGCCGGACATCTCCCCACGAGGGGGGAGATTAGCGGCTTCGGCGGCTTGCTAGGTCATGCAACCTTGAAGATTGGCGAAAGCCAATGTGATGGCCAATCTCCCCCCAAGTGGGAGAGATGTCCGGCAGGACAGAGAGGGGTGCTGTCCAGGGCGCTGTCCCTCCAGCCTGTCGTGCGTATCATCGCGCGCCATCGTCCAACGCCCGCCAGCCGTAGAGCCAGTCGAGATCGGCGGCGAGTTTTTCGGGCGAGCGCATCGCCAGGAACAGGTTGCGGGCCATCGCCACCGGCCCAGCCGCATGCCAGGCGAGGCGATTGACGGCGCCGCGGCGGGCGACCTGGGCGACGCGCGGCCGCCGCGCCTGTTCCCAGGCGGCAAGCGCCCCCTCAAGATCGGCTGTGGAGGCCGCAACGAAGCCGGCAAGCGTCGCCGCGTCCTCGATCGCCATCGCCGCGCCCTGTGCGGCAAACGGCGTCATCGCGTGCGCCGCATCGCCGATCAGCGCGATGCCTTGCGGCGTCGTCCACCGCCGCTGCTCGACTATGTGGATCGGCCATGCCGTCCACGGCGCCGCCTCGTTCGCCAGGCGGACCAGCGCCGGCGCGGTACCACGCATGGCGCTGGCGAGGCTGGCGGGGTCGGCATACCCCGACCAGCCTTCGGCGATGCGCTCGCCCTTGGTGAAGGCAGCGAGGTTGAAGGCAGTGCCACGGCTGACCGGATAGGCGACCATATGGAAGCCGGGATAGAGGAATGCAGTAACGCAATCGGGCGCACCGATCGCTGCTAAGGTTTGTCCGGCGGGGCTGTCGGCGGCCACCGTGGCGCGCCAGGCAAGCTCGCCCGAAAACCGGCTTCTCCGGAAATCGGCTGCGTTGCGGGCAAGCGTTTCTCGCACCGACGACCAGACGCCATCGGCGCCGATCAAAAGACAGCCAGCCTCGACCGTGTCGCCATCAGCCGATGCAGTGACGGTAACACCTTTCGATCCGGCTGCGATGTCGGTCACCCGCGCGCCGGCGATCAGATCGATACCGGGCTGCTCCGAAACTCGCTGCATCAGCGCTGACTGCAGATCCGCGCGGTGGGCAACGAGATAGGGCGCTCCCCAGCGCGTGTCGGCCGCCTGGCCAAGCGGTACGCGCGCCAGCTTGCGCAGCGTGGCGGCATCCTTGAGCACGACTGCCTCCGGCCGCACCGCCGTCGCCAGCAGCCGATCGAGTACGCCGAGCTGCCGTAGGATGCGCGTCGCGTTGGGCGAAAGCTGGATACCGGCGCCGGCAGCCTCGAGGTGCTGCGCCTGTTCGAACAGTTTTACCCGATAGCCGCGCTCGGCGAAGGCCAGTGCCGCGGTCAGCCCGGCGACGCCCGCCCCGGCGATGACCACCTGCCGGGACTGCGTTTCCTGCATCAGGCTTGTCGCGGAAGAATCAGGCGGCCTGGTCGATATAGAGGCAGCCCGGCGGCTGCGTTTCCAATGCCTTCAGTTTCGGCGAATAGCGATAGAGCGTCGAGCAATAGGGGCAGACCTTTTCATTGTCGTCGCCCATGTCGAGAAATACATGCGGATGGTCGAAAGGCGGATTGGCGCCGGTGCACATGAATTCCTTGACGCCGATGTCGATTGCCGGGTAGCCCGCATCGTTCTGGAAATGGGGAATGGAACCGCCTGCCATCGTCGTCTCCTGATCTCGTCGATTGCATCTGGATCATAACCCGTCTCTTTGCAAGATCGATGAAATGAAACTGTCGCAAAAGCCTGTCAGAGGATAAGTTAAGCCGGTTAAGGCTGTGCTCGTCGAACGGTGTGGGAAGAGCGGGAACCATGAACGAACTGAAGCCGGTGCAGAACGAATTCATCACCGTCGAGGCGGCGAGCCCCGAAGGCGGCAATCCCGATCGCTTCGTCAATCGCGAGTTTTCCTGGCTGCAATTCAACCGGCGCGTGCTCGAGGAATCGCTGAACGCCAATCACCCGCTGCTCGAGCGCGTTCGCTTCCTGTCGATATCGGCCGCCAACCTCGACGAGTTCTTCATGGTCCGCGTCGCTGGTCTTGCCGGCCAGGTGCGCGAAGGCATCGTGCTGAAGAGCCCGGATGGGCGCACTCCCGAGCAGCAGCTCGAACAATTGCTGCGCGAGGTCGAGCGCCTGCAGGAGGACCAGCAGAACAGCCTTTCGGCGCTGATGCTGCTGCTCGACAAACAAGGCATCGAAAGCATCACCCGCGATGGCCTGACCAAGGACGAGAAGACCTGGCTCGAGGACCATTTCCAGGAGCAGGTATTTCCGGTCCTGACGCCGCTGTCGATCGACCCGGCGCATCCGTTTCCGTTCATTCCCAATCTCGGTTTCTCGATGGCGCTGCAATTGCGCCATCGCAAGAACGGCGAGGAAATGAGCGCGCTTCTGCGCCTGCCGGTGGCACTGAGGCGCTTCATCCGTTTGCCGGATCGCAAGCATCATGTCCGCTTCATTCCACTCGAAGAGGCGGTCAGTCTCTATATCGGCAAGCTGTTCCCCGGCTATGAGGTCAAGGGCTCCGGCACGTTCCGCATCATCCGCGACAGCGATATCGAGGTCGAGGAAGAATCAGAGGATCTGGTGCGGCTGTTCGAGACGGCGCTGAAGCGCCGACGCCGCGGCTCGGTCATCCGCATCGAGTTCGACCGGCTGATGCCGGCCGAATTGCGCGATTTCGTCGCCGGCGAGCTCGGCGTCTCGGCAAGCCGCATCAGCGTGCTCACCGGTCCGCTGGCGCTCAGCCAGATCTCGGAGATCGTCGCCGTCGCCCGCGACGATCTGAAATTCACCCCCTACAATCCCCGCTTTCCCGAGCGCATCCGCGAGCATGGCGGCGATTGTTTTGCCGCGATCCGCGAGAAGGACATCATCGTCCACCATCCTTACGAATCTTTCGACGTGGTGGTGCAGTTCCTGCGCCAGGCAATGGCCGACCCGGAAGTGGTGGCGATCAAGCAGACGCTCTACCGCACCTCCAACGACAGCCCGATCGTACGCGCTCTGGTCGACGCCGCCGAGGCCGGCAAGTCGGTGACGGCGCTGGTCGAGCTCAAGGCGCGCTTCGACGAGGAGGCCAACATCCGCTGGGCGCGCGACCTCGAGCGCGCCGGCGTCCAGGTCGTCTTCGGTTTCCTCGAGCTCAAGACCCATGCGAAAATGTCGCTGGTGGTGCGGCGCGAGGATGGCAGGCTGCGCAATTACGTGCATCTGGGCACCGGCAACTACCACCCGGTCACGGCACGCATCTACACCGACCTGTCCTTCTTCACCACCGATCCGACGATCGCGCGCGATGTCGCCCAATTGTTCAACTTCATCACCGGCTATGCCGAGCCGGCCGAGCAGATGCGGCTGGCCATCTCGCCGTTTACGCTGCGCGACCGCATCCTCCAGCACATTTCGGATGAGATCAGCCACGCGCTGGAGGGCAGGCCGGCCCGCATCTGGATGAAGATGAACGCCTTGGTCGACCCGATCGTCATCGATGCGCTCTACGATGCCAGCCGCGCCGGCGTCGAGATCGATCTCGTCGTGCGCGGCATCTGCTGCCTGAGACCGCAGGTGCCCGGCCTATCGGAGAACATTAGGGTGAAGTCGATCGTCGGCCGTTTCCTCGAGCACAGCCGCATCTATTGCTTCGGCAACGGCCACGGCCTGCCCTCGGACGGGGCGATCGTCTATATCTCCTCGGCCGATCTGATGCCGCGCAATCTCGACCGCCGCGTCGAGACCATGGTGCCGATCACCAATCCAACTGTGCATGAACAGGTGCTCGGCCAGATCATGCTCGGCAACATCATGGACAACCAGCAAAGTTTCGACGTATTGGCTGACGGAACCTCCCGGCGCGTCGTGCTGGAGGAGGGCGAGGAACCGTTCAACGCGCAGGAATATTTCATGACCAATCCGAGCCTGTCCGGACGGGGCGATGCGTTGAAGTCGCATGCGCCCAAGCGCATCGCGCAGTTCAAGCGCCGCAAGAAACAGAACGCAGCGACGGGCTGATGATTTCAGCGTCCCAGGGCCGGCTTCAGGACCGCCGACCGCTGTCCATCATCGATATCGGATCGAACTCGATCCGTCTTGTCATCTATGAGGGGCTGGCGCGTTCGCCGACCTTGCTGTTCAACGAAAAGATGCTGGCCGGCCTCGGCCGCGGCATCGTTTCGACCGGAAAGCTCGATCCCGAGGCGGTGACGCGCTCGATGGAAGAGTTCCGCCGTTTCCGCGCACTCTCCGACCAGGCCGGCGCCGAGCGCATATATGTGCTGGCGACCGCCGCCGCTCGCGAGGCCGTCAACGGCCCCGACTTCATCCACCGCGCCGAGGATGTGCTCAAGACCGAGATCCAGGTGCTGAGCGGCCGCGAGGAAGCCCATTATTCGGCGCTCGGCGTCATTTCCGGTTTCCATCCGGCCAACGGCATCGCCGGCGATCTTGGCGGCGGCAGCCTCGAGCTGATCGACATCGATGGTGAGACGATCGGTGACGGCATCACGCTGCCGTTGGGCGGCCTGCGCCTGCAGGACATGGCGAAGAACTCGCTGACCCAGGCGGCAAGGATCACGCGCGAGCAACTGGCGCGGGCGAAATTGCTGAAGGGCGGGCAGGGCAGGGCGTTCTACACGGTCGGCGGCACCTGGCGAAATCTCGCCCGGCTACACATGGAAATGACCAACTACCCGCTAGGCGTCATGCACCATTACGAGATCGGCATCGAAAGCGCCGCGAACTTCCTCCGGCAGGTTGCTAAGGCCGAGATCGACAAGATCAAAGGCATCGAGGGCATCTCCAAGAACCGCCGCTCGCTGCTGCCCTATGGCGCCATCGTGCTGCAGGAGATCATGGCGGCGATGCAGCCGTCGAAGATCATCGTCTCGGCGCTGGGCGTGCGCGAGGGCTTTCTCTATTCGCTGCTCGACAAGGCCGAGCAGAAAGCCGATCCGCTGATCTCGGCGGCGGAAGAGCTTGCCCGCCTGCGCTCGCGCTCGGTCGACCACGCGCATGAGCTTGTCGAGTGGACCGGCAAGGCGTTCGCCGCCTTCGGCATCGACGAGACCAGGGATGAGGCGCGCTACCGCCACGCCGCCTGCCTGCTCGCCGATATCGGCTGGCGTGCCCATCCCGAATATCGCGGCAAGCAATCGCTCAACATCATCGCCCACGCCTCGTTCATCGGCGTCGATCATCCCGGCCGCGCCTTCCTGGCGCTTGTCAGCCTGTTTCGCCACGAGGGCGTGTTCAATGAAGCCGCTCCGGAAATCCGCGGACTGGCGACACCGCGCTATCTCGAACGGGCCCGCGTGCTGGCGGCGCTGCTGCGCGTCGTCTATCTCCTGACGGCGGCAATGCCCGGCGTCATGTCGCGACTGAAATGGGAAAACCGCGGCAATGGCGTGCTGGCGCTGGTGCTGCCGGCAGCACTGGCCGATCTTTACGGCGAGCGGCCCGCCGGCCGGCTGGCACAACTGGCAAGGGTCACCAATCGCCGGCTGGTGCTGGCGGTCGAGGGCGGGCCTAGCATGTCGGTGAAGTAGTGTCTCAGCCAGGCAATCGCTTCAGGTCTGCGCCGCCCCTCATCTGCCTGCCGGCATCTTCTCCCCGTATAGTGACGGGGAGAAGGGCACCTTCGCAAAGGATTTCGCTCACCTCCAGCGTTGCAGTAACGGTGCCGAGATCTCGGCCAGCTTCCTTCTCCCCGTCACTATACGGGGAGAAGTGCCCGGCAGGGCGATGAGGGGCAGCGCCGACTTCGACAATTGGACGGTCGAGAAAGCTGGATCTAGACTGAAGCAATTCCTCTGGATCCCACCGCAGCCATCCGGCCGTCGGCCGACCATGCACCCGCGCCAGCCATCGCCAGCGCCAGAAAACCGCCTGATATCGCGATGTCCTTCATCAGCATCTGCGAATGCATGAAGGTCAGCGTCGGATCGCCGCCGCCCTGGCCATAGTGGCCGATGAACGCTGTCGCGACGCAAAAGGCGGCGAGCAGCAGCGCCACGATCGGCGTCTTGAAGCCGACGAGGATGAGCAGCCCGGCGATCAGTTCGAACAGCCCGGTGCCCCAGGCAGCCAGCGTCGGCAGCGGCAGGCCAAGGCCGGCGAAATAGCCGGTCGTGCCGGCAATGTCGGTCAGCGCGTGGAAGCCGGACGGCACGAACAGTGCGGCGAACAGCAGTCGGGAAAGCAAAAGCAGCGCATTGCGGGGCATGGTAACCTCCGTTGTCGGCCGGGTGGCCAAGAGCCCGATCCTAGCAGAATTCCGGTCAGCGGACCGACAGGCACAAACGACAACGAAAAAGGGGCGCGGAAAATTCCGCGCCCCTTTTGTTCAGGAAATGCTGGACTGCTTCAGCCGCGCTTGGCGTCGATCGAATACGCGCCTGGGCCCGAGGAGGCGAGCACGAGGAAGCCGCCGGCAATGCCGAGGTTCTTCATGAAATTGATCATCTGCATCTGATCGGCCCAGCCGGTGTGGGCGACCAGGGCGGTGGCGACGGTGAAAATCGCCATTACCCAGCCGACGATCCGGGTCTGGAAGCCGACGAGGATGGCCAGGCCGCCAAGCAGTTCGATAAGGCCGACGACAATGGCGGTCACCATCGGCAGCGGCAGGCCAAGGCTGCCGAAATAGCCGGCGGTGCCGGCAATCGCCGTCAGCTTGCCGAAACCCGAAAGCAGGAAGATGACCGAAAGCAGGATGCGGCCGAGCAGGATCGTGCCCGAGGCGCCGGCGGCGGTGCCGGAACCGGCAAACGAAGTATTGGCGGACGTGTTGGTGGACATGCGTAACTCTCCAGAAGGATTTGGCCAAACGGCTTGGGATACCCGTCTAGTTAGCGCAGGCCGACTGTTCACCAAAGATGCCAGATTGGTTACGGATTGTTCACCAAGGTAACGTTTTCGCGATCAACATGGGTGTTGAGATCCAGGCATATCAACGCCCTAGCCTGGATGCGTCATGTCCTCCGGCCGCACCAGCCGCTCATAATCGGCTTCGCTGACCAGCCCGGTGGCCAGCGCTTCCTGGCGCAGCGTGGTGCCGTTCTTGTGCGCCGCCTTGGCGATCTTGGCGGCGTTGTCGTAGCCGATCGTCGGCGCAAGCGCCGTCACCAGCATCAGCGAACGGTCGAGTGCTGCCTTGATGTTGTCTTCGCGGGCCTCGATGCCGACGACGCAATTGTCGGTGAACGACACGGAAGCGTCGGCCAGCAGCTGTACCGATTGCAGGAAACAATAGGCCATCAGCGGATTGTATACGTTGAGCTCGAAATGGCCCTGGCTGCCGGCGAAGCTGATCGCCGCATTGTTGCCGAACACCTGCACGCAAACCTGCGTCATCGCCTCGCATTGGGTCGGATTGACCTTGCCCGGCATGATCGAGGAGCCCGGTTCGTTTTCCGGCAGCGACAATTCGCCGAGGCCCGAACGCGGGCCGGAGCCGAGCAGGCGGATGTCGTTGGCGATCTTGAACAGCGCCGCCGCGCAGGCATTGATGGCGCCGTGCGAGAAGACCATGGAATCATGCGCGGCCAGCGCCTCGAACTTGTTCGGCGCGGTGACGAAATCGATGCCGGTGATCGCGGCGATGCGCGCCGCCACCTTTTCGGCAAAACCGACCGGCGCATTGAGGCCGGTGCCGACCGCGGTGCCGCCCTGCGCCAGCTCCTGCAGGCCGGGCAGGGTCATTTCGATGCGCTTGACCGACGAGGCGACCTGCGCCGCGTAGCCGGAGAATTCCTGGCCAAGCGTCAGCGGCGTCGCGTCCTGGGTGTGGGTGCGGCCGATCTTGACGATGTGGGCGAAAGCCCTGGTCTTGGCCTCGAGTGCCTTATGCAAATGTCTTAGCGCCGGCAGCAGGTCGTGAGTGATGCGCTCGGCGCAGGCGATGTGCATGGCCGTCGGATAGGTGTCGTTCGACGACTGGCTCATGTTGACGTGGTCGTTGGGATGCACCGGCTTCTTCGATCCCATGACGCCGCCCAAAAGCTCGATCGCCCGGTTGGAAATCACCTCATTGGCGTTCATGTTGGACTGGGTGCCTGAGCCTGTCTGCCAGACGACCAGCGGGAAATGCTCGTTCAGCTTGCCGTCGATGACCTCCTGCGAGGCCTCGATGATGGCCTTGCCGATCGCCGGATCGAGCCGCTTCAGCTCCATATTGGCCTCCGCTGCCGCCCGCTTGACGATGCCCAGCGCCCGCACGATCGACGCCGGCTGTTTCTCCCAGCCGATCTTGAAATTGGCAAGCGAACGCTGCGCCTGCGCGCCCCAATAGCGGTCGGCGGCGACCTCGATGGGACCGAACGTGTCGGTTTCGGTTCTGGTCTCTGGCGCGCTCACGAAGTCTCTCCGGTTTGCAATTTGCAAACGGCGTATCGCGTTGCACAAATGCCTTCAAGCGGAGATTGCGGGTGACGGGAATGCAAATCGGTTGAAGGTGCTGGCAATCTCCCCACTTGAGGGGGAGATGTCGCCGAAGGCGACAGAAGGGGGCGGTCAGGTCTTGACGCAACTCCCATAGCGGACGGAACAGGCTGGTGTTCCACGCGAGACGACCCCTCTGGCCTGCCGGCCATCTCCCCCTCGAGGGGGGAGATCGCAACAACCTTACCCCGCCGTGTATCCTCCATCCACGGCGAAGATTCCGCCGCTGGTCCATGCCGCTTCGTCGCTGGCGAGATAGACCGCGATGCCGGCAAGGTCGCTGGTCCGGCCGATGCGGCCGAGCGGATAGCTGCGCTCGACATAGGCCTTGAGCTCGGCTTGCGCGGCCTCAGGCAGGTTTTCGATCGACCTGCGCCGCATCGCTGTGTCGACCGTGCCGGGCGCGATCGCGTTGACCCTTATGCCGCGCGGCCCGAGCTCGAAGGCGAGCGACTTGGTCAGCGAATTGAGCGCGCCCTTCGACAGCGAATAGAGGCTGGACGGCCGCTTCGGGATCATCTTGTGCGCGAAATAGGACGAGATGTTGATCACCGAAGCCGCACCCGGCGCGAGATGCGGCAACAGCCGTTGGGTGAGAAAGAATACCGCCGTGACGTTGAGCGCGAATGACTGCTGGAACTGGTCCTCGCTGACGGTCTCGAACGGCACAAGGAACGCTACGCCGGCATTGTTGACGACGATATCGACAGGTGGGCCGCGCCTGGCATGCTCGACCACGGCATCGATGCCGGCGCTGGCCGACAGGTCGGCCGACAGCGTGTCGACATTATCCCCGAGCTGCTTGCGGGCGGCGTCGAGTTTTTTGCCGTCGCGGCCGACGATCAGCACGTCCGCGCCTTCGCGCAAGAAAGCCTCGGCGATTGCCAGCCCGATCCCGTCCGAGCCGCCGGTGACCAGTGCCCGTTTGCCGCCTAGTCTCATCCAACACTCCCGCGCATTGCCGTCTTGTCTGATAAGCAGAACAGCGCCGTCGCCAATTGTGGTCAAGCCGCCGGCCTATCCTACAATATGAACTTTCGGCTGATGCGCCTGTCTATTCGGCAGCGGCTGCACCGCGCCGAACAGCCAGCCGCGTAGCGACGAAATCCTTGACCTGATGAATGGCCTGTTCACGCGTGACGCTGCCTGGCTGCAGGCCAAGCCGCAACCACAGCCCGTCGATCAGGGCGGTGACGCCGAAAGCGATCTCGTCAGCATCGCGTGCCGGCGCCAGACCGCGCAGGCCAGATAGCAGGTTGGAGCGCATGCGCGCATGGATCACCTTCTGGATGCGGGCAAGCTTTTCGTCGCGCGGCACCTCCGCGCAAAGCGAAAGCCAGGCGTGGCAGAGGGACGGCTGGAAGAGATGCGGCTCGAAATTGCCTTCGATGATGGCCTCTATCCGTTGCATTGGCGTGCGCGCCTGTCTCAGCCGCTCGACCACCGCATGCCGCAGCACCAGGTTCGATTCGCGCATGGCATGCTCGAACAGCTCCCGCTTGCTGTTGAAATAGTGCAGCACGATGCCTTTCGACGCGCCGGCCTGTGCCGCCACTTTTTCTATGGTGGCGCCAGCTATGCCTTCGCGCTGAAGCACGGCAAAGGCGGCTTGCCGCAGCTCCTTGCGGCGTATGTCGCTGAGACGCTTGAGTTTCACGGGCCGGATCCATGCATCGAAAACCGACGTTGACATTTTCGTCCGTCGAGATCAAGAATTGACCAGTGGGACAATATAAAAATCAGGCGGTCAACACTGTTGGTGAAATGAGGAGAACCGAAATGCTTCGTAGCCTTGGAATGGGCGCCTCGCTCTGCGTCCTGCTGGCTAGCCAGCCGGCCTTTGCGGCTGAACTTGAGCAATGCAAGGTCGTGCGCATGGCCGAGCCTGGATGGAACGACCTTGCCTTCACCACCGGCGTCACCAGCGTCTTGCTCGATGCGCTCGGCTACAAGCCGGCAAGCTCGCTTCTGGGCATCAACGTCATCTATGAATCATTGAAGAACAATGATTTGGACCTGTTCCTTGGCTATTGGGATCCGGCGATGATCACCTACTACGAGCCCTATAAGAAGGACGGCTCGGTAGACGATGTGCGCGTCAATCTCGTCGGCGCCAAATACACCTTTGCCGTGCCGACTTACGTTTGGGAGGCCGGCGTCAAGGATTTTGCCGACCTGCAAAAGTTCGCCGACAAGTTCGGCAGGAAGATGTACGGCATCGAGCCGGGCTCCAATCAGCTGATGATGGACGCCATCGCCGATAAGTCGCTCGGCCTCGATGGCTGGCAGGTCGTCGAATCGAGTGAAGCCGGCATGCTTTCCGAGGTCGGCTACGAGATCAAGGAAAAGCGCTTCATCGTCTTCCAGGGCTGGGCGCCGCATCCAATGAACACGATGTACGACTTCAAATATCTGAGCGGCGGCGACAAGTTCTACGGCCCGAACTTCGGCGCCGCGACGGTGACGACGCAGGTGCGCAAGGGCTATCTGCAGCAATGCCCGAATGTCGGGCAGTTGCTGAAGAACCTCGCCTTCGATGTCGATTTCGAAAATCTCGGCATGGGCTATCTCATCAATGACGGTATGAAGCCGGAGGAAGCCGGCCTGAAGGCCCTCAAGGAGAATCCGGATAGGCTCGGCGCCTGGCTTACCGGTGTCACCACATTCGATGGCAAGCCCGCGCTCGACGCAGTCAAGCAGCAGCTCGGCCTGTGATATCGGCCGATCAGGCGGGCTGGAACGGCCGCAAGCGCAGGGTCGGTGCCGGCTGCACTGAAACGGCCTGCGTCGAAATCGCCGGGCAGGAGCCCGCGCTGGTGCTGGTGCACGGCTTCTCCGACACGAGCCGCAGCTTCTCCTTGCTGGCGCCGCATCTCGCCGGGCGCCGGCTTGTCATTCCAGACTTGCGCGGGCATGGCGCCTCGCCGGCCGGGACACGCGGCTTCGCCCCGGCGGATTTCGCGGAAGATGTGGCGAGTTTGATCGAGCGATTGCGGCTCGAGCGGCCGGTTCTGGTCGGGCATTCCCTAGGCAGTATGGTGGCGATCGAGGCAGCCGCGCGCTACGCCGAGATGATCGGCGGCCTGGTGCTGATGGCCGGAACGCTGCGGCCGCAGATCGGTGAGGATCACCCGATGACCATTGGTGTGCGGGCGCTTCGAGACCCGATATCGCCGGCCGATCCGTTCTATGACTATTGGCATGCCTGCGAGGCCGAGGTTCCAGCGGAATTCCTGACCATGACTGCAAAGGAGGCGTCAGCCATGCCGGCGGCACTTTGGTGCGCAATCCTGGAGCAGGTTCGGCGCGTCGATCTGACCGACAAGGCGCGCATGCTGCGCCGGCCGGCGCTTGTCATTGCTGGCGGGCGCGACCTTCTCTTCGACGAAACGCACCAACGGCGGCTCCTCGAAGAAATCCCTAGCGCCGCGTTCGTAAGCGCGGTGCGATGCGGACACAACCCGCACTGGGAGGATCCGGCATTGGTCGCGGCAGCCATCGGCCGGTATTTCAAGGTCGGTACCAAAGCTGGACCCCAGCCGACAGCCGAAGCGACCGGTAGTCCGGGCTGAGAGCAGTCATGAATCTTTCCGAATACGTGGCGTTGGATGCCGTCGCCCTGGCCGGGCATGTTCGCTCTGGCGAATTATCAGCCGTCGAGGTCGTCGAGGCGGCTATCGAAGCGATCGAAAGCATCAATCCCGCCCTCAATGCCGTGACGCTGATCGATGCGGACCGGGCGCTTTCCGTTGCCGCAAGCTGCAACCGGCAGGCGGCACTCGCCGGCATTCCTTTTCTGGTCAAGGACACCGGCGTCAATGTACGGGAGTGGCCGACGACGCACTCGTCGCTCTACTTCAAGGATGCCGCGCCGAAGCCCGACAGCGAGATCGTCCGGCGCTGGCGGGCCGCCGGTCTGATCTTGCTGGGCAAGACAAACACGCCTGAATTTGCCAACGACTTCGTCACCGAACCCAGCTTTCGCGGCCCCACCTCGAACCCCTGGGATCCTTCGCTGACGGCGGGCGGCTCAAGCGGCGGAGCTGCTGCCGCGGTGGCGAGCGGCATGGTGCCGGTCGCCCACGGTTCCGATATCGGCGGATCGATCCGGGTGCCGGCTGCCTGTTGCGGCGTGTTCGGCATGAAGCCGTCGCGCGGGCTCACGCCTGTCGGGCCTGGTCGAGGTCAGGTCGGCGCCGGGCTCTACGCCGAGAACGTGCTGTCCCGCACCGTTCGCGACAGCGCCGCCATGCTGGACATGACTGCCGGTCCAGAGCAAGGAGCGCCTTACTCCGTGTCCAAATCGGTGCCGTCCTACCTGGACTGGCTGTCTTCGCCCGGCGAGCGTCTGCGCGTCGCGTGCCTGGCGCGTCGGCCGGACGGCACGCCAGTCGCGTCCGAGATCGGGGCAAAATTCCAGGAAGCCATGATCCTCCTCGAGGACAGGGGGCACGAGGTCACAGAGGCGCGCTTCCCGCGGGAAGCCAGCGCCGAAGCGGACTGGAGCATCTTCTGGATGTCGGAGGTCGCGCGGCTGGTTGACGAGCGCGCCGACGAGATCGGGCGGATGCCGGAGGCCGGCGAAATCGAAAGCCTGACTCGTCACGCGCTCGACAGTTTTCGGCGATCCTCGGCCGCCGATTATCTCAGGGCGCAGGACCATGTGCACAGCGCTTCGCTGGCGCTGGCGATGGCGTTCGATGGGTTCGACCTGATCATGACGCCGACGACGGCCGACCTGCCGCCCCGGCTTGGCGCCATCCATGGCGATGGTGCTGTCTTCGATTACGGGGCTTGGGCGAGCCGGGCCTACGGCTTTGCGCCTTTCACAGAAATCTTCAACGTCACCGGCCAACCGGCCGCCAGCCTGCCGCTTTTCCAGTCGAAAGACGGCCTGCCGATTGGCATCCAGCTCATTGGCCGCAAGAACGAGGATCACCGGCTGCTGCGCGTTTGCCTTGATCTGGAGCAGGCAACCGCATGGACCACGCGTTACCAGGTGATCCATGGCAGGCATTTTCAGGCGTGAACCAGACAGGGGTTCAGTGCACATAGGTGGCTTTCAACGGCGTTGGTCACGCCGGCGTTGGCTGTCCGAGCAGCGACCGCGCCGTGGGCGCCAGGCGCAGAACCTCCACGGGCCTGGCCAAATCCCGCTGCGCGGCCTGCTCGAACACTTGCCACCCCGGGGATGCGGCCAAGGCTGCCTCGCGGCGGGCATGTGCATCGGCGCTGGCGAAACCGGTGATGCTGATGAAGACGTTTTCGCTGGCCCGCACCGGCAACCGCGGAAAGCTGTTTTCGGCATGCTCGGTAACGAAGGCGGCGAGCGGCGACGCGCCAAATGCGGCGAGCACCGGAAGGGCCGCGGTCTGGAAGTCATTGGCGAAACGGGCTTCCAGGCCCGGTTGCAAATGATGAATCCTGATGACAACAATTGCCTGCAAATCACTGCTTGCGCTCGGTTTTTCGAGGTCCGCCTGGGGTAATCGTAGCGATCCCGAGAGGTCTAGGCCGGCGCCTGGCCAGGCCGGCTTCAGCAGCAGCACGTCGTCAGAATCGATCATCGTGGCGTTGGCGGCGTCGCGCCAGGCAGCCCAGACCGGCCCGTCATAGAAGGCGGTCAGAGCGTTTTTCCGCGCTTCCATACCGTCGAAGCCGCGCAGCCAGACGAACATATCCGGCCGGTCGAGATCGCGGAACTGGCCGATGATGGTCATCCCTGCGGTTTCCTGGCCCTCGATCAGGTGATTGTCGAAGATGCCGATCAGCGTCTCGCGCCTGCCGGGTTTCAGCGTGTATTGCCTGAGTTCGACAACGGGCGAGGCGAGCATATCGGGATTAGGTATGGCGTTCAAAGGCAGGTTCATTGCGCGATCTCCAAAACAGGACAGTCATCCTGTTTTACAAAACAGACCGGTTGTCCTGTTTTGTCAATCTGCTATCGTGTGAAGATGTCAGCAGAGATATCCGCTCGCCCAAGGTCGCGGGCTCAAAAACGCACCAACGACCCCGAAGGCATGCGCAAAAAGGTGCTCGATGTCGCCGAGGAGGCGTTTCAGGCACGCGGCTATCATGCGTCCAGCATGGGCGACCTGATGGCGACGGCGGGCGTCACCGGCGGCGCGCTGCACCACCATTTCGCGACCAAGAAGGCGCTGGCGCTCGCAGTGATCGAGGAGCGGGTCGCCGCCGCCGTAGAAGAGACATGGATCGCGCCGGTGCGGATGGCTCCCTCAGCGCGCGAGGGCGTGCGCTCCGTGTTCGCGGCCGTCGCGGCGGAGCTGGAGCAGCAGGGTTTCGTGCGCGGCTGCCCGCTCAACAACCTGGCGCATGAACTGTCGCTTGCCGATCCGGATTTCCGCATTGCCCTTGCCAGCATTTTTTCTACCTGGCGTCAGGCGATCGCCGACAAGATCAGGGCCGACCAGCAGGCGGGCCGGGAACAGGGCATCGATCCGCAGCGCTTCGCAGCGTTGGCTGTCGCCAGCTATTCCGGCGCCATGTCGATGGCCAAGACCGCGCAGGACGCAAGCGTGCTGCGCGATTGCCTGATGGCATTGGAACAGGGAGTCACGAGGCGACGTCGCAGGATACTGCACAGAGCGCTTTAACGCTGGCAGGACAGAGGCCGCAGTCGCTGATATCGCGACCGAGGCGGGAGGCCGAGCTCTTAATTCGGCAGCGGCTTGATCAGCTCGTAGCCGACCACGCTTTCGGCGCTAGTGCCCTCGTCATAGCGCCTGGCCACAACTGCCTGCAGGTCGGGTGCGTAAAGCGCGGTGAACTCGTCCCGCGTCTCGCCGGCCTCGCTCCTGATCGTCTGCTTGACCGCGAGTACGGAGTATTTGCAGTCACCCAGGCTGAACGTCTCCTTGCCCTTGACGTTGATCTCCAGCGTCTCGGTGCCCTTCGGCGGCTTGTTCGGTGCAAGACGGGCAAACACGATCTTGCTCTTGGCACCCGCCTTCAGCGGGAACACCTTCCTGAGATCGGAAAACGGGATCATCGCCAGCTGCCCCGTGCTGCTGTCGCGAAACACCTCGATCAGCCCGCCGAACAGGTACTGCGACTGCGGCGATTGCGACTGGTATTTGTTGGCAACCGCCACCATTCCGCCCGCCGCCGGGCGAAATTCGCTGTGGATGCCGGGCCTTTCGAGAATGAAGCCGGCCTTGGCCGATTTGGCGTCGATGCACCCGGCGCCATGCGCTGCGCTCGTCACCGCCAGAATCGCCATTGTCATGCCGATGGATGTAGCTTTCATGGCGTCCTCCTTTGCCCGCGCAAGTTGAATGCCGAAAGCAATGCCAGACCTGGGAGAACGTGTCGACATACTTTACGAGCAACTGGACTGCCGGTCCCCGTCGTGCTGAATTTTAGCGCATGATGCATCGCATTCCCGCCCGGCCGGTTTCCCGGCGCAGGTTCCTGATGCAGGCAGCGGGCCTTGCCGCGGCCGGCGCCGTTTCGCACCCGGCCTTCGGCCAGACCGGCCAGCGCATCCCGCCGATCGACGCCACCTTCTTGTTTATCGCCGATGTCCATGCCTGCCGCACGGCGAACGGATTGAGCCCGCATTGCGAGCAGGAGGGCAAGACCGACGCTGCCTTGCTGCGCAACGTCGCCGCACTCAACGGCGTCGGCGACAGGCAATGGCCGGCTGAAATCGATGGCGTTGCCACCGGCCTGCGCTCGACGGGCAACATCGGCACGCCGCTCGGCCTGGTCGTTGGCGGCGACATCACCGATGATGGCGGCGGCCAGATCACCCAGCCCAGCGAGGGCACGCAACTGCTTCAGTTCAGCCAGCGCTACCAGCAAGGCGTCGGCCCCGACCGCGTGCACATGCCGGTCTATGTCGGCCTCGGCAACCACGACCTCGACCAGAACGGCCCGCGCTCGCATGTCGACTGGTACCGCCGCGAAATGCGCGACTACGTCGAGGTCAACCACCGCCCCGGCGTGTTCTTCAAGCCGCCTGCGCCGGCGACCGACTACGATGTCGGGACCGATTGCTATTCATGGGATTGGGGCGGCCTGCATCTTGTCCAGACGCACCGTTTCGCCGGCGATACCGGCCATGGCGCCACCAGCAGCCTGCCATGGCTGAAGCAGGACCTGGCAACCTATGCCGGCGACGGCCGCCCGGTCATCCTGTTCCAGCATTATGGCTGGGATACTTTTTCGATCGAAAGATGGGACGCCGCCGAGAAAACCTTCGACGACGGCGGCAAGGGTCCGCCCCACTGGTGGAGCGAAGCCGACAGGCAGGCGCTGGTGGCTGTGCTGAAGGGTTACAACGTCGTCGGCATCTTCCATGGCCACCAGCACGCGACGCCGATGATCTACCACCGTGACGGGGTCGACTTGTTCAAGCCGAAGGCCGCCTTCATGGGCGGCTTTGCGTTGGCGCGGGTGACGGGAAACAGCATGGATGTGGTGCTGGGCGAAGCCGCCGGAGATCATGGCGAGGTCACCTTCACCAAGGCATACAGCAAAAGCCTGACTTTCTGACGGGCAGGAGAGGGCCAAAAAAGGCGGCCGAGCCGCCTCTTCCTGGTTCACGAAGGGCCGGCGTCAAAGCGCCTTCTTCACCTTGTCCTTCACGTCGCCGTAAGCCTTCTGCATCTTGCCGGTGGCCTTGTCGACGTCGCCTTCGGCCTCGGTGCGCCTGTTGCCGGTGGCCTTGCCGGCGGTCTGCTTGACCGAGCCCTTGGCTTGCTTGGCAACGCCGGCAACCTGATCCTTGTTCACCATCTCGCATCTCCTGGACCGTTCGCCTGGAGAAACGGTCGCGAATCGCTTAGGTTCCGGGTTCTGCCCGTCGATTGGGATAGCTTCCGGCCGCGAAGCCGACAGGATAGGGTGCACCAGAACGCCCGAACAGACAGGGCCGGAGGGACAATGGCTGAATTCACGCTCTTCATCGGCAACAAGTGTTTTTCGTCGTGGTCACTGCGGCCGTGGCTGGCGATGAAGCATCTGGAGATCCCGTTCGAGGAAGGTCTTGTGCGCCTGCGCACGCCCGAGACCGCGGCCAATCTGGCCAGGATATCGCCGACCGGCCAGGTGCCGGTGCTGAACCATCGGCTGCCGAATGGCGAGGTCCGGATCGTCTGGGAAACCCTTGCCATCCTTGAATATCTTGCTGAGCTGTTTCCCGAGAAAAAGCTGTGGCCGGCCGACATCGGCGCCCGCGCGCTGGCCCGCTCGGCGGCGACAGAGATGCATTCCGGCTTTCGCGAGGTCCGCTATGGCTGGCCGATGAATTTGCGCCGGCCGAAAGGCCACAAGCCGCTCGACGCCGAAGGTGAGGCGCAACGGGCGCGCATCGAAGGGCTATGGCGCGAATGCCGCGAAAAATACGGCAAAGGCGGGCCGTTTCTGTTTGGCCGTTTCACCGCGGCCGATGCCATGTACGCGCCGGTCGTCACCCGCTTCGACACCTATGGTGGCACGCTGGCGCCCGACACCCGCGCCTATGTCGACGCCGTGCTTTCGATCCCGGCGATGCGGCACTGGTATGCCGAGGCGGCGAAAGAGCCTTGGCCGGAGCCCGGCCCAGACGAGTAGAGCCGAGCAAAGCCGGTCTTCCACTTCGCGGCCCGCGGCCTATCTGAAGATCGGGCAGGGGCCTTGGAGACTTCACAATGACTTCTGTTTCTTCCGCACTGGCCGGCAAGGTCGCACTCGTCACCGGCGCCTCCTCGGGCATCGGCGAGGCAACGGCTGTGGCGCTCGCAGCCGCCGGGGCCAAGGTGGCGATTGCCGCACGCCGCGCCGATCGTCTCGAAGCGCTGGCCGCACGTATCGAAAAGGCCGGCGGCACGGCGCTCCGCATCGAGGCCGACGTCACCAGCAACGACGATGTCACCGCCATGGTCGACAAGGTTGTCACCGAATGGGGCCGCCTCGACATCCTCGTTAACAATGCAGGTGTCATGCTTCTGTCGCCGGCCGCCGATGCCGAACTCGACGACTGGCGCCGCATGATTGAGCTCAACCTGCTGGCGCTGATGGGCGTCACCAAGGCGGCGCTGCCGCATCTGAGGGCCGCCAAGGGTCACATCGTCAATGTCTCGTCGATCGCCGGACGCGTCGCCAATCCCGGCGCCAGCGGCTATGCCGCAACCAAGTTCGGCGTCGTCGGCTTTTCCGAATCGCTGCGCCGCGAAGTCTATGCCGATAAGGTTCGCGTCACCGTCATCGAGCCTGGCCTTGTGCGCACCGAACTCGGCGACCATGTCACCAACCCGGCGGCGAAGGCCGGGCTCGACCAGCGGCTCGCCGCCATGGAGGCGCTGACCGCCGAGGACATCGCCGCGGCCATTTTCTACGCCGTGAGCCAGCCGGCACATGTCAACGTCAACGAGATCGTCATCCGCCCGACCGACCAGGAACGGTGAACGGCGTCAGATATTTCGCTACGCTTCGAATCCCGCTCGCAGGAAATCGCCACACTCCTCGACCAGCCGCGACGGGTCCCTCGCGAGATAGACGCCGAAATCCGCCATCGCCGCCGGCGGCAGGTTGAAGCGTCCGTTGAGGCTTTGGCAGTCGGGCGGCAGTCCTTCTTGCAGCAGAAGCCCGATGCCGAGCCCGGCCCTCAGCGCCGAGATCAGCGTCGCGAAGGTCGACACGCGGCAGCCGATCTTCCAGCCGATCCCGGCCTCGGCGAGCGAGGCCAGCATTCTGTCCTGCCAGGAGCAGGCGCCTTCGAAGATGATCAGCGGAAGCTCGACCTCGTCATCGATCTCGATCATGCGGCTTGCCGCCCAGACCAGCTGTCGTGACACATGGCCTCGCGGCGCCATTGTGAAGCGCGCCGGATCGGCCATGACGATGTCGCATCTTCCTTCGCCCAGCGACTTGCTGAGATCGCTGCTGCTGGCCGACGTCAGCTCGATCTCCACGGAAGGATGCCGGCGGCGGAATTCGGCGATGATCAACGGCAGCCGCGTTATCGCCAAATCCTCGACGATGCCCAGCCGGACACGGCCGACCAGCCTGCGGCCTTCTATCTCGCGCCTGGCATCGTCGCCGATCGCGATGGCCTTGCGGGCGAAGGCGAGCAGGATCTCGCCGGCCTCGGTCAGCGTCACGCCGCGCGGCGAACGGCGCAGCAGCTCGGCGCCGACTTCACCCTCGAGGCGCTGAAGCTGCATACTCACCGCCGCCTGGGTGCGGGCAAGCCGATCGGCGGCCCGGCTCACCGTTCCCGTATCGGCCACGGTGACGAAGGCGCGCAGCAGCCTGATGTCGATATCGCTAGTCATAAGAATTCCTGATAGCTGTGTCAGCACTATCAGGCTACCCGAAAGCCCGATCTGAATTCAAGGTCCGCTCGCACCAACGAAAACAGGAGCAGCCACCTTGTCCTACAGACAAAGATTTGAGGAGTTCGGTGTCGCCTGGCCGTCGCTCGATCGGCCCGCTTTGCCGTTCTCGCCGACGGTTCGGGTCGCAGACATCGTCTATGTCTCCGGTCAGATCCCCGAGATCGGGCAGGAGATCGCTGCGATCGGCCAGGTCGGCGCAGAGATCGATCTGGCCGCGGCGCGGAACGCCGCCCGGCTCTGCGCGGCCAACATCGTCTATTGGCTGGACAAGGAATTGGACGGCAATCTCGAGCGCGTCGTGAGATTCGCCAAGCTGACCGTCTATGTGAACGCGGCGGCCGGCTTTGCGGCCTATTCGGAGGTCGGCAACGGAGCATCCGAATTTCTGCTCCATGTTTTCGGCGAGCGTGGCGAGCATGCCCGCTGCTCGCTCGGCATGGCCGGCTTGCCGGCCAATGTTTCGGTCGAAGCCGACGCCATTGTGCATGTCCGCTGATGCACCCCCAAAGCATGCACTCGGGCCTGATCCGAGAGTGCGCAGCGAAACCAGGGGAAGGCTTGGCTTGATAAATACAAATCTTGAGAGGCGGAAGGCGCTTGTTCTCGGCGGAGGCAAGGGCCTGGGTTTCGGCGTCGCCGAAGCGCTCGCGGCGAAAGGCGCGGAGATCATCCTGGTCGGACGAGGGGAGGAGACCCTGGATGCGGCGCGGCGCGCGATCGAGTCCGCCAGCCCCGTCTGCTCGACCTTCAGCGCCGATCTTTCCGACAACGACAGCGTCTCCCGGCTGATCCGTGCCATCGAGGACGAGCATCAGCGGATCGACATCGTCCTGCTCAATGGCGGCGGCCCGCCGCCCTTCGCGGCCAGCGTCTTCGATGCGAGCGTCTGGGAAAAGCAGTTCACCAGCATGGTGCTGAGCCAGATGCGCATCGCCATTTCTTTCCTGCCAGGCATGCGGGCACGGCGCTGGGGACGCATCATCGCCGTTTCCTCCACGTCCGTCCGCGAGCCGATCCCCGGGCTTACCGCTTCGAACGCGCTGCGTGCGTCGCTCGCCGGCTGGGCCAAGACGCTGGCCGGCGAAGTGGCGGCGGACGGCGTCACGGTCAACCTGTTGCTGCCGGGCCGTTTTGCGACGGACCGGACGAAACAGTTCGACGCGATGGACGCCGCCGACAGGGGTGTCGACGCTGCTGTGATCGCCGCCGAGAGTCAGGCCGAAATCCCGGCAAAGCGCTACGGCACGCCCGCTGAATTCGGCGCCGTTGCCGCATTCCTGGCCAGCGCCGCCGCCGCCTATGTCACCGGCGTGGCGTTGCCGGTGGATGGCGGGCTCAGCCGCGGCATGCTGTGAGGAGCAGGGGCAGCGGCGCGAATGGTCGCATCACACAGGAACGCCCCTCGTGCCTTTTATCTGCGCGGGGGGCGTCCTGTTTGTCGTCCGCCTTTTCTCAAGATCGCTCTTTCGAGAACGGCTTTCGACACCGAAGAAAATGCTCCGGCGCCAAAATGGTTCCCGGCTAAGTGGCTTCGGCTCGCCCGGCTTTCGCTCTCCAATATGCCTGCACGGGCAGTCGCGGCGCCCTCGGCGAGTGTGACAAATCAAAAAAATTGACATAAGGCGCAAAGAAGTCTACAAGAACTTTGTCGATATTTGTTTGACCGACTTTTGTTATCCGCGTGCTTAGGCGCGCCTTTGGCGA
This sequence comes from Mesorhizobium sp. M0018, assembly GCF_040323955.1. Taxonomy (NCBI): domain Bacteria; kingdom Pseudomonadati; phylum Pseudomonadota; class Alphaproteobacteria; order Hyphomicrobiales; family Phyllobacteriaceae; genus Mesorhizobium; species Mesorhizobium sp. M0018. The sequence continues at coordinate 87,504 of NZ_JAMYVL010000015.1, read as the reverse complement.
ACTTCCCCCATCAAAATCGAGACAAACGTTGTTGTGCATCCGCATGACGACGAACGAATATTTGCCATGGAAAGGGTTCGTTATGAGCACAGGCACAGTTAAATGGTTCAACGCCACCAAGGGTTTTGGTTTTATTCAGCCTGACGACGGTTCTGCCGACGTTTTCGTCCACATCTCAGCCGTCGAGCGCGCCGGAATGCGCGACATCGTCGAGGGCCAGAAGCTTGGCTACGAGATGGTCCGCGACAACAAGTCGGGCAAGATGTCCGCCGACCAGTTGAAGGCGGCCTAAAACGGAATTAAGCCTCACCGGTGACCACGGATGTACTGGCACCGGTGAATGGCAAATTCCAGCGCATGGTGGCGGGGAGGTTAAGTCCCCGCTCATGCGCATGAGAAGAACGTTCCCTTGCGCGTCTCTCGGGATGCGCAGGCGTTCTCATGGGAGGTCAGGCGGTGCCTGGCCTTTTTCATTTTTGCGCTTCGACCGCCGAAAGAGCGCTGCTCGACGGCCCGGACGTGCTAAGAGGCTGTTTCGAAATTCGCTCCGGCGAGTCATATGGTGGTGGTTTCGAGAACCGGAGCGCAGCGGACATTTGGGTCCGTGAGCACCGGAAGCGCAGAAAACCCCATCAGATGGCCGTCAGAGTAGAATTTCCAAACGGTCTCTAAGGACGTTCCAGCAATTTGAAACCGGCTGCCGTATTGCTTTGTGCGGGATCCTGGCCGAAAGACCAGTCTCGCCACTTTTCGGCGGCGTGCTCCGAACCGGGAGAAAGACCTTGACCGCAACTTCAAAAAAACCCCGCGACCAGGCCGAATCCATTTTCAGCAAGACGCGGACCCAGTCGATGTCGCTCGACCGCATCAATTCCGAACGGGATGCCGTCAGCCAGGCCCGCGAAGCCAAGACCGCGCGGCTGCGCGAATTGCGCCTGGAGAAGGAAGCCGACGACATGGCGGCGGCGGTTGCGCTCGCAGCCTCGCCAAAACGCGCAGGCAAACGCTGATGGCCACCAAACGCGTGCCTCAAAAGGCGATCGCCGCCGATTCGACCATCGCCGATGTCGTGGGTGAACTAGACAAGCCGGTCGAATATGTCCGGCGCGTGCTCGAAAAGCTTGAGCGCTGCCGGCGTGTCCACGGCGATGCTCAGGTGCGGCTCGGCGTGCGCGGCCGCGCCGAATGCCCCAATTATCTGATCGAATATGTCCGGGAAAACGCCAAGACGCACGAGCGCGTGACCTATCCGGATGCTGCCTACAGCGGCAGCACGCATCGCGAACTGGCGCCCCGGCACATCGAGGAAGCCAGGAACTGGTCGCCCGAAGAAATGAACATCACGGCCGTTTCGGCGCTCATCGGCCGCCTTCGCAATCCGAATGCGCCATCATCGCGTTTCTCTGACGAGGATTGATATGGCAATCAAGTTTTCCGCCAAGGGCCAGCCGGCAGCGCCTGCTGCCGCCGTGAAGCCGGCCAAGCCGGCGGCCGCGCCAAAAACCGGCGAAGCCGCCGAAGCGGGCACCGATCTGTTCAGGTCGCCGGCGGAAGCACCGCCGCGCAAGCCCAAGAAGAAATAGCGTCCTTGCAGCAAAATGCCGACCGGAAATCTGCGCCAAGGCTGCTTGCCCTGGCGGTCGCAGAGGAGTTTTCGTCGCCACAAGAGGGCGTCGGTCCGATTGCCTTCGATTGCCAGACCTGTGGCGCCTGCTGCGCCTACTCGTCCAGATGGCCGCGCTTCTCCACCGAGGATGACGCGCAGCTCGACCTTATCCCGCAAAAATACGTGGCTGCCGACGAAGCCGGTATGCGCTGCGACGGCGCGCGCTGTTCGGCACTGTGCGGCGAGGTCGGCAAGTCAACGGCCTGCGGCATCCACGACATCCGCCCCGACGTCTGCCGCGCCTGCATGCCGGGCGATGACGACTGCCTGATCGCGCGTCGGGCTCACGGTCTGCCGACGCTTGAATGACGGCCCTCGGGCTGGCGTCCCAGTTTGAATTTCGTCAATCAGATGCGCGAAAGTCGCTGCGGTAGAGGCCGGGCGATCGTCCGGTCAATCGTTTGAATGCCTGCGAGAACGACGGCACCGATTCATATCCGACGGCGCGCCCGATCTCGCCAATGTTCTGGTTCGTTTCCCGCAGAGCCTTGGCGGCAAGGTTCATCCGCCACCGGGTCACATAGGACAGCGGCGGCTGTCCTATCAGTTGAGCGAAGCGACGCGCGAAGGTGGCTCGAGACTGTGCCGCGCCGCTGGCAAGGGAAGCGATAGTCCAGGGATTGCCCGGCTGCTCGTGGATCATGCGCAAAGCCTGCGCAATGCCTTTGTCGCGCAAGGCGCCAAACCATCCCCCTGTTCCGAGTGGCTGATGTTCGATCCAGGCACGCAACAAGAAGATCAACGTGCTGTCGAGAAGGCGTGGGGCGACAATGTCGTGGCCGCCGAGATCGCCTTTCGCTTCGACCTGCAGAAGTCCCAGGGCAAGCCGCAGCGGCTCGCTGGTGCCAATCTGATTTCGGGTCAAATGGATCAGCGGAGGAAGCAGCGAAACCATCGGGTATGGCCCGACGCCGTCGAGTGAATATCTCGCACAAAGAAGAGTTGTCGCGCCGCTTTCGCTTTTCGGTTCCGCTCCGCTCCGATTCGCGGAAAGGACGGCGGATATCGATGCCGTCGGTGCATCCGCCGGATTGCAAAGGGTATGCCCGATACCGCTCGCGACAAGGATGACATCTCCCTCGCCTAAGCGGATCGGCTCCCTTTCACCGGCTAACCGCAGCCAGCATTCGCCGTTCTGGATGACGTGGATGGCGGCATTCCTTGTCGGATCCACCGAAATACCCCAGGGCCGATGCAGGGTCGCGCTGCCGATCATGGCGCTGCCAAATCTCAGCGAAGCAAGAACTTCGGACAAGGCATCCATGAGAACCATCCTCCGCCGATAACCAGATTGACGATATTAGACGATTGGATAAGAATCCAGGCGAATAGCGTATCGACCGTCTCACAAGCGTGGCTGATCATGTTGGCAATATCGGCCTGCGGACGCTCCCGTCCACACCGGCAGAAGCAGGCACCTGAAGGAGCAAAAACATGCGTGACGAACCATCAAATCCAGTTCCAGCCAAGATCCATAATTCGCTCGAGACCAACAAAACGATCGTCCTGGACTTCATCGACAAAGCAGTAAACCAGGGCAACATCGAAGCTGCTTCGATGCATTTTGGCGAACGCTACATCCAACACAATCCGAACATTGCGGATGGTGCGGACGGCTTCAAAGCCTATCTGCAGCAGCTCAAACAGTCATTTCCCCTCGTGAAGGGAGAGGTGAAGCGGATTTTTGCCGAAGGGGATTTCGTCATCGTGCACATGCACGCAAAACGCGAACCGGAGGAGGAGGGCCTGGCCATTGTCGACATTTTCAGGCTGAAGGACAGCAAGCTGGTCGAACACTGGGAAGTTCGGCAGCCCGTCGCGGACAGCAAGCTGCACGCCAACAGCATGATCTGAATGCGCATAGGCTCTCAGGCTGGCTTGTGCCCGCACGTTTCGCTTATTACGCTGCCGGCGGCAGGGCCAGCACCGGGAGACCATCCGTGAGCATCGAATTTCTGTTGACGTCGCTGATTGTCGTGGCTTCGCCCGGTACCGGCGTTCTCTATACGCTGAGCGCCGGGCTTTCGCGTGGCGCGCGCGCCAGCATCATTGCCGCTTTCGGCTGCACGCTCGGCATCATTCCGCACATGGCGGCCGCCATCACCGGCCTCGCGGCTCTGCTGCATACCAGTGCCGTCGCCTTCGAGACGCTGAAGTATCTCGGCGTCGCCTATCTTCTCTACATGGCCTGGAACACGCTGAAGGAGAAGGGCGGCCTGAGCGTCGACGAAAATGTGGCGCCGCGCTCGGCCGGCAAGGTGATCACTTCGGGCATCCTCATCAACATCCTCAATCCGAAGCTGTCGATCTTCTTCTTTGCCTTCCTGCCGCAATTCGTCAGCACCACCGAACCGCATGCGCTGTCGCAGATGCTGGAGCTCAGCAGCGTCTTCATGCTGCTCACCTTCGTGGTCTTTGTCGGCTACGGCGTTTTCGCGGCGTCAATCCGCAGCCATGTCGTGTCGCGGCCAAAGGTGCTGACCTGGATGCGCCGTACCTTCGCCGGAGCCTTTGTCATGCTCGGCGCCAAACTGGCGCTGGCGGACCGGTAGACAGGAAGGTCGCGGGCAGCGCAAATCTATCCCTTCACATAGCCCATGGCCTCGACAATCTGCCCGTCCGCCACGCGCATCAGGTTGACGCCGCGCAGCGAATTGCCGTCGCCCATCCAGTAGCGCCAGCGGATCGTCGCCCGATCGCCGGCGACGAAAGTTTCTTCAATGTCGAAGCGCGTGCCGGGTCCGGTTGCGATCGCCGACCACAGTTCGACGCAGGCGCCCTTGCCGATGCGGCGGGCGCCGTCCGGGGCCGGCGTGGTGTTTTCGATCACGCAATCTTCCGCCACCAGATCGTCGAGCGCCGACGGGTCGTGGCGCTGGAAGACGTCGTTGTAGCGCCGCATGATCTCGGCCGTTTCGGCGGAGCGTTTGGCGGCGGCGATGTCGATGACGAGTTCCTGTGTCATTGGATATTCCTTCCCTTCAGTGATCGGTAGCGGTTTCGATGAGGCGGGCCTTGAGCGTGATCACTGCGACGCCGGCCAGCGCCCGCGACACGAGGCAGCTCTCCTTGGCCGTCTGCGCCAGCCGCTCGAACTCCCCCGCCGCCAGCCCGGCGACGCTTGCCGCGGTTTCCAGCTCGATACGGGTCAGCGTCGGTCCAGCCGCGGTGGCGCCGAGATGCGCTTTCGCGATCGTGTGGATGCGTGCGGGAGTGTAACCTTCGCGGCCGAGGACGGCGCTCAGCGCCATCGAGAAGCAGCCGGCATGCGCCGCCGCAATCAATTCCTCGGGGTTGGTGCCGGGACCGTTCTCGAAACGCGACGGGAACGAGTAGGCGCCTTCGAAGACGCCGCTGCCGAGCTTCAGCCGGCCCGAACCTTCCTTCAACGATCCCTGCCATTGGGCCTCTGCTTCACGAATGGTCATAATGGTCATTGTGTCTCTCCTTTGATTTGAGGGGTCGATCAGATTTTGGGGCGGACCAGTCAGGCGCTGTCGACGACCACTTTCCCGAAGACGTCGCCTTGCTGGAAATAGCGATAGGCGTCGTTGGCCTCGTCGAAGGCGAACACCTTGTCGATGACAGGCTTAAGCCGATGCACCGAGATGGCGCGCAGCATGGCTTCGAGGTTGGTGCGATTGCCGACGAACAGGCGGCTGATGGTGGCGAGGCTGCGCTGGTAGACCGGGCCGGGGATCTGCACCGTCCCGCCTTTCGCATCCTGTATGGTGAGAAGCACGATGCGCCCGTAAAGCGCGCAGGCGATCATCGACTGCGCGAAGGTCGGCGGGCCGCCGGTCTCGACGACGAGGTCGATGCCGCCGGTCTGCTCTCGTACCGCAGCACCCCATTCCGGCATGTCGGCGGTCGCGACGACGAGGTCGGCGCCCAGCGCCTGCAACCGGTCCAGCTTCTCGTTGCGCGAGCTGACTGCCACGACACGGCAGCCGAGCAGCTTGGCGAATTGCAGCGCAAATAGCGCGACGCCACCTGAACCGATGACAAGAACCCATTGGCCGGGCTTCGGCATTTCGGCCGCCGTCACGGCATTCCAGGCGGTCAGGCCGGCGCAGGTTAGTGTCGCCGCTTGATGCCAGTCGAGATGATCGGGAAGCCGCACCGCCCATTGCTCGTCGAGCACGGCGTATTCGGCCAGCATCCCGTCCAGCGTGCAGCCAAGCTGGTCGATCAGACCGGCATTGATGCGGCCATCGATCCAGCGCGCAAAATAACTGCCGGTGACGCGGTCGCCGACGGCAAAGCGGGTGACGGCATCGCCGACCGCAACGACTTCACCGGCGCCGTCGCTCAGCGGGATAACGCCTTGGCGCGGCGCCAGCGGGTAGGTGCCGTTGAGGATCATCGTATCGCGGCGGTTGAGCGCGGTGGCGCGGACACGCACGACGATCTCGTGCGGCTTCGGCGTCGGCTGCGCCTCGTCGCGCATCACCAGGCACTTGGTCCCGCAGGTTCCTTCAAGACGATAACTGCGCATTTGCCTCTCGTATATGTAGACTGATCTACATATTATATATAGACCGATTGTCATATTCGAGGCAAGGCCTATAATGCTTACTCCTGACAGAGGTTGACATGGCGAACGACACCCGCACCCGCATACTCGAGACGACGGGGCTGCTGCTGAGGCAGCGCGGCTACCACGGCACGTCGCTCAACGATATATTGAGCGCCTCAGGCGCGCCGAGAGGCTCGCTCTATTTTCATTTTCCGGGCGGCAAGGACCAGTTGGTCATCGAGGTGACGCGCGACAGCGTCGAGGACGTCTCGAAAAGGCTGGGCGAGGCCCTTGCAGCCGAAAAGGACCCGGCGGTGGCCGTCCACCACATCTACCAGTCGGTCGCGCGCATGCTGGAAGACAATCGGTTCACGCTCGGTTGCCCGATCGCGCCCGTGGTGTTGGACTCGCCGATCGACATGCCGGAACTGGCCGAGTTGTGCCGCTCCGCCTTCGAGCAATGGATAGGCTTGCTCAGGGCGGCCTTCGTCGGGGCAGGGGTGCCCGAGCGCCGCGCGCATGCGCTGGCACTGCTGGTCGAATCATCGCTGGAAGGGCTGATGGTGATCGCACGCGCCACCCACGACCGCGCCCCGGTGCTGGCGGTAGCCGATGAGGTCGCGGCGCTGATTGAGGGCGCTTTGCCGGCCAAGAGTGCCACTGCCGCGGTGCATTGATATCGCCGCTTGAGCCGGGGCAGCCCGCTATGAAGCAAACAAAAAGGGCGGCATCGCTGCCGCCCTTTCCGAAAGCTTGCGAGATTGGCTGGATTAGAAATCCATGCCACCCATGCCGCCCATGCCGCCGCCGCCCATGCCGCCAGGCATGCCGCCGCCAGCCGACTCCTTCTTCGGAGCCTCCGCGATCATGGCTTCGGTGGTGACCAGCAGGCCGGCGACCGAGGCCGCGTCCTGCAGAGCCGTGCGCACAACCTTGACCGGATCGACGATACCCATGGCGATCATGTCGCCATATTCGCCGGTCTGGGCGTTGTAGCCGAAGGTTGCCCCCTTGTTCTCAAGGATCTTGCCGGCAACGATCGATGCTTCCGCACCGGCGTTGGCCGCGATCTGGCGGGCCGGAGCCTGCAGCGCGCGGCGCACGATGTTGATGCCGGCGGCCTGGTCGGAGTTGGCGCCGGTTGCCTTGATGCTCAGCGAAGCGCGCAGCAGTGCGACGCCGCCGCCGGGAACGATGCCTTCTTCGACGGCCGCGCGGGTCGCGTTGAGGGCGTCATCGACGCGGTCCTTCTTTTCCTTGACTTCCACTTCGGTCGCACCGCCGACGCGGATGACGGCAACGCCGCCCGCCAGCTTGGCGAGACGTTCCTGCAGCTTCTCCTTGTCGTAGTCCGAGGTGGTCTCCTCGATCTGCTGCTTGATCTGGGCGACGCGGCCCTGGATTTCGGCCTTCTTGCCGGCGCCGTCGACGATGGTGGTGTTCTCCTTGGAGATCGACACCTTCTTGGCGCGGCCGAGCATGTTCAGGCCGACATTCTCGAGCTTGATGCCGAGGTCTTCGGAAATGACCTGGCCACCGGTGAGGATGGCGATGTCTTCCAGCATGGCCTTGCGGCGATCACCAAAGCCCGGCGCCTTGACGGCGGCGATTTTCAGGCCACCGCGCAGCTTGTTGACGACCAGCGTGGCCAGGGCCTCGCCTTCGACATCTTCCGAGATGATGACCAGCGGCTTCGAGGTCTGCACGACGGCCTCGAGGATCGGCAGCATGGCCTGCAGATTGGAGAGCTTCTTCTCGTGGAGAAGAATGTAGGCGTCTTCCAGATCCGCAACCATCTTCTCGGCGTTGGTGACGAAGTAGGGCGAGAGATAGCCGCGGTCGAACTGCATGCCTTCAACGACTTCAAGCTCGGTCTCGGCGGTCTTTGCTTCCTCGACGGTGATGACGCCCTCATTGCCGACCTTCTGCATCGCTTCCGCGATCATCGAGCCGACCGACACGTCGCCATTGCCGGCGATGGTGCCGACCTGGGCAACCTCTTCCGAGGTCTTGATCTTCTTGGCGTTCTTAATCAGCGTCGCGACGACGTCGGCGACGGCGAGGTCGATGCCGCGCTTGAGGTCCATCGGGTTCATGCCGGCGGCAACCGACTTGTGGCCTTCCTGGACGATCGACTGTGCCAGAACGGTCGCGGTGGTGGTGCCGTCGCCGGCGATGTCGTTGGTCTTCGAAGCAACTTCGCGGACCATCTGCGCGCCCATGTTTTCGAACTTGTCCTCAAGCTCGATTTCCTTGGCGACGGTGACGCCGTCCTTGGTGATGCGCGGTGCGCCGAACGACTTGTCGATGACGACGTTGCGGCCCTTAGGGCCGAGCGTGACCTTCACCGCGTCGGCGAGGATGTTGACGCCGCGCAGCATGCGCTCACGAGCGTCGCGGGAGAATTTTACGTCTTTGGCAGCCATTTTTAGCTCCTGGCAGGGGCTTGGATTGAGCCCGAAGATTTAAATGAGGGTGAGGCCGATATTCAGCCGATGATGCCCATGATGTCGGATTCCTTCATGATCAGAAGGTCTTCGCCATTGAGCTTGACTTCGGTGCCCGACCACTTGCCGAACAGGATGCGGTCGCCGGCCTTGACGTCCAGCGGGACGAGCTTGCCGGCTTCGTCGCGGGCGCCGGAACCGACGGCGATGATCTCGCCTTCCTGCGGCTTTTCCTTAGCCGTATCGGGGATGATGATCCCGCCCGCGGTCTTGGATTCGGATTCGACCCGACGAACGACCACGCGGTCATGAAGCGGGCGGAACTTCGACTTTGCCATTTTTTATTCCTCGATGAGAATGGTGAGAACAGTTCCTCCGTCCGGCGGCGCCGGACATGTGGTTAGCACTCATCTTGGGGGAGTGCTAACGTGGCGCTGAAATAGGCTGGCAACTCGCGCGAGTCAAGGCGCCCGGTGAGCATCATCAGGACAATTGCTTCAAACGGATACTTGACTAAGTCAACTAAATCGCTGATCTTGCCGGGAAGAGGATGCCATGACCATTCATCATCACCCAGGCAAGGAGCGGATCGACGCGGTGCGGGCCTTCAACCGCTTCTACACCCGCCAGATCGGGCTGCTCGACGAAGGGCTGCTGAAAAGCACCTTCTCGCTGACCGAGGCGCGAGTGCTCTATGAGCTGGCGCATCGCGATGGCCTGACCGCCACCGACCTTGGGCGCGATCTCGGCCTCGATGCCGGTTATCTCAGCCGGCTGCTGAAGAAGTTCGAGGAGCGTGATCTGGTCGAGCGCGCCACGATCGAGGCGGATGCACGGCGTTCGACGATCGCGCTGACCAAGGCCGGGCGGCAGGCCTTCGCGCCGCTGAACCAGGGTTCGCACGACCAGGTCGCGGCATTGCTCGACCGGCTTCCAGTTCCCGAACAGGATAGGCTGGTCAAGGCCATGCAGACGGTACAGCGTCTGCTGGGCGGAAGCGCCGAGCCCAAAATTCCCTATATGCTGCGGCCTCTGCAAGTCGGCGACATCGGCTGGATTATCCATCGCCAGGGCCTGCTCTACGCGCAGGAATATGGCTGGGACGAAACCTATGAGGCGCTGGTCGCCGAAATCCTCGGCGCATTCGTCAAATCCTTCGATCCGAAATGGGAACGCAGCTGGATCGCCGAGAGGCAAGGCGAGGTCGTCGGCTCGGTCTTCGTCGTGCGCCAGTCGGACGCGGTGGCGAAGTTGCGCCTGCTCTATGTCGAGCCGTCGGCGCGCGGCCTCGGCATCGGCAAGCGGCTCGTCGAGGAATGTATCGGCTTTTGCCGCGCCACGGGTTACACGACACTGACGCTGTGGACCAACGACGTGCTCGCCGCCGCCCGCCACATCTATGAGGCTGCGGGCTTTAAATTGACCAACGAGGAGCGCCACCATTCCTTCGGCAAGGATCTGGTCGGCCAGAACTGGAATTTGGAGCTGTAGCAGCGCCGCAGAATTTCGAGCATCGGCCTGGGGCGGTCGCTCAGGTCGCAGGCTTAATGTTTTGGTTCAAGCGAAAGAAATTGGTGGGATCATACTTGTTCTTTAGTGCGGCCAACCTCGGATAATTCTCGCCGTAAGCCGCCAGAACCCGATCAGTGCCTTCTTCGCCGAGATTATTCGCATAGACGCCGCCGGTCGAGAACGGTCTCATTGCATCCCACAGGTCGCGCGCCCATCGGATGTGCGTTTCGTCGTCAGACGGGTAGTCCCAGATCGTAAAGCGCATCCCGATTGGCGTAGGGCGTTCCGTCCATCGGTACTCGCGAGATGGCGCCGCCAACCTGCTGCAGGACCAGAAGCGATTCGCTGGGTGCAGTCATGTAAGCCGCAAGCATGGTATCGATCGCCTGATCTGTGATTTCGCGCATGAACTGCGCCTTCCAGTAGTAGCGCCGCCCGCGCGGAAAGAGGCTGTCCCCGGCCGATTGGATTTGAAGATAGGGGACAGGAGCAATCCGGCGCTCAACTGGCGTGCCATACTCTCTCAGAGGTTGAATGATTTGCTGGCCTTCGTCGAGTGGGCCGATGTAGCACGCCGATATGCTGAAGAAGCGTTCGCCCGAGGGCGCCGTCACAAGTGCTGCATCCAGGCTCAGCTCATCCGGGGCGCCGCTCGAGAACCGCATCGCTTCGCGTCACAAGCGCCCGGCGTAATAAATTGCTAACCACGATCGCCCTGCACCGACTGCCATGCACACTCGCCGGCTTCTGGCACAATCCGGCTCCTTGAATTATAAGCACGCTTATTATATATGTCGCTCATGGTTTCCGACGGCATCGACAGATTGGGCTTTTTGATCCACGACGTGCAGCGCCTGATGCGCAAGCGCTTCGAAGCGCGCGCCAGTGGTTTCGGCCTTTCTTCGGCGCAGTGGCGGCTTCTGGTCCGCGTCGCCAAGGAGGCGGGTGTCGCGCAGGCGCGGCTTGCCGAGCTTCTCGAAATCGAGCCGATCAGCGTCTCGCGTCTTGTCGATCGCATGGAGGAGGGCGGCTGGATAGAGCGTCGTCCCGACGCAACCGACAGGCGAGTGCGCATGATTTTCCCGACCGCCAAGGCAAACGCGGCCTACACCCACGTCAAGAGCCTTGCCGGCGAGGTCTATGAGGAATCGCTCGTTGGCGTTTCGCCGGAAGATCGCCGCGTCCTAGTCAGGGCTCTGGAGACAATGGTGCAGAATCTTGCAGATGGTGAGGCGCCGCCCTCGGAAAAAGTGAAGAATACGGAAGGCGCAGCAGCATGAACGCGGTAGCCAAACTAGATGAGAATGCGGCCAAGCTGGAGATGGAAGCTCCCGCGAAGCCGGCGGCAGCTCCGGTAACGGTCGCTCCGCAGATAGCTCCGGCGCCGGTGGCGCCGAAGCAGAAGCGCCGTGCCGGCCGCTTCCTTTTGATGTTTGTGCTGCCCGCTGCGTTGATCGCCGGCGGCAGCTATGTCTGGGTGACCGGCGGCCGCTATCAGGAGACCGAGAACGCCAATCTGCAGCAGGCCAAGGTGTCGATAGCCGCCGATACGGCGGGCCGCATCGTTCAGGTCGACATTTTCGACAACCAGTCTGTCAAGCAGGGCGACGTGTTGTTCGCTATCGATCCCGAGCCCTACCGGATCGCATTGGCCCAGGCCGACGCGGCGGTGGCCGGCGCACGGCTCAATGTCGAGCAGTTGCGTGCGGCCTACAGCCAGGCGCTGGCGCAGGAGAAGTCCGACGAAAGCCAGGTCCAGTACGCGCAGTCGCAATATGACCGCGCCGCCGACCTTGCCCAGAAGGGCATCAACGCCAAGTCGTCTCTGGACGAAGCCAAGAACGACCTCGACAAGGCGAAGCAGCAGCTGGCCGTGGCCCAGCAAGGGATCGTCAGCGCCAAGGCGGCACTTGGCGGCAATCCCGACATCGAGACCGACAAGCATCCAACGGTAATGGCGGCGCTCGCCGCACGCGACAAGGCGGCCTACGATCTGGTCCAGACCACGGTCAAGGCACCCGCCGACGGCATCATCAGCCAGGCCGCTTCGTTCAAGGTCGGCCAGTATGTCGGTTCGGGCACGCCGCTGTTTTCGCTGGTCGAGACCGGCGACACCTGGGTCGACGCCAATTTCAAGGAAACCCAGCTCACCAACATGAAACCCGGCCAGAAGGCCGAAATCATGGTCGATACTTATCCGGGCAAGACGTTCGAAGCCACCGTCAAGGCGATCGGCGCCGGCACCGGCGCCGAGTTCTCGCTGCTGCCCGCGCAGAACGCTACCGGCAACTGGGTCAAGGTCACGCAGCGCATTCCGGTCCGCCTGGAATTGACCGATGCCGACGCCAAGGCGGCGCTGCGCACCGGCATGAGCGCGACCGTCACGGTGGACACCGGCGTTTCCCGCGGGCTGCCGAGCATTTTCCGCCGCGCCACGGCAGGCGAGGCCAGGTAAAGAGGCCTGGTAGCGGCCGCATAGCAAACAGCGAGATGGATGCAGGATTGGTCCGAGGGAGGCGCAGGAAAAGTTGAATGCGTAGACGGGCTGCGCTGTAGCCTGCCTGAGCAGACAACGTCGCGCAGGATCTTCGGTCCTCAGGTTTCCGGGCGGCAGGCGCCCGCTTTGTCGAGACGCTCAGTCGATGTAACCCCCACATCGATGCTCGCGTCCCACCGCGATGAGGGTCTCTCTACAGCGGGGCCTCGCCGTCCGGAAACCTAATGTACACGTTTTTGTTACCTGCTGGAAGTTTTACGTCATGAGCAGCCCAGAACCCTTTCGCGAAGTACCGCACCGCGGCCTGATCACAGTTGCGCTCATGCTTGCGACGATCATGCAAGCGCTCGACACGACGATCGCCAACGTTGCGCTGCCGACCATGACCGGCGATCTCGGCGCCTCCCCCGACAACATCAACTGGGTGTTGACCTCCTACATCGTTGCCGCGGCGATCATGACGCCGGTGACCGGTTGGCTGGCCGACCGCTTCGGTCGCAAGGAGCTGTTCCTGACGGCCGTGGTCGGTTTCACCGTCTTTTCAATGCTGTGCGGCATCGCCTGGAGCCCTGAGACCATCGTTTTGTTCCGGCTCATGCAAGGCGTGTTCGGTGCGGCCATCGTGCCGCTGTCGCAGACCTTCCTGCTCGACATCAACCCCAGGGAACGCCACGGCCAGGCCATGGCCATCTGGGGCGCCGGCATCATGCTGGGACCGATCCTTGGCCCGACGCTGGGTGGCTGGCTGACCGAGAATTTCAACTGGCGCTGGGTGTTCTTCATCAACCTGCCGGTCGGCATCATCGCCTTCCTTGGCATGGCGGCATATCTTCCCAGCGTCGCCCGGCGGGTGCGCAGCTTCGATTTCTTCGGCTTCACCATGCTCTCGCTCGGTGTCGGCGCGCTGCAGCTGATGCTCGATCGCGGCGGCGAGGTCGACTGGTTTTCCTCGATCGAGATATGGATCGAGCTTGGTCTTTCCATCACCGGTTTCTGGGTATTCACCATCCACACGTTGACGGCGGAGCACCCCTTTATCGACCCGAAGATCTTCCTCGATCGCAATTTCGTCACCGGGCTCGCGTTCATCTTTGTCATGGGCGTGCTCATCCTGGCGAGCATGTCGCTGCTGCCGCCAATGCTGTCGACCATCTTCGGTTATCCGACCCTCACCATAGGCATCGTCTTGGGCCCGCGCGGTGTCGGCACGATGATCGCGATGCTGTTCGTCGGGCGGATCATGCACAGGATCGATGCCAGGATCCTCGTCGTCATCGGCTTCCTGCTGACCGCGCAATCGCTCTACACGATGTCGAGCTTTTCGCCGCAGATGGACAACTGGCTTATCCTCAGTTCCGGCGTCATCCAGGGCCTTGGAATGGGAATGGTGTTCGTGCCGCTGTCCACCGTGGCTTTCGCCACGCTCGACGCACGTTTCCGCACCGATGCAACGGCGCTGTTCAGCCTGGTGCGCAATCTTGGCTCGTCGATCGGCGTATCGGTGGTGACGGTTCTGCTGGTACGCAACACGCAGATCAACCATGCCGAGCTTTCGGCCTACATCAATCCGTTCAATCCCAACCTCTGGGCGGCATCGCCGGCAGCGGCGGGGGGCGATCCGACGGCGCTGTCGCTGATGGATCGCATGGTCAATGTCCAGGCGATGATGATCTCCTACGTCAATGACTTCAAGCTGCTGATGATGATGACGCTGCTTGCTGTCCCGTTTGTTTTCCTGCTGCGCAAGCCAAAGGCTGCGCCGCCCGCCGGTGGGGCGCCTGCCGCGCATATGGACTAAGCCTCAGGGCTTACGGCAACCGCGACCGGCCACGGCTTCCGTTGCCTGTGCCGGTAGCGTCGGCGTTGAGCCAGGTTCACCTGCCATTAGTATATCCGGACCAATATGCAGTCGCTTTTGGGTTGAAGGCGAGCCTCCATTGCTTGCCTCAAGCATCAGCGGGAGGAATTGTGTTTGGCCACGAAGTCATCCAGGCAAACCGCCGACGCGCCCGAATCCGCAAATTTGACGACGCTGGCACAACTGGCGACTGCCTCATATGAGGCCCTCGAGCGTGAGCTTCGCGCCACGATTGTGGCACTTCAGGACCAGGCACTGCGGTTCCAGACCGCGATAGAGAACATCTCGCAAGGCATCTGTTTCTTTGATGCCGGTGAACGGCTGATCCTGTGCAATCGACGCTACGCGGAAATCTATCGCCTTGCCCCGGAGCAATTGCAGCCGGGTGCGGCGCTGCGCGAAATCGTCGAGCGGCGCGTCGCTGTCGGAACCTCGGCAATGAATGCGGACGCTTATCTGGCGTTGGCCCGGGCAGTCAATTCGGGCACGGCTTCGGGGAACTGGACAGCCGAGCTCGCCGATGGCCGGACAATTCAGGTCTGCCATCAGCCGATGCCTGACGGCGGCTGGGTGGCCACGCATGAGGACATCAGCGAGCTCAGCGCCAACCGCTTGGTCGTCGACGAGCGTATCTCCTTGCAGACGCTCATCGACCTGGTGCCTGACTACATGTGGGTGAAGGACACCGAAAGCCGCTTCGTCGTCGCCAACCGAGCCATTGCGTCCGACAGCGGTCGAGACAGCACGAGCGACATGATCGGTCTAAGCGACTTCGACCTTCACGCGCCGGATCTTGCGCAGAAATTTCGCCTCATCGAGCAGCAACTAATGCGCGACGGACAACCGATGATCGACGAGGAGGAGTTCGTCGTCGATGCGTCAGGCACCGGCAAATGGTTCCTGTCTACGAAACTGCCGTTGCGCAACGTTCAGAACAACATTTTCGGCCTCGTCGGCATTGCCCGTGACATCACTGCGCGCAAGCAGGCCGAAATCCTTCGCGACGGGCAGGCGCATATCCTCGAGATGATCGCAAAGAGCGCTCCCCTCGAAGACGTGCTCGAGCGGCTCATGCGTCTGGTCGAGTCCCAACTGGCGGGGATATTCGGTTCGGTCTTGCTGCTCGACAAGGATGGCAGCCACTTGCGCCACGCCGCCGCGCCGAGCCTGGCGAGAGACTACACCGACGCCGTCGACGGCGCCGCGGTGGGCCCAAGGGCAGGGTCTTGCGGTACCGCAGTCTATCGGCGCGAGCCGGTGATTGTCGCTGACATCATGCAGGATCCGCTTTGGCAGGACTATCGCGAACTCGCGCGCCCACACGGTTTGCGTTCATGCTGGTCGACGCCGATCCTGTCGCATCAGGGCGCCGTGCTCGGCGTCTTTGCGATGTATTCTATGACGGTGCGCGAGCCGACCGAGGCCGAGACCCGCCTCATCGATTTCACCACGCGCATCGCCGGGATCGCCATCGAACGCAAACAGGCCGAAGACCGGATCCACTTCATGGCCAATCACGACGTGCTGACCGGGCTTCCCAATCGCGCCTTGTTGGAGGACCGGCTTTCACAGGCGGTCTTGTACGCCCAGCGATACGATCGCTGGGTGACAGTGGTGTTCATTGATCTAGACAATTTCAAATTCGTCAACGACACGCTCGGCCACAATGCCGGCGACGAGCTCCTGAAGACCGTCGCAAGTCGCATGGTCGACTGCGTCCGGGCGACCGATACCGTCGTGCGGCTTGGCGGCGACGAATTCGTCGTCGTGCTTTTCGACCAGCCGGCGAACGTCGATCTCGTTTCCGAGACCTTGCAAAAGCTCAGGGCTGCACTCGCCGAGCCGGTTCGGCTCGGAGCGCATCTTGTGCGGGCGACGGCCAGCATCGGCATTGCCAACTATCCCAAGGATGGGACGGATCCCGATACGCTGCTGGCAAATGCCGACGCGGCCATGTATCGCGCCAAGGAGTTCGGCCGCGATAATTTCCAGTTTTACGCTCCGGAGTTCAACACCAGGGCGCATGAAAAATTCGTGCTTCAGGAAGAGTTGCGAAACGCCTTGGCGCGTTCGGAATTCACGCTGCTCTACCAACCGCAGGTGGACCTTCGGTCAGGTCGGGTTTTTGCGGTCGAGGCGCTGATACGCTGGAACCACCCAACGCTTGGCACGGTAATGCCGACGATGTTCATCCCGACCGCCGAGGAGACAGGTCTGATCGTACCGATCGGCGACTGGGTTCTGCATGAGGCGTGCCGGCAGAACAAAGCCTGGCAAGACGCGGGGCTGCCGCCCTTGACCGTTTGCGTGAATGTGTCGGCGCGGCAATTCAGGGAGCGCAACCTGATCGATCGCATCGTCAGCGCGCTGAAGGACAGCGGCCTGGAGGCCAGGTATCTCGAGCTGGAGGTGACCGAGAGCCTTATCATGCAGGATATCGAGCTGGCGGTCGCCACCATGAACGCCCTGCAAAGCCTGGGTGTCCAGATCTCGATCGATGATTTCGGCACCGGCTATTCCAGCCTCAGCGCACTCAAGACCTTTCCCGTGGCGCGGCTAAAGATCGACAAGTCCTTCATCAAGGATCTCGCCGCCGACGAGAACGATCAGGCTGTGGCCAGCGCGGTGATTTCATTGGGGCAAAATCTCAACCTGAGGGTCATCGCCGAGGGCGTTGAGACAGATGATCAGGTTGCTTTCCTGCGCAGGAACAATTGCGACGAAATGCAGGGCTATCATTTCAGCAGGCCGGTTTGTGCGCAGGACATCGAGGAATTGCTCGGCGGCGGCCGCAAAGACTGACGGATCGGTCGCCAGCAGGCTTCCGCCGTCCAAATGGTGGAAGTTATCTGCCGAGCACAAGGCACCAGTAGCGAAGCGTGCTGTCGCGGCCGTCGCGCACATAGGCGAGGCCGAAGCGGGTGAAGCGCGGGTCGAGCATGTTGCGGCGGTGGCCTGGCGAATGCACCCAGATATCGAACAGCTTCTGCTGGTCGAAGCGGCCTTCGGCAATATTTTCGGCGGCAGCGCCGGCAATGCCATTGTCTTTGACGCGCGAGGCAAAGTCCTTGCCCCAGCCGGTGGTGTGATTCATTCGGCCGCCGCGCGCCATATATCCGGCCTGCTGGAGCGCCGCCTGCTCGAGCCGGGCATCGGGGGCGAGCGGCCCCAGACCCGCCGAAGCGCGGATGCCGGCCAGCGTGCCGGCGGCGGAAGCAGAGACACCGGCGCTTTCACCGGTAGGCAGCACGGCGGTTGCGCAGGCGGTGAGCCCGGCAAGGGCGCCAAGGCCGGCAGCTCTGAGCAGCACGCGCCTGCTTAGGCTTGGTTGGACCTCGTAATTTTCGATTTTCGTAACGGTCATGCCCGCCTGACATAACCGCGATCATGGCTTTTGCCGGGCAGGGCCGTGAAAATGCGTGATGAATGGTTTTGACGCGATGGTACTGTGTCAGATTGATTTCACCGCTCAATCGAAACAGGCCTGCTCGGATGGCAGCATTCGCCCAGACGGCTGTTCGGGCTCGATACTCCCAGGAGCTCGATACCCAGTCAGGCCTTCACGGACAGAGAGTTTCTTTTGCCCTACCTTTGCGGCTTCACGAGCGCTGGCGAGGTATCCTCGGTTGCAAATTTTCGCTGGGGGATATCGCTTGCAGTGACGACCGCAGCGATTCGTACGCCTGAGCACCAAGCAGCCTTCGGTATTGGTCTTCGAGACGCTGATTGAAATCGTGGACGGTCCGGATCACCGCAAGCGCCGCGTCAGTTGCAACGATTAATTTGGCCCGTCTGTCGTTCGGATCATGCGAACGCCGAACATAACCGAGGCGCTCCAGTTCATCGATCAACTCACCCATCGATGCTTTGCCAATGCCCGCACGCTCTGCGAGGACGCTGGGTCGGGTTCCTTCTGCGTCGATGTTGGCGAATACAGCGCCGTGTTTGGGCTTGATTGCCGCATGGCCGCTCTCCCGGAGAACCTGGACCAAGGCGCTCGCCGACGATTGATAAGCATAGAGAAGCAGAGACTGCGTGTAGGGCTGATTATCCATCTTTTCAAACTTATATGGTGCCCATATAGTATGGCAACCGAACTATATGACAGGAGATCAGCATGGCTACCGGCAACGTCCGAACTGAAGGGGTGGAAAGTGTCGCGCACAGGCTGATCGAAGCTTGGAATCGTCACGATGCTCGCGCCTTTGCCGCCGTATTCGCGGCAGATGCCGAATTTACAAACGTCTTCGGGATGCAGGCGACTGGACGTGACAAGATCGAGCAGTTCCATGCCCCAATTTTTGAGAAGATGTTCAAGTACAGCCATCTATCCGCCGAAAGCGTGCGGAACAGGCTTGTTCGCCCTGATGTTGCCACGCTCGACCTGCGGTGGTCCATGACTGGCGCGCTCGATCCGATGGGAAACGAATGGCCGCGTCGGCGCGGATTAATCAGCGTAGTGGCGACGCGGGATCATGATGAATGGTTGATTGCAACGATGCACAATATGGAACTTGGGGACGATCAAATGGCAAAGTCTCAGGAGAAACTTCAAGAGGATAAGTAGGCTCTTCGTTCACGTCAGGATCGAAAGCGACAGCCAGCCAGCATGGTCAAGCCGATCTGATCGGGCAACGAGATCGAACGGCGGATCAGGTGATCAGGATTGGCGAGCTATGCTACAGGAGTTGGTGCCGGATGGCGGTGCCTTGTCCCGGTTTGGCTGGCCACAATGGCGCGCCCCATAGCCGGTCGCCTTGGTCTTGCGGAATCTAATGTATGAACGGCTTGGAGCGCTCTGGGCTCTCGCCGACAGTTCTTTGCGGCGGTGATCGCCGGTCGGCTATTCCGCCGCCACGAGTTTGATTTCCGGCGTCGATGTAGCCCGGTCGGCCCGATCGTCCTCGGTATCTTCCCACCAATCGCCCAGGGCGTCGATGAGTGGCACAAGTTTGAGACCGGGCTCCGTGAGGTCGTAATCCACGCGAAGCGGATAGCCGGTACGCGCCGTTCGCCGCACGATCCCGGCTTCCTCCAGCTTGCGCAGTTCCAGCGCCAGAATGCGGTGCGAAACTGTCGGGTTGTCACGCCTCAAATCGCTGAAGCGCTTGGTCCCGTCCCTGAGGTAGTAGAGCAGCAAGGTGGGCCAGCGACCGCTGAGCACACGCATAGTCTCCTCGATCGGGCAGCGTGAGACGACATCTTTCATGGCGGGGACCTGGTTACAGAATAGTGCGTAATTTACATGGGGCGACCAGCGTTTAGGGTCAAGTTTCGCTGCGCAGCGTAATCCCTAAATCATGGAAGAGACAAAGAAATGGAACCTATTCTCCTTTACGGCTTCCCGCTGGGAAGTTCGATGGGGCTTGTCGCTGCATTTGAACGCGTCGGACAACCCTACCGCCTGTGTCGCGTCGATATGCTCACTGAGATGAAGAACGACGCCTATGCCAGCATCAACGGTCGTCAGGAAACACCGGTGTTGATCACGGACGAGGGCAGGGTGCACACCGAGACCATGGCGATTGCCGCCTGGCTCGAAGCCCGCGATACGCAACGCCGTATCAGCTTCGATCCTCGCTCGCCGGAGGGCGACCGGATGCATCAGCTGATGGCTTTCGTGAACACCGGTTTCACCGCCGCTTTCACCCCGCTCTGGGCCGCATATGAAATGGAGTCGGCGGAACCGGTGCTGCTGGCGACCTTGCGTGATTTCGGCCGCAAGGTCGTTACCAACCGCCATGACCAGCTCGAGGCGATGATCCTCGACACGGATTTCCTGGTCGGCGACCGGCCGACGCTTGCCGATACCACGCTGATCGGCGTAGCGCGCTGGGCGGAGTTCCACCAGGCGGTCGACGGCGCAGCTTATCCCAGGCTGGCGGCGCTACGCCGCCGCATCGAAGCCGATCCGGCCGTGCGATACGCGCTCGCTGTCGAGGCTGGCGAAAAGCCCGCCGGGTCCGGCGCTTGCCTCGGTCACGTGCCGCTGGCCGAGGTGATCGATCGCTTCGCGGTGTAAACTGTTCGTTCAGCGCCCGGTGCCCCGGCGCCGGGCGGTGGCGACAAGCACGCCGAGATCGGCTATCATACGGGCGTTGTTGAAGTGGCAGCTGCGGGCGGCCATCCTGGCGGTGACCGCTCCGACACACGGGAGAAAGGTTATGGCCGGCTTTCATGTCATGGCGGACGCACGTGGAATGCATGTACAGCCCACGGTGCGCCGCATCAGCACCGAGGATCTGATCGATGCGCTCCGTCTCGGCGTAGAGGATTTCTGGGCCAAGCCGTCGCATTATGTGTTCCTGTGCCTGATCTATCCGGTGGTCGGCCTGATCCTGACGCAGTGGACCTCGGGCTCGAACGCCATCCAGCTCATCTATCCGCTGATGTCCGGCTTCGCTTTGGTCGGCCCGTTCGCCGCAATCGGCCTTTACGAAATCAGCCGCCGGCGCGAGTTCGGCATGGATACATCCTGGTGGCATGCGCTCGACGTGCGCCACTCGCCGGCGCTGCCCGCGATTGCAGTCATCGGTATCATGCTGGTGGTACTGTTCCTGCTCTGGCTGTTCACCGCGCAATCGATCTACACCAGCCTGTACGGCAATCAGCCTCCGGCCTCTATCGTCGGCTTTATTCGCGAAGTGCTGACGACCAGCAAGGGCTGGACACTGATCCTGCTCGGCAACCTGGCCGGGTTCGCCTTTGCCGCGATCGTGCTGGCGACGACCGTCGTCGCCTTTCCGCTGCTGCTCGACCGCGATGTCGGCGCGGTCTCGGCAATCGAGACGTCGGCAAGGGCAGTTCTGACAAACCCGCTGCAGATGGCGCTGTGGGGCCTGATGGTCGCCGTGCTGCTGGTCATCGGCTCGATCCCGCTATTTGCCGGGCTTGCCGTCGTCATGCCCATCCTTGGCCACGCGACCTGGCATCTTTACCGCAGGGTGGTCGAACCGGAGCGGGCACAGCCGGACCGGCGGCCGATGTAGGACCGATCAGCGTTGCGCGTCGGTTGCCATCTTGACGGCCAGCGCGGTCAGCACCGTGCCCATCATCCAGCGCTGGATCACCAGCCATAGCGGCCGCCCGGCGAGGAAGAGGGCGATCGAGCCGGCCGTCACCGCGATGATGGCGTTGACGGTCAGGCTGATCGCGACCTGTGTGGCACCGAGCACCAGAAGCTGCGACAGCACGTGGCCCCTGCCGGGGCTGATGAATTGCGGCAGCAGCGACAGATAGAGCGCTGCCACCTTCGGGTTGAGCAGGTTGGTCATCAGGCCCATGGCGAACAGCTTGCGCGGCCTGTCTCTCGGCAGTTCGCGGATCTGGAAGGGCGAGCGCCCGCCGGGCTTCACCGCTTGCCAGGCGAGCCACAGCAAATAGAGCGCGCCGGCAAGGCGCAGCACATCATAGGCAAAGGGCACGGCGAGCAGCAACGCGGTGATGCCGAACGCCGCCGACAGCACGTAGAACAAAAAACCGAGCGCCACGCCGCCCAGCGAGATCAGTCCGGCCTTCGGCCCTTGCGACAGCGAGCGCGAGATCAGATAGATCATGTTCGGGCCAGGCGTCAGCACCATACCGAGGCAGACCAGCGCGAAGGCAAGATGGTTGGCGGGTTCAGGCAAGAGCGCATCTCCGGGTGGGGACACTCACCACATGCTTCCATAACCCGCAAGGGCATGACGGCAGGAGCCTTTGCGCCAGCGCGCCGGGCCCCCCTGCCTTAGTCGCCAATCCCATCGCCTTCAGCCGACGATGCGCAGGTTCGACAATTCGTTGGCGATTTCCTTGAAATTGTCGGACAGCGTCGCGCCTGTCGCATTCCAGAACAGCTTGACCGGCTTGCTCGGGTCCGCCGGATCCTTGCGGAAGCGCGAATCCGAGGAACATGCCTTCAGCGCATCGATTGCCTTCTTGTCGCCGGCATCTGTGGGTGACAGGTCGAGCGCCACCGTCATCACCAGAATATTTGAATTCTTTGCATTGGCGCAGAGCGTTTTCATCTGCTCGTCGAGTGCTGCCGTGTAGTTGGCACCGGTATAGGTGGTCTTGCCAATATCGGTGCTGGTATTCATGAACAGGCGGGTTACGCTTCCAGATCCCGGATAGGTCAGGCCAGTGTAGCCGTAGGCGGCGTAGGTCGACCTGTTGTTGGCATAGCTGCTGTCGCTGACGGCGCTATAGGTATTGGCTCCGTCGGTCAGCACCACGACCACCTTGTCGTTGCCCCTCTCGCTGTTCGACCGGCCCTCGGAGAACGGTGGGTTGCTCGATACAGTTCGCCAGCCCCAGGCAAGCCCCTCCGGCACGTTGGTGTTGCCGTTCGGCGCCATGGCGTCGATGGCGTCCTTGATCTCCTGCTTCTCTGCGTCCTGGCTGACGTCCTTCAACGGCGTGATCGGGTTGGTGGTGCAGGAGGAATTCGGCCCAT
Organism: Mesorhizobium sp. M0018; assembly: GCF_040323955.1. NCBI lineage: Bacteria > Pseudomonadati > Pseudomonadota > Alphaproteobacteria > Hyphomicrobiales > Phyllobacteriaceae > Mesorhizobium > Mesorhizobium sp. M0018. The sequence continues at coordinate 64,571 of NZ_JAMYVL010000015.1, read as the reverse complement.
CGCCTGCGGCTGCGGATTGCGAACCGTATGGTTTTACAAGGAAATATTTGCGCATGTCAGACTGGCGCTGGGAAGCGGTAGGACCGGCGACATAGGGCCAATCGGCCCACCAGTTGTTGCCGTAATTGTAGGACGTGCCGATGACGTCGTTGATGCCGTCACGGTTGAAATCGAGCCACAGAGTGCCAGCCTCATCCGGGGCGAACATCGGCACGAAAAGCGTGGCCGGCGCGGTTGTATCGGGCGTGGTGTCGCTGACATTGTAGGGATATGGCCGTGCTTCGACGCAACCTTGCCAGCTCGCATAGCGGCTTGTGGTGTAGATATATTCCGGTGCGCTCCAATGGCCGTACTGGCAGGTGCCGTTCTTCTTGTATGTGTCGCAGACATATTGCTTCGAATTGGGTACCTCTTCGCGGCCCGATTCGACCGTCATGTCGGCGTAGAGGCTGAAACGGGTCAGCGGCTGGTCCTTGGTCTCGCCCCAGCCGGTGCCGCGCTTGTACCAGACGCCGTTGAGCTTCTCGGCATATTTGTCCGGATTGTTGGCGGCACTCATCGTCGTCCAGTCGAAATCCTCGTGCTGGATCGGGGACATGCCGTCCTGATCCATCCAGCCGTCCTGGTCGTGGGTAGGGCCGACATTGACCGAGGCCGCAAACGGCACGAGAGAAAACTGCACCGGTTTGGTGATCTGCTTCATCTGCTGCGCCTGAAGCGCCAGCGTATCGACAAGCTGCTTGGCGGCCGACTTCAGCAGGTTTATTCGCTTCTCGCCGGTGCCGGAGCCGAGATCACTCATCGAGCCGGAATTATCCAGCACAAGCGCGACTTCGAGGGTGTTCTTGAGGCGGAGTTCCGAACATTCGGTGAAGGTCGTGTCGCTTGCCGTGCCGCCGATCAGCAGGCTGGCGGCCGGTAGAAAATAGGGATGGAAGGTGAGGCTGGCGCAGAGCTTCAGGGTGCCGCCGCCGGCATTGTTGTTGGGCAGCGTGACGGTCAGCGCTGTATTCGCCGGGTCGATACGTGCGAGATTGGTTTCGAAAAATGTCTTGGCGTAGGCCTTGACGTCGTCGTCGCTGGCGCCGGCAACGATCTGCTGGGCGGCGGCGAGGCCGGCCGCATCAAGGGCGTTCAGCGTTTCGTGCTTTTGGCGCAGCAACTCCCCGTAGTCGACACTGAGCGCCAGACCGGCCATCAGCGGCACAATGGTGATTGCAGTCATTAACGAGTAGTTGCCACGTCTGTCGTGTCGGAATTCTCCGACTATTGCCTTCAGCATTCCCGCCCGCCCCATTTTTCCCGGACGATGCCACGCATTTTTAAATTTCCGATTGCTGAAATACGTTCAAGGCCGGTACGGGTTTTCAATCCCTGTTAACCACGCGTCCGCAATCGGCAATGCTGCTCCGAGCTTCCCGCGGCAAAGCCTCTAAAAAAGGGGATAAGGCGCTGGAAAAGAAAAGCTTTCACCATCGCGTGCTCGCCGGCGTCCCCGTGCGACAATCTTGCGGCGCTATGAAAGCTGGTGACAGGGTGAAGCGCTTCGGTTAATCCCAGCCGGTCGCGGCGGACCGTCGGTCGCGGCGCTCGCAAGCATCATGGTACAGGGACAACAGCATGGCGGATTCGCCCGACATCATCGGTTCGCTCGCAGACTTGTCGGGAGCCTATTCAGCCATCCTGTGCGACGTCTGGGGCGTGGTGCACAACGGCGAATGGCATTTCCCGGCGGCGGCTGCCGCGCTGATCGCTGCTCGCGCGGCGAAAATACCTGTCGTGCTGATCACCAATTCGCCGCGTCGCAGCGCCGACGTGGTGGCGCAGATGAACGCCATCGGCGTTCCTCCCGCCGCCTACGACCGTGTCGTGACGTCCGGCGACGTTACCCGCGACCTGATCGCGGAAGGGCCGCGAAAGATCTTCCACATAGGCGCCGATCGGGATTTCACGCTCTATGAGGGCCTCGACGTCGAACTCGTCGAGGAGTTCGAAGCATCCGGCGTGGTCTGCACTGGCCTGTTCGATGACGAGGTGGAGAAGCCGGAGGATTATGCCGATCTTCTGCTGCGGCTGCGTGCCAGGAACCTGCCCTTCATTTGCGCCAATCCCGACATCGTCGTCGAGCGCGGCGAACGCATGATCTGGTGCGCGGGCGCTTTGGCCCGCGAATACGCACAGCTTGGCGGACGCACGCTGATCGCCGGCAAACCCTACGCGCCGGTCTATGATGTCGCCATGAAGGAGATCGCCGTCATTCTGGGCCGCCCGGTCGAGCGTTCGCAAGTTCTGGCCATCGGCGACGGCATGATGACCGACATCAAGGGCGCGGCCGACAATGGCTTCGACGTGCTCTACGTATCGGGCGGCATCCATGCCCGCGATTACGGTGAGACGCTGCAGCCGGATCCGGCCAGGCTCGCGGCCTTCCTGGAAAAATATGGCTACAGGCCGGTCGCGGTGATTCCCAGGCTGCAATAGGTTCAAGCCATGACGGCCATGTTCGAACGCATTTCCGCAACCGCACCGCTGCCGGCCCATCTGCGCGGCGGCGTGGTGGCTATCGGCAATTTCGACGGCGTCCACCGCGGCCACCAGGCGGTGCTCGAACGCGCGCGCGCCGAAGCGGAGCGTCGCGGCGTACCCGCCCTGGTGCTGACCTTCGTACCGCATCCGCGAAAGGTGTTCAGGCCGGACATGCCGTTGTTCGTGCTGACGCCGCCGCCGATGAAGGCGCGGCTGTTGTCGCATCTGGGCTTTGCGGCGCTGGTCGAGCAGCCGTTCACACGCGAGTTCGCCGCCTTGTCGGCGGAGGCTTTCGTCACCGGCGTGCTCGAGCGCAATCTCGGCATAAGCCACGCCGTCACCGGCTTCGATTTCCATTTCGGCAAGGACCGCCAGGGCGGCCCGGCCTATCTGATGGCTGCCGGCGAGCGCCACGGCTTCGGCGTCACGCTGGTGGATGCGTTTCGCGACGAAAGCGCCGAGGTGGTGTCGTCGAGCCGCATACGCACGCTGCTGTGCGAGGGCAATGTGGCCGAGGCCGCCGGTTTGCTCGGCTACCGTTTCACCGTCGAGGCGGAGGTGATCGGCGGCCAGCAGCTCGGCCGGACACTCGGCTTTCCGACCGCAAACATGAGGCTTTCGCCGGAAGCCACCCTCAAGGAAGGGATTTATGCCGTCCGCTTCCGCCGCGCCGACGGTTCGCTTCACGATGGCGTCGCCAGCTTCGGCCGCCGGCCGACGGTCGACGACAATGGCGCGCCATTGCTGGAGACCTTCGTCTTCGACTTTTCCGGCGACCTCTACGGCGAGATTTGTGCCGTGTCCTTCTTCGGCTACCTGCGCTCGGAGGTGAGATTCGACGGGCTTGACGCGCTGGTCGCCCAGATGAAGCGTGACGAGGCCGAGGCGAAGGCACTGCTCGCCGGCGTCAGGCCGCTTTCCGGGCTGGACGCGGCCATAGCTTTTTAGAGCATGGTCCCGAACCGAAGGTCAGCGAAGCAAAAAAGTGGGAACCGGTTTTCCGATTAAGATCATGCTCAACCAGAATTTATCTCTTCAGCGCCAAGCCAAGAGCGATGAAGCTCCAACCCTGGAAGATCAGGTCGACGGCCAGGAACAGGCCCAGCACCCACACGCTGTTGACCGGCCAGCCCATGGCGATGACCAGTCCCGCCAGCGCGCTGATGACGCCGGCCGCGACCACCCAGCCCCAGCCGGGCTGTGGCCGGTGGCTGTAGCCGACCCAGGCCCTGAGCACGCCTGAGGCAAGAAGCGCGACCGCCAGGAGGAAGGTCAGCACCGTCGAGGCGAGGACCGGATTGTCGAACGCGAAGACGCCGGCGACGGCGTAGAGGAGGCCGCTGAGCAGCCAATAGAAGAAGCGGCCCCATGTCTTCACACCGAAGGCATGGATGATCTCGACAATGCCGGCCATCAGCATCAGCCAGCCCACGACAAAGACCGAGGCGACGGTTGCGATGAACAGATTGCCGAAGGCAATGCCGCCGAAGACAAGCAGCAGCACCCCGAGCGCGACGAACCATCCCCATTTCGCCCGCGTCTGGCTGATCGCATCTTTCAAGGCATCGCCGTGCAGTGTCATCGCCCTCTCCCTCAAGACTACTTGGCCTTTTTTGTCGGCTTTGAAGGTAACGCCGATGTGCCTTCTCGTAAAGCGAGCAGGCAGTGAGGGTCACACCCAGGCTCGGGCGGTACGCCTGCTTTTGGCAAGAGCAGCCGCTGCGAGTTTATTTCCGTGAAACGTGGGCTTGCGCCCTCAGGCCAAACCGTGGCCACGCCGAGGTTTAGTTGGAGAATAGCTCCTGTCCGCAAAGCGGCCGCAACGTCGAGCTTTGATACCGAGCCAGACCTCCAAACGCCGCGCAACGCCGGTCGCATCCGCATCCGCATGTCACAACCTTGCGTCCGGCATACGAATTGTCCGGCATCGGAATTCCCCCTCTTTTGAACCTTGCATCGTCGAGCAATCGAAAATTGGCTCACACGGCAGCGCACCGCCAATATGGCACGGACGTCGGACGATTTCTCGCTGATGTTGATCGGACTGATCGCAAGATGATCGTGGCGCTGGTTCGTCGCTATATTTGCAAGCAGGCAATCGATATCTTGTCGATGACGTTTGGCTGTTCGCCTTTCTCGGCGCTTGGCAAGACTGGGGAAGCAAAGTGAGCGATGTGGACGAACACCTCGATCTGACAGAGATCAACGCCGTCCGCAGGCTGTTGACGTCAAAACCACGAACGGTCCGCTGGGACGAACGCCGGGCGCGGCTCGACGAAGTCGGTTCGGTCTGGCCGGTCGCGGAGGACATCCGATGCGAGGATGTGGTTTTCGATGGCCTTGAGGGAGAGTGGTCCCTGGCGCCTGGGAGTGACAGGGATAAGGTTCTGCTCTTTTTCCACGGTGGTGGCTACTGCTCCGGCTCCCTTAAAAGTCATCGTCGAATGGTTACCGAGGCAGGTCGGGCAATGGGAATACGCACCCTCGCGATCGACTATCGCCGCGCACCGGAACATCCTTTCCCTGCGCAACATGAAGACGCACTCACCGCATGGCGCTTTCTGAGCCGGCAAGGCATCGCGTCGGACCGCATCGTGGTTGGCGGAGACAGTGCGGGCGGCAACCTCACTCTGTGCCTGGTCAGTATATTGCGCACGGCAGGCGAGCCGTTGCCGCAATGTCTTTGGCTGGTTTCGCCCTGGACGGACCTTTCGATGTCCGGCGCGACATTATCAACCAAGGACGCAATCGACCCTATCATCCACCGGGCGTATTTGGAGGAACTGGCAACGGCCTATGTTCCCAATGGCGTTGGTCGGCGCGATCCGCTGATCTCGCCTTTGTTCGCCGATCTGAGCGGATTTCCCCCAATGCTGATACAAGCCGGTTCGGCCGAGACGCTGTTGTCGGACGCAACTCGGCTCGCCGAAGCCGCTGGCGCGGCTGACGTTAAAGTAGGTCTCGAAATTTGGCCGCATATGATTCACGCTTGGCCGGTTTGGAATGCGGGGTTGAGCGCCGGTCGCCGGGCTCTTCACAGCGCAGGCATGTTTGTCCGCGAATGTTTGTAACCCCTGCCGAGGCAACTGCTATCGTATTCCAAGCACTTGATCTGGAATCTTGGTGCGCCAAGCAATCGACTGCAACGCGGAACAGGCCGGCCAACGCGGCCAATGTTGCGGATATTAAGTCAAATTTTACCGAACTGGCGCCATGGCTTCAGTCAAGGCTGGTTGTATCGGCCAATGCGTTCGACGTATGGAGTAACGATGCGGTCTGTCCCGACGATCTTGGCCGCATTCATGCTCGGCACCTGCGGCGTTGCCAAGGCCGGCGAGGGCACCTTCGGCTGGCTGTCCGGAGACTGGTACCTGACGGTCGGCGCCACCGGCATGGTTGCCCCGAATTTCGAGGGCGGCAAGAAGTACCTGCTCAGTGCCTCGCCGATCATCTCGCTCGGCAAGGCTGGTCCCGCGGCGCGCTTCACCTCGCGCAACGACAATATTTCATTGGCATTGATCGACGATGGCGGCGTCCGCGCCGGCCTGACAGGCAAGTTCCTGTTTTCCCGCGACGGTGGTGACGCCGACGAATTGAAGGGTCTCGACCCGGTGCGCTGGGGCGGCGAGGCTGGCGGCTTCTTCGAATTCTATCCTTTGGATTGGCTGCGTGCCCGCGCCGAATTGCGGCACGGCATTCGCGCCCATAACGGTTTTGTCGCCGACATCGCCGCCGACGCCTTTTACGATGTGACGCCCGACGTCAGGATTTCGGCCGGACCGCGCGTTTCGTTCGCCTCATCGGACTATTTCGACGCCAATTACGGCGTTGATGCCGAGGAGTCCCTGGCCTCGGGGCTCAGCGAATATCATCCCGGCGGCGGGGTGAAGTCGGCGGGCCTGGGCGGCGCGGTGACCTGGAAGGTGACCGAGCCGATGACGGCCAGTCTGTTCGGCGAATATTCCCACCTGATGGGCCCGGCCGCCGATTCCAGCCTGGTCAAGGAGCGCGGCTCCAGGGATCAGTTCATGATCGGCATGTCGACGACCTATCGCTTCGATTTCTCGATGTGAGCGGGCGGGCGTCGGCTCATTTGATCAAACGGCTGTCGAACGGATAATGGTATAGGCCCGCAATCGTAATGCGTGACGCATCGTCATGGGTCGGGTTGAGCAGATAGTTGTTTGCCTTGTGCATTATGATCGAAGGAATTTTCATGAGCGCGTAACGATTGGCGGAGAGAAAGTCCGTGCCCTGTCGCCGTGTTGATTCCATGTCCTTGTCCCAGCCGTCATGGATAACCGGTTCGGTCATTTCTATTCCGTCCGGAACGTCGATTTCGATAAGCTGGTAGGTTTCCGGAACGGTTTCGCGCGTCGCATGCACCAGTATCTCCAGCAGTGCCGTCGAAGGGTGGTCGGTGCAATAGACGATGGGCATTCCGCGCCTGTTCCATCTTCCATCAACGAGCGTTCCGCCACGACCCGAGAGATCCGCGAAATTGGAGATGCGCCAGATGCGCATCGTCAGGCAAGCATGCCAAAGTCGATACGGATAAGCTCTTCGGAAACGACGTGGGCGCCGGTCTCTGTCTCAAGGAGATCGATCGGCCTTGCACCATCCAATGCTATGATCTCGCTTCTCAGCCAACGCTGGGCTTTCTCATGGCTACCGAATACCCGATCCGCCTGCTCGGCGATGCGTTCAAGGCGCAGGGCGCGGTCGGATTCAGCTGGCGAAAGCGGCTCGGCATGTTCCTTGCGACGCGCCAGCGTGCGGCGGGGGGCAACGATACGATAGAGTTCTTCGCTACTGAAACCCAGACTGCGCAGATGATCGATCTTGTCCGTAGGGACGGAAAAGTCGTGTGTTGCGCGAATTGCCCTTGCTGCGACCGACATGAATTGTTTCCTTGGCACTGCAGGCCATTCTGCTTGCCATTTGCCTACAAATGTATGCGCAATTGGCACCTTCCGCAAGGAAGCATCAGAGTTCGGGCTTTTCAATATCGCCTGTCTCGGTTAAAAGCCCAGCCATGACGAGCTTTTCGCGCCTTCTCGCGCCTGCGATACGAATTACAGGCCCGGTGCTCCGGGCGGCCTGACCGCCGCCGGAGCCGCCGGGAATCTTGCGCGCGGCCTCTCGCGCTTTTTCCAGATCATGATAGTTCAACGCCCGGGCTCTTTTGCCGCCGGCAACGCATATGGCAGACGAATGACTGATACCGAGACCGCCGAGACGATCGATTATTCCAAAACGCTCTACCTGCCGCAGACGGATTTCCCGATGCGCGCCGGGTTGCCGGAAAAGGAACCGCTGCTGGTCAAGCGCTGGCAGGACATGGACCTTTACCGCAAGTTGCGCGAAGACGCAGTCGGCCGCGAAAAATACGTGCTGCACGACGGCCCGCCCTACGCCAATGGCAACATCCATATCGGCCACGCACTGAACAAGATCCTCAAGGACGTCATCACCCGCTCGTTCCAGATGCGCGGCTATGACTCGAACTATGTACCAGGCTGGGATTGCCACGGCCTGCCGATCGAATGGAAGATCGAGGAGCAGTACCGCGCCAAGGGCAAGAACAAGGACGAGGTGCCGGTCAACGAGTTCCGGCAGGAATGCCGTGAGTTTGCGGCGCACTGGATCAAGGTGCAGGGTTCCGAATTCCAGCGGCTCGGCGTCGTCGGCGACTTCGACAATCCCTATACGACGATGGCTTTCCATGCCGAGGCGCGCATCGCCGGCGAGCTGCTGAAATTCGCCATGTCCGGCCAGCTCTATCGCGGCTCCAAGCCGGTGATGTGGAGTGTGGTCGAGCGCACCGCGCTGGCCGAGGCGGAGGTCGAATACCAGGACTATGAGTCGGACACGATCTGGGCGAAGTTTCCGGTCGTCAGCCTCGCTCGCCAGGTCATCAACATCAAGGATGGGCAGCCAGCCCTTGATCCCAAGCTGACGCAGACGTCGCTCGATCTGCTTGATGCCAACGTCGTCATCTGGACGACGACGCCGTGGACGATCCCCGGCAACCGCGCCGTCAACTACTCGCCGCGCATCAACTATGGTCTCTACGAGGTTACGGCGGCCGAGAACGCCTTTGGTCCTCAGCCCGGCGAAAAGCTGATCTTTGCCGAGAAGCTTGCGGACGACGCTGCCGCGAAGGCCAAGGTCACTCTGAATCGGCTTCGCAGCGTTGGCGCCGAAGAGCTTGAAAACCTTACGCTTTCGCATCCCCTCAAAGCTCTGGGTGGCGGCTACGATTTCCCCGTGCCGATGCTCGCCGGCGATCACGTCACCGACGATGCCGGCACCGGTTTCGTCCACACCGCGCCGGGACATGGCCGCGAAGACTTCGACGCCTGGATGGATGCTGCCTCTGATCTTCGCCAGCGTGGCATCGACACCGCGATCCCCTTCACCGTCGACGATGCCGGCTTCTTCACAAAGGACGCGCCGGGCTTTGGCCCGGACCGCGAGGGTGGAGCGGCGCGCGTCATCGACGACAATGGCAAGAAGGGCAACGCCAACCAGGCTGTCATCGACGAGCTGATCAAGCGCAACGCGCTGTTCGCGCGCGGCCGCCTGAAGCACTCCTATCCGCATTCCTGGCGCTCGAAGAAGCCGATCATCTTCCGCAACACGCCGCAATGGTTCGTCTATATGGACAAGGAACTTGGCGACGGCACGACGCTGCGCAGCCGCGCCCTGAAAGCCATCGACGATACCCGCTTCGTGCCCGCCGCCGGCCAGAACCGCATCCGCGCCATGATCGAGGAGCGCCCCGACTGGGTGCTGTCGCGCCAGCGCGCCTGGGGTGTGCCGATCGCCGTCTTTGCCGATGCCGACGGCAATGTGCTGCGCGACGAGGCAGTCAACCGGCGCATCATGGACGCCTTCGAGAAAGAAGGCGCCGACGCCTGGTTCGCCGCCGGCGCCAAGGAGCGGTTCCTCGGCAATCACGATGCCTCGAAATGGCAGCAGGTCATGGACATCCTCGATGTCTGGTTCGATTCAGGCTCGACGCATGCCTTCACGCTTGAGGACCGGCCCGACCTGAAATGGCCGGCCGACGTCTATCTCGAAGGCTCCGATCAGCATCGCGGCTGGTTCCACTCCTCGCTGCTCGAAAGCTGCGGCACCAGGGGCAGGGCGCCCTACGACACCGTCGTCACCCATGGCTTCACCATGGATGAGGAGGGGCGGAAAATGTCGAAGTCGCTCGGCAACACCGTCGTACCGCAGGACGTCATCAGGCAGTCCGGCGCCGACATCTTGCGGCTGTGGGTGGTGACGACCGATTATTGGGAAGACCAGCGGCTCGGCAAGAACGTGCTGCAGACCAATATCGACGCCTACCGCAAGCTGCGCAACACCATCCGCTGGATGCTGGGCACGCTCGCCCACGACGATGGCGAGGAGGTGCCGCTGGATAAGATGCCTGAACTGGAGCGGCTGATGCTGCACCGGCTCGCTGAACTCGATGAGGTCGTACGCTCGGGCTACGACGCGTTCGAATTCAAGCGCATCACCCGCGCGCTGCTCGACTTCATGGTGGTAGAGCTGTCGGCCTTCTATTTCGACATCCGCAAGGACGCGCTTTACTGCGAAGCGCCTTCCAGCGTGAAGCGCAAGGCTTCAGTGCAGGTGGTGCGCCATCTCTTCGACTGCCTGGTGAAATGGTTGGCGCCGATGCTGCCCTTCACCATGGAAGAGGCTTGGCTCGACCGTCATCCGGATGCGGTCTCCGTGCATCTCGACCAGTTCCCGGAAATCCCGGCGGACTGGAGGAACGAAGCGCTGGCGGAGAAGTGGCGCAAGGTTCGGCAGGTTCGCCGTGTCGTCACCGGCGCGCTGGAAATTGCCCGCGCGCAGAAGGTCATCGGCTCTTCGCTGGAAGCGGTGCCGGTCGTTACCCTCGACGATGCCGTGCTCGAAGCGGCGATCGCCGATGTCGATATGGCCGAGATGGCGATCACCAGCGATCTGGCAATCGTGCACGGCAAGGCGTCGGCGGGCAGCTTTACCCTCGACGACGTCAAGGGCGTCGCCGTGGTCGTCGAGAAGGCGGAGGACCGTGGCCTGGTGAAGTGCGCGCGCTCCTGGCGCTACACCGCCGATGTCGGCTCAGATCCGGAATTCCCGGATGTTTCGGCCCGTGACGCCGCTGTTCTGCATGAGCTGAAGGCTTTGAGCCGTCTTTAAGGCGGTGCACAAATGCCACGGCGGGCGGCCGATCGGCCCCCGCGCGTTGCCCTTAACGAGTGGTTGAGGTAAACACGCGAAACTCCGGACGACAAATTGTCGCCGGAATTCCGTCGGAAGAGCATAGGCGATGGGGACCGGACCTTTCTTTGGCCGGCGGCAATCGAGAGGCTGTCTACAGTGGGACTTTTTGGCATGACCGAGAGAACTTACGCGCGCGTTGCGCTGCTGGCGCCGCTTGTCGTATCGGGCCTCGCTTTGTCCGGCTGCATGGGCTCGCCCACTTACGGAACCGACAAGACCGCGGGCGCGCAGCTTGCCGGCGACCTCACCGGGGCTTTTTCCTTCGCACCCAAGCGCAAGGATAGTATCGACTACAAGCCGCGCCCCACGCTGGTGAAGCCGGGGCCGGGGCAGAAGGAAGTCTTGCCGCCGCCGCAGGAAAGCATCGAGACGGCGAGTGCCGAATGGCCCGAATCGCCGGAGCAGCGCCGTGCCCGCCTGCGCGCCGATGCCACCCTGCATCAGGACGACCCGGCCTACCAGGCGCAGGTCATCGATGACGTGCAGACGGATCCGGCGTCGGTCAAGGCCGCGCTGAAGCAGTCGGGCTCGAGCCACCCGCCAGCCTGGTCTCCGGCCGATTCGGACAAGGCCCGCTCCGCGGAAATCATGCGCCGCCGGGCTGAAGGCAAACAGGGCGACCCGACCACCCGCAGATATCTGAGCGAGCCGCCGGTGCAATACCGCGCTGCCGCCGCCACCGCGCCGCAGGGCGACCTCGGCGAGGACGAGTACAAGAAGGAACGACGCCTCAAGAAGGAGGCGGCCGCCAAGAGCAAAAGCAGCGGCATGTTCGACTGGCTGCCCTGGTAGACTGACGGCGCTAGAGACCTTCTCGCCTGGATTCGGTGACTTGGATTTGGACCGTCTGCCGGACCAGAAAATCAGGGTCCGCGTCGCTCGCGAAAAAAGTTTTTCAGCAGCGCTGCTGCAGCGTTCTCGGCGATGCCCGGATAGATGTCGGGCACATGGTGGCAGGTCGGTGACGTGAAGAAGCGAACGCCATTGACCACTGCGCCGCCCTTCTCGTCGGCAGCGCCGAAATAGAGGCGGCGCAGCCTGGCGAAGGAGATGGCGCCGGCGCACATGGCGCACGGCTCCAGCGTCACATAGAGATCGTGGCCGCTGAGCCGCTCGCTGGAAAGCTTGCGGCAGGCCTCGCGGATCGCCAGCATCTCGGCATGGGCGGTCGGATCGGCGAACTCGCGGGTGCGGTTGCCGGCACTCGCAACGACCATATCGCCGCCGACGACGACCGCGCCAACCGGCACTTCACCACGCAGGGCGGCGGCTTCGGCTTCTTTAAGCGCCAGCGCCATGAAATCCTGCCGCTTCACGCGGTTTCCATTCCGATTATCTCCTCGCCACTAGAGCGCGATCCTGTTACTACCCGCGCAAACGAGCAAAGGCCACATGGACGACAAAAACAAGAAATTCCCGCGCAAGGCCGGCCCGAAACCGGCGGGGCCGCGCGGTCGCGATAGCGCTCCCGGCAAGGGCGGCAAGCCGTCCTTCGGCGCCAAAAAACCTTACGCTCCGCGCAGCGACCGGCCGGCGGCGGCCGAAGGCGAACGGCCGAAGCGCGACTTCAAAGGCGGCGACCGGCCATTCAGCAAAGGGCCGCGTCCGGAAGGCAAGCCTTATGAAAAGCGCGAGGGTCCACGCAAGCCTTATGCACCGCGCGGCGACCGGCCAGCAACTGCCGAAGGCGAGCGGCCGAAGCGCGACTTCAAAGGCGGCGACAGGCCGTTCAGCAAAGGGCCGCGTCCGGAGGGCAAGCCCTATGAAAAGCGCGAAGGTCCGCGCAAGCCTTACGCAGCGCGCGGCGACCGGCCGGCAGCTGCCGAAGTCGAGGGCGGCGAGAGGCGCTTCGACCGTCCCAAGCGTGACTTCGGTGATCGCCCCAGGCGTGATTTTGGCGGCGATCGACCGCAAGGGGCACAAAGGGCACAGGTGGCATCGGAAGGCGGCTTCAAGCCGCGCCCGCGTCGTGTCGAGGCAGCGGAAGAAGCCGGCGAACGCATTGCCAAGCGGCTGGCGCGTGCCGGCCTGGCCTCGCGCCGCGACGCCGAGGAACTGATTGCGGCCGGCCGCGTCAAGGTCAATGGCAAGGTGTTGTCCTCGCCGGCCTTCAACGTCATGCCCGACGACATCATCCATCTCGACGGCATGGAGATCCCGCCGATCGAGCGCACCAGGCTGTTCCTGTTCCACAAGCCGGCCGGCGTGGTCACGACAAACCGCGATCCCGAAGGCCGCAAGACCGTCTTCGATGTGCTGCCGCCCGGGCTGCCGCGGCTGATGACCATCGGCCGGCTCGACATCAACACCGAAGGCCTGCTGCTGCTCACCAATGATGGCGGCCTGTCGCGCGTGCTCGAACTGCCGGCGACCGGCTGGTTGCGACGCTACCGCGTGCGCGTTCACGGCAAGGTCGAGGAAAGCGCGCTTGCCGGCCTGCGCGAAGGCATTGCCGTCGACGGTGTCTTTTACGGCGCCATCGAAGCGACCCTCGACCGCGAGCAGGGTTCGAACGCCTGGCTGACACTCGGCCTGCGCGAAGGCAAGAACCGCGAGGTCAGGAACATCCTGGGCGCGCTCGGTCTCGACGTGACGCGGCTGATCCGCATTTCCTACGGGCCGTTCCAGCTCGACGATTTGCCGGAAGGCCATGTGCTGGAGATCAAGGGCCGCGTGCTGCGCGACCAGCTCGGCGAGCGCCTGGTCGAAGAGTCCGGCGCCAATTTCGATGCCGATATCGCCAAGCCGTTTTCCAACAAGCCGGTCAGGCGTGAGCGCGAGGAGGAGCCCGAGCGGCCGAAATTCACCCGCGACGGCGAACGCCGGCCGATCGGCGAGGGCGGCCTGATCAAGAACCGCAAGCGGCGCGAAGGCAGCCGCGACGAAGCGCTCGGCAAGCTGTCGACAAGCCCTGACAGGAGCTTTGGGCCAAAAAAGAGCTTTGGCGAGCGTGGCCCCAGACCTGAACGCAGCGACTTCGGGGACAAACCCCGTGGCGACAAGCCTCGTGGCGGCTTCGGTGGGAAAAAATCCGAACGCGAGCAGCGGCCGATCGAGCCGCCGGGCCAGCGCAAGGCCAATGTCTGGATGGCGCCGGGCGCACGGCCGATCGGCAAGGGCAGGGCGGAGGCAGACGCCGCCAAGGCGGCGGAAAACAAGACGCGCAAGGCATCGTTCAAGCCGTCTTACGGCAAGCCCGGCGGCAAGCCGCAAGGCGGCGGTGCAAAGCCGTTCGGCAAACCGCGCGGCGAGCGCCCGGATGGCGGTGGCGACCGGCCGCGCGGCGGCCCGAAGGGAAGCAATGCGGATCGTCGGCGGTGAGTTTCGCGGGCGTCCGCTGGCGACGCCCGGCACCTTTGCCATCCGCCCGACCACCGACCGCACGCGTGAGGCGGTCTTCAACGTGCTGGCGCATCGCTTTCCTGAAAAACTGGACGGCGCGCGCGTGCTCGACCTGTTCGCCGGCACCGGCGCGCTCGGCCTCGAAGCGCTTTCGCGCGGCGCCTCCTACGCTGTCTTCATCGAAGAATCCGCCGAAGGGCGCGGCCTGATCCGCACCAATGTCGAGGCCTTCGGCCTCACCGGCCGCACCAAGATATTCCGCCGCGACGCGACGGGCTTGGGCGAGGCAGGCACCATCGCCGCATTCGGCCTTGTCTTCGCCGATCCGCCCTATGGCAAAGGCCTTGGCGAACGTGCGTTGCGCTCGGCCAAGGCCGGTGGTTGGCTCGCCCCTGGCGCGCTCTGCGTCGTCGAGGAAGCGGCGGCGGCGCCGTTCGAGGCAGGGCCGGGCTTTTCGGTTGTCGACGAGCGCAACTATGGCGAGACGGTCATCCGGTTCATCGAGGCCGCCTGAGTTCGGCTTCCACGGTGGCGCCTTCAAAATGACGAACAATTCGCTTTGCCTCGACCAGCAACCCCGCCTATCGTCCCACCACAAACCGGAGCCATCTATGACATTTCAGGCTGAATGGCTGCGCGGAACGCTCTTGGGACTGGCTCTGGTGATGGCCGCGCCGGCTCTGGCGGATAATAATCCTGACGATGGCGTGGTGACCGATTTCCTGCTCGACAACGGCATGGAGGTCGTCGTCATCCCCGATCACCGCGCCCCCATCGTCACCCATATGGTCTGGTACAAGATCGGCAGCGCCGACGAGCCGCCGGGCAAGTCCGGCATTGCCCATTTCTTCGAGCATCTGATGTTCAAGGCGACCAGCAACCATGCGGCGGGCGAGCTCGACCGTGCCGTCGCCGCCATCGGCGGCTCGGACAACGCCTTCACCTCCTACGACTACACCGCCTTTCACGAGACGGTGGTGCCTCAGGCGCTCGGTGAGATGATGAGGTTCGAGGCCGACCGCATGCGCAATCTCATCCTCAACGACGACGTCATCAAAACCGAGCGCGACGTCATCCTCGAGGAGCGCCGCTCGCGCATCGATAGCAATCCGCAGGCAGTGCTCGACGAGGAAATCGACGCCACGCTGTGGCAGAACCAGCCGTACCGCATTCCGGTCATCGGCTGGATGCAGGAGATGGAGAAGCTGAACCGCACCGACGCGATGGCTTTCTACAACAAATATTATACACCCAATAACGCCGTGCTGGTGGTGGCCGGCGATGTCGAGCCGGAAACGGTTAAGGCGCTGGCCGAAAAGACCTTTGGCAAGATCGCGCGCGGCCCGGATCTGCCACCGCGCATCCGCCCGGTCGAGCCGGAGCAGAACACCAGGCGCACGGTGACGCTGACCGACGGGCGTGTCAGCGTGCCGAGCTTCACCACGCAATGGGTGGTCCCGTCCTATCACACGGCAAAGCCCGGCGAAGCCGAAGCGCTCGACGTGCTGTCCGAAATCCTCGGCGGCGGCAACCGCAGCCGGCTCTACCAGGAGCTTGTCGTCAGGCAAGGCATCGCCGCCGAGGCCGGCGCCTTCTTCCAGGGCACCATGCTCGACGACACCAATTTCACCGTCTACGGCGCGCCGCGCGGCGATGCCAAGCTTGCCGACATCGAGGCCGCGGTCGACGCCGAGATCGCCCGCATCGCGAAAGACGGCGTCACCAGCGACGAGCTGGAAAAATCCAAGGACCGTTTCGTACGCTCGATGATCTTTGCCCGCGACAAGCAGGAGGACATGGCCAACATCTACGGCTCGACGCTCGCCACAGGCGGCAACGTCCAGGACGTCCAGCAATGGCCGGACCGCATCCGCAAGGTCACCGCCGACCAGGTCAAGGAAGTCGCTGCCCGCTATCTCAATCTCGACCACGCAACGACCGGCTATCTTCTGCCGCAAACCCAGGCTGGGAATTGATTTGATGATGAGTTTGAGCGTCGGCGCCGCCCCTCACCTGCCTGCCGGCATCCTCTCCCCGTATACGGACGGGGAGAGGGGCGCCGTCATCGACGGTTTCGCCAATCTTCAGCGTTTGCAGAGCGAGCGCCGGGACAGCGGCCAGCCCCTTCTCCCCGTCACTATACGGGGAGAAGTGCCCGGCAGGGCGATGAGGGGCGGCGCCGACCTTGGCAATTGGCGCGCCGGCCCTCTTCTGGCCACCCTCATTCTCTCCCTCGTCTTTCTCCTCCTGCCGGCGCTTTCCGCTCGCGCCGCCATGAACATCCAGGAGGTGACCTCGTCGAAGGGCATCACCGCCTGGCTGGTGGAGGATTATTCGGTGCCGATCGTCGCTATCCGCTTCGTTTTCGATGGCGGCGCGACGCAGGACCCGCCCGGCAAGGAAGGGCTTGCCAATCTGATGAGCGGCCTGTTCGACGAAGGTGCCGGCAACCTCGACAGCGAGGCCTTCCAGATCAAGCTCGACGACGTCGGTGCAGAGATGAGCTTCGAGGCGCAGCGCGACGGCATCTACGGCTCGATGCGCATGCTGGCCGACCAGCGCGACGGCGCCTTCGACCTGCTGCGCGTGGCGGTCAACCAGCCGCGCTTCGACCAGGTGCCGATCGACCGCATCCGCGCGCAAATCCTGTCCGGCATCATCGCCAACGAGCGTGATCCCGACACGCTCGCCCAACGTAAATGGCTGGAAGCGATCTACGGCAGGCATCCCTATGCGCGGCCCGACCAGGGCACCAGGCAAAGCATCGCGACGATCACGCCGGCCGATCTCGCCGCCTTCCACAAGGCGAATTTCGCCCGCGACGGCCTGCATGTCGCGGTGGTCGGCGCCATCGACGCCGAGACGCTGAAGCAGAAGCTCGACCTGGTGTTCGGCAGCCTGCCGGAAAAGCAGGCGCTGACGCCCGTTCCCGACATCGAGCTGAAGCTCGGCCAGCAGCTCGAGGTCGTTTACGACCAGCCGCAGGCCTCGCTGCAACTCGCCTATCCCGGCGTGAAGCGGAATGCGCCGGATTTTTTCGCCGCGGTGCTGATGAACGAGATCCTCGGCGGCGGCACCTTCACCTCGCGGCTGTTCGACGAGGTGCGCGAGAAGCGCGGTCTGGCCTACAGCGTCAGCTCCGACCTCGTCGACCACCAGCATTCCGAGGCGCTGTCCATCACCACCTCGACCCGCGCCGACAGGGCGGCCGAGACGCTGGCCGTGGTGCGCGACGTGGTCAAGCGCATGGCCGAGGAGGGGCCGACCGAAGCCGAGCTGGCCGCGACCAAGAAATACATGATCGGCGCCTATGCCATAAACAATCTGAATTCCTCCGGCGCGATCGCCTCAACGCTGGTCGAGATCCAGCTCGGCAAGCTCGGCATCGACTACATGCAGCGCCGCGCCGCCCTGATAAACGCGGTGACGCTGGACCAGGTGAAAGCGGTGGCGAAAAAGCTGCTCTCCGCCGAGCCGGCCGTCATGGTGGTCGGGCCGAAGCTCGGCGCGGCCAACAAGGGATGAGCCCTAGCTTCGGCATCGCCTTTGGCGGCGGCGGCGCGCGTGGGCTGGCGCATATCCATGTCATCGAGGCGCTGGACGAGCTGGGCATAAGGCCGGCGGCAATTGCCGGCTCGTCGATCGGCGCCATCATGGGCGCCGGCATGGCCTCGGGCATGACCGGCAAGGACATCCACGACTATACGCGCTCGATCCTCGGCCGCCGCGCCGAAGTGGCGACGCGCATGTGGCGGGCGCGGCCCGGCACTTTTGCCGAGGCGATGCAGGGCGGCCTGCGGGTCAGCCAGTTCAATGTCGAGCGCATCCTCAAGGCGTTCCTGCCCGACGCCATTCCCGAGACCTTTGCCGAATTGAAGATACCGCTGAAGGTGACGGCAACGGACTTTTATGGCCACAAGCTCGCCGTGTTCGACGAAGGCGAGCTGCATTCGGCGCTGGCCGCCTCGGCGGCGATCCCGGCGGTGTTCCGTCCGGTGATGCGCGACGGCAGGCTGCTGATCGACGGCGGCATCTACAATCCCGTGCCGTTCGACCTGATCGAGCTCGACGCCGACATCATCATCGCCGTCGACGTGGTCGGCGCGCCGACCGAGGCCGGCCGCAAATTCCCGACCTCCGTCGACCTGATGTTCGGCGCCACGCAGCTGATGATGCAGTCGATCATCGCCAGCAAGCTGAACCAGAGCCGGCCCGACATTCTGATCCGGCCGGCCGTTTCGAAATACCGGGTGCTCGATTTCATGAAGGTCGAGGCGCTGATGGCAGAGACGGTGGCGATCAAGGACGAGCTGAAGCGCGAGATCGAGAAGGCGCTGAAGGCGCGGGAAGACGCTGCGGTCGAGGGCAGGCAGCGGACGGTGTAGGGGCGCTGCCAATCCCCCCCTTGAGGGGGAGCGCCGAAGGCGACAGAGGGGGTCGTCTCGCGTAATGCGCCAACCACCCCACTGCCGCAAGAGAGGAGCCGGGCCCGGTCGAACCGCCCCCCTCTGCCCTGCCGGGCATCTCCCCCCCAAGGGGGGAGATTGGCTCATCACGACTTCCCAGCCGCATACTCCAGCGCCACCACGCCGTTGCTGAATTGCCTGGCCGAGATCAGCTCGAGCGGCAATTGCGCGCCGGGCGGGAACAGCAGCTTGCCCTGGCCGACGGCACCGGGATAGCTGAGCAGCCTGATGCGGTCGACCAGGCCGTGGCGCAGCAATTCCTGCGCGACGCTGAGGCTGCCATGCACATAGATGTTGCCGCCGCTGCCTTGCTTCAGCCCTCTGACCGCGTCCGGCAACGCGCCCTGCAGCAGCTCGGCCGGCTGCCAGTCCAGCGCCTGCAAGCTGGTCGAGGCGACATATTTCGGCAGCGCGTTGAAGCGGTCGGCGAAATCTCCGGTCTCCCTGGGCCACGAGCCGGCAAAGATCTCATAGGTCGTGCGCCCCAACAGCATGGCGCCGCTGTCGGCAAGCTCGTCGTCCTTGAATTTCTGCATCTCATCGTTCCAGGCCACGCTCGGCAGCTTCTCGACCTCGGCAATGCCATCGACGCTGATGAATTCGGTGATGATGAGTTTTCTCATGGCGGGTTCCTTCTGTCGGGACGGCCGTGCGGGCCTTATGCGACATGCGCCGTCAACTAGCGCGGCGCTTTTTCAGGGGGAGGGTTTTCCCTGGTCGCTTCCAAAGACCGATACCGTGGGAAAAGCTTCTCCGACCTGCCCGTCGTTCGGTCATGCCACAAGGTCCGCATCGGCGGCCGGTCTTTTTTGCCGATTGGATCTGGGTCGTAGTCACGGGCTGGCTACAGGTTGGCAATACCGGCTTTCAGCAGTCCTTCGCGGACGTGCTGCACATCAGACTCCTGGGCATAGTGCAGGGTGGCGATGAATGAATCGAGGTCGAATTGGGGATCGAGCGTTCTGATCTTGCCTAGATGCGCCGCGGCCGCGATTTCGTCGCCGAGCCAGCCGTAGCAGGCAGCGGCGAAAGCGTGCTGAGCCGAGTCCATGGTTGACAGATGCATGAAAGCTTCGATCGCCTCGCCATACTGGCGCGCGGCGAAATGCGCCTTTCCCAGATGGCTCCAGAATCTCTCCGGGTGGTGCGGGTTCAATTGCATTGCCTTGCGGATCCATTCAATTCCCTCTTCCGGCCTCCCCAGCCACGTCAATAACTCGCCTTGCTGCACCACCACGAGGTCGTAATTGGGATTGAGCGCCAGCGCCCGCTCTTGATGGTAGCGCGCTGTGGTCAGCTCATTGTTGTTCACGTTCACGGCCGCGAGGATGCGGTGGACATCGGCATCGTTGTTGTCCAGCGCCAGCGCTCTGTCCAGCGCCGCCATGATGTTGTTCCAGATGGCATCCCTGTCTTCGCACCAGTTATGGACCCAGGCCTGGCCAAGAATGCAGGCCCGCCAGGCGTGGGCATGGGCATAATCGGGGTCGAGCGCGACAGCCCTTTCTATCAAGGTTTGCGCGCGTTCATTATCCGCAATGGTGCTTCGGTGATGCAGCACCTTGGCAGCAAGCACACATTCATACGCGGCCATGTTTGCGGGTTTCGCCCGCGCGAGCTGGTCCCGCTGAGCCGCCTCGACACGACCGGGCAGCGTGGCTGCGATCGCCGCGGTCACCTCATCCTGAATCGCGAATATGTCGTCCAGCTTCCGGTCATATTTGTCTGCCCAAATATGAGCGTCGTTCGCCGTGTCGATGAGCTGAACCGTCACGCGCACCCTGTCGCCGATCTTGCGGACGCTTCCCTCCACCAGGTATTGGACGGTGAGTTTCTCGGCCACCTCGCGCACATTCACGGCGCGGTTCTTGTAGACGAAGCTGGAATTGCGCGAGATGACGAACAGCTCATGGTGGCGGGACAGTTCGGTGATGATGTCCTCGGTCAGTCCGTCCGCGAAAAATTCCTGCTCGGGGTCGCCGCTCATGTTGGTGAATGGCAGCACCACTATCGAAGGTTTCGAGATGGATCGCTTTGCCTCGACTTCTGGCAGGGCAGGACTGTCAAACCCAACGCGATAGAGGCGAACCGGGCGGCTGATGTTCTTTAACGTCTTCTCGCCCAGGTCCTCCATGGCAATTTCGAGACGGTCGGCAATTTGGGTCGCCACCGCTGCGGTCACGCAGATACCGCCGACGTCGGCGAGTTGCTCGATGCGCGAGGCAATATTGACGCCGTCGCCGAAAATATCCTCATCATCGAAAATGATGTCGCCGAGATTTATGCCGATCCTGAATTCGATGCGCCGTTCTTGCGGCACATCCGAATTGCGCCGTTTCATGCGCTGTTGGATTTCCACGGCGCATTTCACGGCATCGGTCACGCTCTGGAACTCAACGAGCATGCCGTCTCCGGTGGTCTTGATGATCCGGCCCTTGTTCTTCGCGATGGCGGGATCGACCAGTTCTATGCGATGGGTCCGAAGACGTGCGAGCGTGCCGGATTCGTCGGCCTCCATTAGCCGACTGTAGCCCGCCATATCGGCAGCCAGAATTGCGGCTAGTCTCTGTTCCATCGCTGAACCAAAAACCAACCTTATCCTTCCTGGGCTGCCAAATCCAGCAATTTGGGCTTGTGGCTGGATCAAGACGTCTTCCACCGCCGCAGCAAGAAAGGGCGGATCAGAACCTTCCGCCAGGTGGCTGCGAACTCGATCGCATCAATCGCGGAAGACGCCCCGATGCGCACGGCGTCAAGCTCGTCGAGGCGATATATTTCGGCAGCGCGTTGAACCGATCGGCAAAATCTTCGGTCTCCTTGGGCCACGAGCCGGCAAAAATCTCATAGGTCGTGCGCCCCAAAAGCGTGGCGCCGCTGTCGGCAAGCTCGTCGTCCTTGAACTTTTGCATCTCATCGTTGCAGGTCACGCTCGGCAGCTTCTCAACACGCGGCGATGCCATCGACGCTGATGAATTCGGTGACGATGAGTTTTGGCAGGGCGGGTTCCTTTCTGGCAGAGGACAGATGGCGCGGGCCTTTTGCGACACGCTTCGTGAAAAATAGCGGCGCTTGTGTTTTTTAGCCGATGTGGACCAGCGTCGATCTTCGACCTTATGCTCGGCGCCAATTGCGGTCGATCACGGCCATCAAGCTGAGTCCGCCGCGACATTCTGGTGCGCTAGGCGGTGGAAAGCCGCGCTCGCATGAGATCGACGCCTTGATGAACGAGGCGGCTGATATAAAGAATGAAGCGGAAGGTCGAGACGACGATTGAAGCGGAGGGCGCCAACAGCAAACGGCAAGCGGGGCGAAGTGCGCACGAGAAAATTGGCCCGCGCAACCATCTGCTGGACTGGGTTGCGACCACACACTATCGTTTCTGGATATGTCTTCACCGTGGAATCTTGGTTTGCATGAAAAACGAAAATGTCGTCCAGAAAATATGGAACCTATGCCATATATTGCGTGGCGATGGCATAAGCTATCATCAGTATGTGTCCGAATTGACGTACCTGCTTTTTCTTAAGATTGCAGAAGAGAATGGCGCCGAGCGCCTCCTTCCGTATGGGTTTCGTTGGAAAGATCTATTACGAAAGCCCGACGAAAATTTGCTGGGTTTCTATCAAGAGATGCTTACGCATCTAGGTACTAGTGCCGAAAGTGAAACAATCCGCGCGATATACTCTTTTCCTACTACAGTATTTTCTCACGCAGAGAACCTGAAGGCCGTTATTAATGGCATTGCTAAAATCGAGTGGCATGACCTAGGCGGTGATCGCATTGGTCGAATCTACGAAGGGTTGATTGAGAAGAGTTCGCAGGACGTTCGTTCTGGCGCTGGCCAATACTTTACACCTCGCGCCTTGGTCAATTCTATGGTCAGAATTATGAAACCCAATTTGGGGGAGATTATACAGGACCCAGCGACCGGCAGTGGTGGTTTCTTGATATCGGCTGACCATTTTATTCGTTCGCAAAATTCGAAGAGTGCTTATTTATCGAATCCGCCAAAGTACCAGGGGGCTGAAATTGAGAAAAACACTCGCCGCATCTGTCTAATGAATACATTTTTGAATGGGCTCGATGCTGAGATTATCTATGGAGACGCTTTAACTGACGACGTGAAGGATTTTGAGCCAGCCAATTTGATTCTTGCTAATCCTCCATTTGGGAGTAAGGCTGGCAGCAAGCGATCGCTTCGCACAGACATTCCGTATCCAAACGCCAATAAGCAGCTGGCATTTCTCCAACATATATACCTCAATCTCAAAGATAGAGGCCGAGCTGCAGTTGTATTACCCGACAACGTACTTTTTGAAGATGGAGTTGGGAAATTTGTTCGCCGGGATTTGATGGCAAAATGCAATCTTCATACGATTCTAAGGCTCCCAACCGGAATTTTTGCGAGTGCGGGAGTAAAAACCAATGTATTGTTTTTCACGCGGGAGAGTGATGGCACTGCGGCAGTGTGGTTCTACGATTTGCGCGCAAAGATGCCGAGTTTTGGGAAGACAAACTCGTTAAGGGTGGAGCAATTCGTCGAATTTGAGAGCTGCTTCGGTGACGATCCTAGCGGAAAGTCACCTCGTAGGGACCAAGGTGAAACGGGTCGTTACCGCTGCTACACCCGTGAGCAAATAGCAGCACGCGACGAGAATCTGGATATTTCTTGGTTGCGAGACGACGTCGAGGATACAGAAAATAATGTAACTGAGCCAGAAGATATTGCAGCTGCAATTCTCGGTCATCTTCGCTCAGCGATTAGCGAAGTAGAAGCCATAGCTGATGAAATTGCTGAGTCAGTTAGGGCAGAGTAATGACTGCATTTGATAGCTTTCCTCCACTGCTAATCGTTTTCTTGTTGATGGGGCGCTTCACTGGTGCTGCAAGACCACGATTGGCGGTTGGTCCTCGCTCGCTCGCAGAGGGTGCGGGTGATGAGTGAACAAAGGTGGACTATTCCAGATAGCTGGAGTTGGGTGGCTGCGGGGGAAATCGCCAGGATTGTCGGAGGTGGAACGCCATCCAGCAGGGTCGAAGAGAATTTTGCCGAGGACGGAATTCCTTGGATCACGCCGGCTGATCTTGCTGGATACACAGGCACCTACATCAGTCGTGGGCGAAGAGATCTTTCCAAGACCGGCTATGAATCAAGCGGTGCGAGTCTCATGCCCCCCGGTTCGGTGCTCTTCTCCTCTCGTGCACCGATTGGTTACTGCGTAATCGCGGACAAAGAGCTTTCGACTAATCAGGGCTTCAAAAGCCTTGTACTGGAGGGTGATATCTCGCCTCAGTTCATTCGCTATTACTTGCTAAGCGCTAAGGAGTATGCGGAAGGAAAGGCGAGCGGCACGACATTCCTGGAGCTGTCCGGCTCTCGGGTAGCAGGACTGGCTGTCCCAGTCGCACCTCTTGCTGAGCAAGAACGCATAGTCGTAAAGATTGATAGGTTGGCCACCCGCGCCGCTCGCGCCCGTGCCGATCTCGACCATATTCCGGCACTTTTAGAGAATTATAGAGCGCGCATTTTAGATTTGGCGTTCTCTGGAAAGTTAACGGAAGATTTTCGTGGGACCTCCAGCAAACAAGGCGATATCAAGAGCGGATTTCCTGAGGGCTGGGCGGTAAAAAGTCTTGGCGTAATCGGTGAAATTCAGAGTGGAATACAGGTTGGGAAGAAGCGGGTCGAGGCAATCGAGCTAGTTGACGTCCCGTACCTCCGCGTCGCAAATGTTCAGCGTGGTTGGCTGAACCTGGATGAAGTCAAAACTATTGCCGTCACACCCGCTGAGAAGGAGCGCTTGCTCCCGCAAAAGGGTGATCTGTTGATGAATGAAGGGGGCGATCGTGACAAGCTGGGTCGAGGGTGGGTCTGGGATGGTCAGATTGCCGAATGTATCCATCAAAACCATGTCTTTCGCATTCGTCTGAAAAAGAACTCACTGCCACCAGAGTTTGTATCTCACTACGCTAACGAAAAAGGACAGCAGTACTTTATTGACCAAGGCACACAAACCACTAATCTAGCGTCGATCAGCAAGCGCAGAGTGGCTGCTCTACCAGTCCCGATTCCACCCACCGAAGAAGCAGTAGAAATAGTTCGTCGCATCAACAGCGCGTTCGCTTGGCTAGATCGTGTGTCTGCCGACCACGCTGCGGCAAGCAAGCTGCTACCCAAGCTCGATGCCGCCATCCTCTCCACAGCCTTCCGCGGCGAGCTTGTCCCTCAGGACCCGAGTCATGAAACTGCCAGCGTTCTCCTGGCCCGCATCCGCACCCAACGAGAGAAGGCTCCGGTGCCTAAACAAGTTCGGAAGGCGAGAAGAAGAAAGGCTCCCGTCACCATGTCCCAAAACCTGGAAGAAGTTCTAGCAAAGGCGGAGGACTGGCTGCCTGCACAGGAGGTGTTCCGGCGTTGCGGCATAGGAGCGGGCGCCAAGACGGATGCAATCGAGGCGCTCTATGTCGAATTGCGCGCGCTGGACAAGGGGGGCCGACTTGAGGTCGAGGCGGTGACTGATGAAAACGGCCGAAAGTTACATGACCGTTTGAAACTCAAGGTAGTCTGATCTCATGCGACTGGATAGAATCAAGATTGGGAGTGCCAAAGACAGTCCCAGCCATCATTTCAAGAATCTCAAAGATGTCACGATCGACTTTGACCAAGATCATTGGGTGACCGTACTTATTGGCTGGAACGGCACGGGGAAGTCCAATGTGCTAGAGGCTCTGGCTATTATTTTTCGTGATTTGATCATGCAGAAGAAGGCACCAGCTTTCGCGTTTGTTGTTCACTACCGGATGGGTAGGGGCGAAAACACATTGCACATCGAAATCGACGCAGACCCCGATAGAACGAAAGAGGCGTTCGTTATCCACATCGCTAGCGACGCAGAGGCACGAGGTGTTGGCACCTTAATCCCCGTTGTCGAAGGTGAATTAGAAATCTCCGCCCGACGCGGCAAGAAAATCACGCTCAACGCCTTTTTGAAAGACGATGAGATTCATTTTCCGCGATACGTTTTTAGCTACTATTCGGGTGAAAGCCCTCGTATGCAAGAGGTGTTTCGTCCCTATCTGGAACATTATGACAGAGACCTGCGTGGTGGCAAGGACCCTGGGCTAAAACGCCTGTTCTATGCTTTGCCGGTGCATAGTCAGTTTGTGTTGCTGGCTTTCCTCATCCAGCAGTCTGAAGACGTGCGGACTTTTTTGCTTGATCATCTTGGTATCGATCCCGATGAGGGAATAGAATCTGTGCTGTTTGTTTTGATTCAACCACCTTGGAGTAAAAAAGACGTCCCTTATCACGACGGAGATTCTCGATTCTGGAATGCTCGTGGCGTAGTCAGCGAATTCCTCAATCGCTTGTATGACATTGCTCTGGCACCGATAGAGGTCAGTCGAAAAGAGCACACTTCCCTTTGGAACGACAAAACGTTGCTCTTCAAATATCTCTACGTAAAGGATGTTGACGCTCTTCGTCGTCTAGTCGGTGGCCAAACCCCGGCACAATTTTTCCGTGATCTGGAAAGTACGCACGTTTCGCAGCTTATTGACGAAGTCCGGATCAGGATTAGGCTTAAGCAGAACGATGGTAGTATTACGTTTAGAGAATTGAGTGAGGGGGAGCAACAGCTGATTACAGTACTCGGACTTCTGCGCTTCACTTCCGAAAGCGAAAGCCTGTTTCTTCTAGATGAGCCAGACACCCATCTTAATCCGCGTTGGTGCGTTGACTATCTAACTTATCTTCAAAAGTTCGCAGATCCGAATGCGGGCGACCAGCAGACCAGTCACATTGTCTTGACCACACATAATCCACTAGCGATTGCAGAGCTCGTGAAGGAGCAGGTTCAGATTTTGCATCGCGAGCCTGTATCTAGAACTGTGCTGGCAGAAGGACCGGCAATGGACCCCAGAGGTATGGGGTTTTCTGGCATCGTAACTAGCGACATGTTCGGCCTTGGATCGAGCTTGGACAACGCAACAAACGATGATTTGATCGAGCTGCATCGGCTCTCGACGAAGACCAGCCTCACGGCGCAAGAGCGAGATGAGATGGTGGAGCTTCGTGACAAGCTGAGGAAGCTCGACTTCAATTTTGCCGCGCGAGACCGCTTGGAGCAGGAATATCTTCGGGCGCGGTTTGATCTCACTGCTGGGGAAACATTCGAAAGTGC
The DNA here is from genome assembly GCF_040323955.1 of Mesorhizobium sp. M0018. Taxonomy (NCBI): domain Bacteria; kingdom Pseudomonadati; phylum Pseudomonadota; class Alphaproteobacteria; order Hyphomicrobiales; family Phyllobacteriaceae; genus Mesorhizobium; species Mesorhizobium sp. M0018. The sequence continues at coordinate 37,765 of NZ_JAMYVL010000015.1, read as the reverse complement.
TGTCGTAACACCGGAGAACAAGCAAAGAGCTCTTGATGCATTGGTTAAGAGCCTTCTCAATGACCTCCGGGAGAGTAAGAAGTGAGAGTCATCATCTTTGCAGGCCCGCCTCATCTGCCTAATGGCTGGAATAAGAGAGTTGCTGGTCTGGCTGCACAAATTACCTATCAGGGTCGCGCATTGTTTCTCAGAAAGCACGCCAGCTGGAGGGCCCTTAAGAGTTGGCTTTCCAATGCCAGTAGCGACAAATGCTGGTATTGTGAAGCGAAGAGCGGGCGGGCTCCCCTAGATGTGGACCATTTTCGTCCTAAGCTTGGTGTCACAGTCGACGGAAGGAGATTAGCGGGAGATACTGGCTATTATTGGATGGCATATGACTGGCTGAATTTTCGCCTCTCGTGTCAGCGCTGCAACCGGCCAGAGGGCGATCAAGGCGGTACAGTTCGTGGAAAGGCCAGTGAGTTTCCGCTAGAAGACGAACTTACCCGCTGCAATACGCCTGGAGGTTCATTGGCGGCAGAGAGGCCTCGTTTTCTGGACCCATGTGTCGAATCAGATTGCGATCTTTTGGCTCACGGTATCGACGGAGAAGTGAAGCCCGCTGTGGAAGACGGCACTTGGGAATTCCAGCGCGCTGACTACACGATTAGGCAGCTCGGCCTTAACGCGTTCAACACTCCTGAAATTAGAAAGAAAGCATGGCGGTTGCTTGACGATCTCATCCATCTTGGCGGAAATCGGCCCGAAGTTGTTGATCATCTCGAGCAGCACTTGTCCGGCGGTCAGGAGTACTCAAGCTTCTTTCGATCGGCCATAGGAACGCATCGCGATAAGCCGTGGGTGGAGTCACTCCTATGAAATCTACTGCGAATGTTGGCTCTTGGCGCAAACGGCGGTTGGCAAGGCGGCTTCGGATACTGTCTGTGCACGTATCCACGTACTAGGGATTACGAGCAGAATTGAAAGCCACGCCGAACAACGAACAGGTGAGCAAACCCATTGCTTCGCGTCTCGCCTTCCCCTAATCTCCCATCTGAGAAAACCTTTTCCCAAACCGCCCTGCACCCGCTGATCTCACCAATCAGCACCTCGCAGGCCCACAAGAGAAAAGCTTTTCCCAACCGGGAGGATCGATACCCAAATCATGCCGTCCAACGCCCGCCAAGCAGCCGGTCACCCTCCGTGAGGTGGCGGCCATCGCCGGCGTCAGCGTTGCCACCGCCTCAAAAGCGCTGAACGGGCAGGGGCGGATGACTGCCGAGACGCGTACGCGGATTCGCGAGACGGCGCAGCGGCTTGGCTTTCGCCCGAACAGCCTGGCGCAGAGCCTGTTGCGGCGACGCAGCTTTACCGTCGGCCTTTTGACCAACGACACCCTATCGCCGCGCCTTCGGCGCGCATTTGTGACGGTCACCGCCCTCATGAAGCAACTCTGATCCCAAATATCATCGTGCGATGCCAAGCCGCTGCGCAAGCGGATGCGGGTAACGTCAGCAAAGTGGAACAATCCGGCAGCCGGCGGGTTTGTACGATGAAGGGCGATCTGTTTCGGAGGAAGCTTACGATGAAACGCGTCCTTGCCCAACATGCGGTGCGACTGATGCTCGGCGGTATAACCGCCTGTCTGCTCACGGTCGTCGAGATTCCCAACCCAATCGCGCCATTGTCGCTTGTGTCCGAGGCAAGGGCTGCCACCACCGTTTCGATCAGCACGTTCTACGAAGACCTGTCTTCCTATGGTGATTGGGTCTCGTATCACGGAGCGACCGTTTTCGTGCCGGTTGATGTGCCTGACGATTGGCGTCCGTATACGCTTGGACACTGGGTCTATACCGAGCAGTATGGCTGGCTCTGGGTGTCCGACGAGCCATTCGGCTGGGCGACGTACCATTACGGCCGGTGGGGCTATGCCGACGATATCGGCTGGTACTGGGTTCCGGGCACTCGCTGGGCGCCAGCATGGGTGAGTTGGCGTCGTGACAGAGAGCACATCATTTGGGCGCCGCTGCCGCCCCGCCGCGATCCGGATTTGATTTCAATTGAGGTGACCTTCGACACGACGCCGGATTATTACTGGGTTGTGGTCCCCACCCGCGAATTCCTTGCCGCGGACATTTCTGTGGTCGTTATTCGTGATGAGCCGGAGTTTGTGCGCATTGTCGAGGCGGCCGAACCGGCCGGCGACGTGACGATCCAGAACAATTTGGTGATCAACAAAGTCATTGATGTCGATGTGATCGAAAAGGAGACGAACCAGAAGGTGACTGCCGTCAAGGTCAGCAAGACCGACGCGCCCGAGAAGTCCGGCAAACTGGAAAACGATACGGTCGCTGTCTTTGAGGGCGAGGTGAAAGCCGACCCTAAGGCCAAACCAGCTAAGCTCAAAGACATCGAAGAGGTGAAGCAGGTTCAGGCTAGCCGGAAATCGAAGCCGACCGAAGGCGCTGCAACGACCGAGCAGGCCAAGCCCGAAGAAACCGCCAAGCCTGAGAAGCCGAAGGCCAAGGAGCAGCCGGCCGCCGAGCAGCAGCAGGCCGAGCCCGGCAAGGCGGCCAAGCCCGAGAAGCCGAAGGCCAAGGAGCAGCCCGCCGCCGAGCAGCAGCAGGCTGAGCCCGAACAGACGGCCAAGTCTGAGAAGCCGAAGACCAAGAAGCAGCCCGCCGCCGAGCAGCAGCAGGCCGAGCCGGAACAGGCGGCCAAGCCTGAGAAGCCGAAGATCAAGAAGCAGCCCGCCGCCGAGCAGCAGCAGGCCGAGCCCGAACAGACGGCCAAGCCTGAGAAGCGGAAGGCCAAGAAGCAGCCCGCTGCCGAGCAGCAGCAGGCTGAGCCGGAGCAGGCTGCCAAGCCTGAGAAGCGGAAGGCCAAGGAGCAGCCAGCGGCCGAGCAGCAGCAGGCCGAGCCCGAGCAGGCGGTCAAGCCCAAGCCACAGAAACAGAAAAACAAGGCGTGCGATCCACAGACTGAGAACTGCTAGCTCTGCGGGTAGACTGCGGCACCGCGATTATTTGATCGCGGTGCCCGTCGTGGACCTAGGGCAGACATTCGCAGTTGCCTGCCCGAACAACCAGGCCATTCCCCCTTGCCATCCCCACGTCCTTCGTCCTAATCTCCCCCTGAGAAAACCTTTTCCCAAATCGCCCCGCAACCGCTGACCTCACCATTCAGCGCCCGCAGGGGCCATAAGAGAAAAGCTTTTCTCAATGGGAGGATCGATATTCAAATCATGGCGTCCGATGCGCAGCCAACGCCTGTCAAGCAGCCAGTCACCCTCCGCGAGGTGGCGGCCCTTGCCGGCGTCAGCGTCGCGACGGCCTCGAAAGCGCTGAACGGGCAGGGGCGGATGACGGCCGAGACGCGTACGCGGATTCGCGAGACGGCGCAGCGGCTTGGCTTTCGCCCGAACAGCCTGGCGCAGAGCCTGTTGCGGCGGCGCTCCTTTACCGTCGGGCTTTTGACCAACGACACCTATGGCCGCTTTTCGCTGCCGCTGATGGCCGGCGTTTCCGACGCGCTGGTCGATGCCGGCGTCTCGGTGTTTTTGTGCAATGTCGAGGACGACCCGCGCCTTGCCCAGCTGCATGTCGATGCCATGCTCGACAAGCGCGTCGACGGCATCATCGCCACTGGCAAGCGCATCGACCGCCACCTGCCGGTCGATCTCGCCAATCTCGGCATTCCGGCGATCTACGCCTTCACCGAGCCCGATCCCGGCTCCATCGCCTTCGTCTCCGATGATGCCGGCGGGGCGCGGCTGGCGGTCGAGCATTTTTGCCGGCTCGGACGGCGGCGCATCGCGCATGTCAGCGGTCCCGCAAGCTTTGCCGTGGTGCATGCGCGGGCCGAGGCCTATCGCGCGGTGCTGGCCGAGAACGGCCTGCCGGTCATGGAGCCGCTGCTCGGCCCGTGGTCGGAGGCCTGGGGCCATGAGGCGGTCAAGACGCTGTTCGACGGCAAGGGACGCGATGGCGAAAAACCCGATGCCGTCTTCTGCGGCAACGACCAGATCGCGCGCGGCGTCATCGACGCCTTGCGCGAGCGCGGTATCGGCGTGCCGGACGAGGTCGGCGTCATCGGTTTCGACAACTGGCAGATCGTCGCCGAGGCGACCCGCCCGCCGTTGACCTCCGTCGACATGAACCTTTCAGCACTTGGCCGCGAGGCCGGCCTTGCCTTGCTTTCGCTCGTCGGCGGCGAACCCGCCGAGCCGGGCATCAGAAAACTGCCGTGCCGGCTGGTGGTGCGTCAGTCATGCGGCCGTCCGCCGGACGGCTGAACGAAACGGGCCGTGTCGATAGTCACCCGCTTGGGGGCGCGGCTAAATTAAAACGCTAAATTAAAACCATGTGGAGGAGAAGCATGAGAACCACCATTACCGGGCTCGCCATCGCCGCGAGCATTTTGGGCACGCTGGCAACGGCCGGCTCGGCCGCCGCCGACACCGCCAACATTTGGGTTCGCGCCGACGGCTCGAACTTCATGCCGCGCATCGTCGATGCCTTCAACAAGGGGCATCAGAACCAGATCAAGCTCGACATCATCCCCAACGCCGAAATCATCCCGAAATACGGCGCTGCCGCCGCTGGCGGCACGGCGCCCGATGCGCTGTCGCTCGACCTGATCTACACGCCGTCCTTCGCCGCCGCCGGCCAGCTCGAAGACATCACCGACTGGGCGAAATCGCTGCCTTATTTCGCCAGCCTGTCGCCGGCGCATGTCAAGACCGGCACCTATAAGGGCCGCATCTACGGGCTGCCGTTCTCGGCAGACTCTTCAGTGCTGATCTGGAACAAGAAGCTGTTCAAGCAGGCCGGGCTCGACCCGGAAAAGGGCCCGACCAACTGGGCCGAGATCGAGAGCGACGCCGAAAAGGTCAATGCGCTCGGCGGCGACATCAAGGGCTTCTACTTCTCCGGCAATTGCGGCGGCTGCAACATCTTCACCTTCACGCCGCTGATCTGGGCCTCGGGCGGCGACATCCTGACGGAGGACGGCTCCAAGGCGACGCTGGACACGCCGCAAATGCGCGGCGCCATCGACCTCTACCGTTCGATGGTCAAGAAGGACCTGGTGCCTTCAGGAGCGCAGACCGACACCGGCTCCAACTTCTTTGCCGCCTTCGCCACCGGCAATATCGGCATCTCGCCGTCCGGCGCCTTCGCCATCGGCGCGCTCAACACGCAATATCCCGATATCGACTACGGCATCACCTTCCTGCCCGGCAAGGACGGCGGCTGGTCGTCGTTTGCCGGCGGCGACAATTTCGTCGTCACCAAGGGCACCACCAAGGTCGCGGTGGTGAAGGAGTTCCTCGACTTCGCCTATTCGCTCGAGGGCCAGACCATTTTGGCGAAATACGGCAGCCTGCCGGTGCGCGGCGACATCGCCAATGAGGCGCTGAAAGACCTCGACCCGCGCTACAAGGTCGCCGCCGAAGCGATGGCCAAGGGCCGCACGCCCTATTCGGTGGTGTTCAACGACCTGATCAACTCGGCCAACGGTCCGTGGAACCAGATGATGAACGAGGTCTTCTTCGGCGAAGACGTCGACGGCGCCATCGCCAACGCGCAGGAGACCATGCAGTCGATCATCGATTCGGCGCCGCAGAAGTAAGGCGCCGGCTCCACCTCCCCCTTGAGGGGAGGTCGGACCGAAGGTCCGGGTGGGGTCATCGCGGCAGTGCTCGACGCTCTTTTGATGTCGGAGCACTTCGCAGAGGACCCCACCCCCGGCCTTCGGCCGGACCCTCCCCTCGAGGGGGAGGGGACGTCCCGCCAATGGAACAACAGGCATGAGCACCATCACAGTACGCCGTCGCAACGTTGGCTCCCCCTTCTCCCCTTGTGGGAGAAGGTGTCGCCGAAGGCGACGGATGAGGGGTGCTCCAGCTTGGCTCGGACGGCATTCCTCCCAACACCCCTCATCCGTCTCGGCGCTTCGCGCCGATCCACCTTCTCCCACAAGGGGAGAAGGAGAAGGCCAGCGATGACCACCATCACAGCAACCACCGCCGCGCCAGCGCGCGCATACAAACTCGTCGGCGCCGGCCGCCGACAGTGGATCGGCCTGCTCTATGTCGCGCCGGCCGTCGCCCTTGTCGTCGTCTTCTTCATCGTGCCGCTTTGCATGACCGCCTGGATGTCGCTGCACAACTGGCCGCTGATGGGCACGCATAGCTTTATCGGGCTCGACAATTACTGGGCGATCCTGCGCGATACCCGTTTCTGGAACGCGCTGAAGTTCACCGGCTACTACACGGTGGTGGTGACGATCGCGATCTTCGCCGTCGCCTTTCCGCTGGCGCTGTTCATCGAAAGGCCGCGGCAGCTGACCGGCTTCTACCGGACGTCCTTCTTCATGCCGGCGGTTATCGGCTTCGCCTCGGCGAGCCTTTTGTGGTCGTGGCTGCTCAATGTCGATTCCGGCCTGTTCAGCCCGGCCGCTTTCGAGCTCGGCCTGACCGAGAAGAAATTCAACCTGCTGGCGACCTTCCAGCCGGCCTTCTGGTCGATCATCGCCATGGTCGTGTGGAAGGTGGCGGGCTTCACCATGATCATCCTGATGACCGGCCTGCAGTCGATCCCGCCGGACCTGCAGGAGGCGGCGATGATCGACGGGGCAGGGCCATTCGCGCGGTTCCGGGCGATTACCTTGCCCTTGATGCGCCGCACGCTGGCGCTGGCGCTGATCCTGTCGGTCGCCGGCTCGATCCTCGCCTTCGACCAGTTCTACATCATCCTGCGCGGCGGCCCGCGCAATCAGACGCTGACCGCCGTCTACTGGATCTTCAACCAGTCCTTCGTGTCGTTCAAGCTCGGCTATGGCGCGGCACTGTCGATGGTCCTGCTGGTCATCCTGGTGGCGCTCAGCCTGATCCAGCTGCGGTTGCTGCGCAATCCGGAAGGGGTCGACTGATGGCGCAGGCTCGCACCCGCAAACGCCGCATCGGCATGCAGATCGCCGAGCACTCGACCGGCATCATCGCATCCATACTGTTCCTGGCGCCGATCGCCTGGACGGTGCTTTCGGCCTTCAAGCCGGCGCAGGAGGCGCGCCAGCCGCCGCTGCCGCCGTGGCCGACCAGCGGCATCTCGCTCGAGAACTACGCCACGCTCAACACCTTCGGCGACGGCCTCTGGCTGCCGGCGCAAAACAGCATCTACGTCTCGGTCATGACCGTGGTGCTGTCGGTGATCGTCAGCGTGCTCGCCGGCTACGGTTTCTCGCGCTTCCGTTTTCCGCTGAAGAACCTGCTGTTCGTCGTCATCCTGTCGACGATCATGATCCCGTTCCAGTCGATCCTGACGCCGATCTTCCTGGTGCTGACCAAGATCGGCCTGCACAACACGCTGACCGGGCTGGTCTGCGTCTACGTCACGCTGCAGCTGCCGTTCTCGATCTTCATGATGCGCAACGCCTTCGACGCGGTGCCGCGCGAGATCGAGGAGGCCGCGCGCATGGACGGCGCCAACAACGTCACCATGCTGTTGAGGGTGATGCTGCCGCTGGTCTGGCCGGGCATCGTCACCATCGCGCTGTTCGCCTTCCTTGGCGCCTGGAACGAGTTTTTGGCGGCGCTGGTGCTGATGACAGACCAGTCGAAATTCACGCTGCCGATCATGATGACGGCGCTGCAGTCCGGCCGCTTCGGCGCCATCGACTGGGGCGCCGTGCAGGCCGGCGTCACCGTCATGATGGTGCCGTGCCTGGTGCTCTTCCTTTTGCTGCAGCGCTTCTACATCCGCGGCCTGATGGCAGGGGCCGTGAAGTGACCAATCGAACCGAACCGGAGTAAATTGATGACCGCATCGCAATCCGCCAGTCAGGGCGCCAAGCCGAAACTCGCCTTCCGCCCGCTGCCGGTGCCGCAGGTCGATGTGCGCGGCTTCTGGGGCGACCGCGTCGATGCCGTCGCCTCAAAGACCGCCGGCATCCTCTACGACCGCTGCGTCGAGGCGCGCATGCTCGAGCAGATCGACCCGGACCGGCCATCGCCCGGCGTCGTCATTCCGTTCCACTCACCGTCGCCGGACGAGGCGGCCACCGCCGGCAACGAGTTCACCGGATCGACGGTGACGACGCAGATGTTCTGGGACTCCGATTGGGGCAAGACCATCGAGACCGCCGCCTATTCGCTCTACCGCCGCCGCAACGACGAGCTGGAGAAGAAGATCGATGCCGTCATCGACATGTACGGCAAGCTGCAGCAGCCCGACGGCTATCTCTCGAGCTGGTACCAGCGCATCCAGCCCGGCCTGCGCTGGACCAATCTGCGCGACTGCCACGAGCTCTATTGCGCCGGCCATCTGATCGAAGGCGCCGTCGCCTACTACCAGGCCACGGGAAAACGCAAGCTGCTCGACATCATGTGCCGCTATGTCGATCACATTGCCGAGACGTTCGGTCCCGAGCCCGGCAAGAAGAAGGGCTATTGCGGCCATGAGGAGATCGAGCTGGCGCTGGTCAAGCTGGCACGGGTGACGGGCGAGCGCAAATACATGGAGCTTGCCAAATATTTCATCGATCAGCGCGGCCAGCAGCCGCATTATTTCGACGAGGAGGCGCACGCACGCGGCGCCGACCCCAAGGCCTATCATTTCAAGACTTACGAATACAACCAGTCGCACAAGCCGGTGCGCGAGCAGGACAAGGTCGTCGGCCATGCGGTGCGGGCGATGTATCTCTATTCGGGCATGGCCGACATCGCCACCGAATATGGCGACGACACGCTGCGGGTGGCGCTCGACCGGCTGTGGGACGACCTCATGACCAAGAACCTCTACGTCACCGGCGGCCTCGGGCCGTCGTCGCACAATGAGGGTTTTACCGCCGATTACGACCTGCCCAACGACACCGCCTATGCGGAGACCTGTGCTTCGGTCGGCCTGGTGTTCTGGGCAAGCCGCATGCTCGGCATGGGTCCCAATGCGCGCTACGCCGACATCATGGAGCGGGCGCTCTACAACGGCTCGATCTCGGGCCTGTCGCTCGACGGCTCGCTGTTCTTCTACGAAAATCCGCTCGAAAGCCGCGGCGCCCACCACCGCTGGAAATGGCACCGCTGCCCGTGCTGCCCGCCCAATGTCGGGCGCATGGTCGCCTCGATCGGCAGCTATTTCTACGGCCTGTCGGACGACGCACTCGCCGTCCATCTCTATGGAAACGGCACGGCTCGTTTCGATATTGCGGGCCGGCAGATAGAGCTCACCCAAACGAGCAATTATCCCTGGGACGGCGCGGTCTCGATCTCTGTCGAACCGGAAGCTCCGACCGCGTTCACTTTGCACCTGCGCCTGCCGGCCTGGTGCCGCAAGGCAGCGCTCAAGGTCAACGGCGCCGATGTCGATCTGGCTGCCATCAGCAGCGACGGCTATGCCGCGATCCGCCGCGAATGGCGCAAGGGCGACCGCGTCGAGCTCGACCTCGAAATGGCCGTCGACCGCCTCTACGCCAACCCGCAGGTGCGGCAGGATATCGGCCGCGTCGCACTGGCGCGCGGCCCGCTGATCTATTGCGTCGAGGAGACCGACAATTCCAGCCAGCTGCACCGCATCGCTCTGCCGCGCACGGCCGACATCGAGGCGCATCAGCAGCCGAACCTTCTGGGCGGCGTTGTGACACTTTCGGCGATTGCCAAAAAGGAGGCTTTCGAAAACTGGGAAGAGGGGCTCTACCGCACCGAACCGCCGGCGCTCGAGGGCGCGAAAATCACCGCCGTGCCGTACTTTGCCTGGGACAACCGCGATCCCGGCGAGATGCTGGTCTGGCTGAGAAGCGCGGAGTAGGCTGGGCGCGGCAGCGGCTCAAAGTACCTCGACCGCAGTCGCGAATATGTAGCCGGCGCCACGCTCCGTAACAATGAGCTTCGGCTCGCTCGGATTGACCTCGAGCTTGCGGCGCAGCCGCAATATCTGCACGTCGATGCTGCGGTCGAACACCTCTTCGTCGTGCACGCGGCTGGCAGCGAGAAGCTGCTCGCGGCTCAGGATCTGCTGCGGCGATTTCAGGAACGCCGTCAGCAGGTTGAACTCGCCGGCGGTCAGCGGCGTTGCCTCGCCCGCCGCCGACCTCAGGCGCCGCATCCGCATGTCGAGCTCCCAGCCGGCAAAACGATAGCGTGTGGGTTTCTTGCCGCGCGGATGCGGCTGCGTCGACCGCGATCGCCGCAGCACGGCGCGAATGCGCGCCAGCAGCTCCATGAGGCCGAAGGGCTTGGTGATGTAGTCGTCGGCGCCGAGTTCCAGGCCGACGACGCGATCCACCTCGTCGCACCTGTGGCCGGTGATGATGATGATGGGCGCTTCCGGCGGACTGCCGAGTTGCCGCATGATGTCGAACCCGTCCTCGTCGGCAAGCCGCATGTCGAGGATCATCAGGTCTACGGGCTTTTCATTGAGGACGCGCGACATGGCCCGGCTGTCGGCGACCGCGCTAACCCTGAAGTTTTGGCTCTCCAGGTAATTGGTGAGCATATCGCGAATTTCGGGGTCGTCGTCGACGACAAGGATATGCTTCGGCGCCGCTGGCTGCTCGATACTGCCTCTCGACTGCTGTTCGTGGCGAATGTTTTGTTCGGCTGACATCTCGCACCGTCCGCAAGCATGGAACTCATGACCGAGCCGTTGCTTTATTTAAACGTCGATTTTCGGCGATTTATTGGTGAACGCCGATGATCTACGTGATCGCACACCCTGCCACAGGCTCGCTCGATGGCACATCAGCAGATTGGTAAGGTTCGGGCGGGGCTTTTTGTTCCGCTTTGCCTGGCAATAGCGGCACCTTTTGCGTTGGCCCAGAGCAATCAGCCGGCCCCGCCGATGGGCGAGCCGATTGCACCGATCACGGCCAGCGGCCCCTCCGACCGGGCGAAGATCGCGCTTGGCGAGAGCCTGTTCAACGATGCCCGCCTGTCGCATGGCGATGTCGTCGCTTGCAGTTCCTGTCACAGGCTCGATTTCAGCGGCGACGACGGTCTGGCCCGTTCCGTGGCGGCGGATGGCAAGCCGCTCGATTTCAACACGCCGACCGTCTTCAACGCGGCGCTCGATTTTCGGCTGAACTGGCGCGGCAATTTCCGCACGTTCGAGGAGCAGAACGAGGCAGCCCTGCTCGATGACAGGCTGATGAATACGAGTTGGGAGGAATTGCTGACCAAGCTGCGCTCCAATGCTGAGTATTCGCAGCGGTTCGCGAGGGTCTACGGCTCCATTCCCGACCGGACAAGCGTGCTCGACGCGCTTGTTGTCTTTCAACGGTCGCTGATCACGCCCGATGCCCGTTTCGACCGCTATCTCAAGGGCGAACGCGACGCCATCACGACCGACGAAGAGCACGGCTATCAACTGTTCAAAGCGTATGGCTGCGTCGCCTGCCACCAGGGCGCCAACGTAGGCGGCAATCTGTTTCAGAAATTCGGCATCTTCCAGGATCCCTTCGCTCGCCAGAAGACCCTGACCAAGGCGGATCTCGGCCGCTTCGCCGTTACCGGCGCCGAGAGCGACCGCCATGTGTTCCGCGTTCCCAGCCTGCGCAACGTCGCGGTGACGGCGCCGTATTTTCACGATGGCCGCACCGCATCGCTCGCAGACGCGGTGAAGATCATGGCGCGCAACCAACTCGGCCGGGAGCTCGACCAGCGCGATGCCGATCTCATCGTCGAATTCCTCGGGACACTGACGGGCGAGTATCGCGGCCGGCCGTTGACCAGCGCAGCCGATCGTCTGCAGCAATGAAGTCGCTACGCATCCTGGCGCCGATCGTTGCCTGCCTGCTCATCGCCCTGACCTACCTCCTGGTGCAGGGCACGGCTCCCGATGCGGCGCGCCACGAGCGCACGCTCGATGCGCTCAGGACCGTCATCCTCTATAACGCCGCACTCCAACGCGATGTTTTAAGGGCACGCGCGGGACTGCTGCGCAGCTACGATCCGCTTGTGCGGTCGATCGAGAACCTGGATGAGGCGACGCAGACGCTGCCGGCTGCCCGCGATGCAGCAAGCGGCGAAACACGGGCGGACATCGACAAGCGGATCGCCGAAGTCATCGCCGCGATCCGCGACGAGGAAGCGCTCGTCGAGAGGTTCAAGTCCGATAACGCGCTGCTGCAGAACTCGCTGAACTTTTTCAACTATATGAGCGCTCGTCTCACGAGCGAGGGTGACGGCCTTCGAGCGGTCGAGATAGGAGCCCTGATGGTCGCAATGTCGCGGTTTATCAGCGATCCCCAGCCGGATGCGGCAAAAGCAGTAACCGCCGCACTCGACCGGCTGGCAAGGCCCTCCGTCGATGCCGTGCCTGCAAGCGATGTACTCTCGCTTGTCTCCCACGGCCGGCTTATCGTCACCAGGCTTCCGGCGGTCGACGATCTCGTCGCCCGCCTGCAGACCGCGCCGACGAGCGAGCGGGCTCGCGCGCTGCAGGACGTCTATCTCGGTGCACATGGGCGGGCCGCGGCGCGGGCCGAACTGTTCCAGACGCTGCTTTATGTCGCCGCGTTGGGCCTCGTCGGCTATGTCGCCTACCTGTTCGCCCGTCTGCGCCGCAACGCGCGGATCCTGCGCGAGCGGCTGGAATTCGAGGGCCTGATCGCCTCGATCTCCACGCAGTTCATCAATCTGCCGCGTGACCGCATCCGCGCCGGCATCAGCAAGGGCCTCGCGCGCCTGGTCGAACATGCGGGGCTCGACGGCGCCCAGATTTTCGTCAGCCACATCGCCGATCCTTCCGGCGGCTACTTCTATCGCCGTCCGGGCGGGAGCAGGCCGGCCCGCCTGTCGAAGGACATGATCGAGCTGGCTTCACGCTGGACGCTGGCCGACCACGAGCGGCAGGGCTGTATCGACGTTCCCCGCGTCGGCGAGCTTCCAGAGGGGCGGGAGAAGGCATCCCTGCAGGCGCACCAGTTTCGATCGTGGCTGTGCATACCGATGTGGCATGCCGGCGAGCGGTTGGGTTTTCTGGCTCTCGATACCGTCACGCACGAAAAGCATTGGGCCGACGACGACATTGCACTGCTGCGCACCGCGGCCGAGATTTTCGCCAATGCCATCGTGCGCGAGCACAACGAACGCGAGCGTGAGGCACTGCAGGCGCGGCTCAATCAGTCGCAACGGCTGGAAGCGATCGGGACGCTCGCCGGCGGCATAGCGCACGAGTTCAACAACATCCTCGGTGCCGTCCTCGGCTACAGCGAGATGGCGCTGGCGGTGCTGCTGAAGGAGTCGCGCGCGCGGCGCTACGTCCAGCAGATCATGCAGGCCGGCAGGCGGGCGCAGGACGTCACCGAGCAGATCCTCGCCTTCGGCCGTCGTCACGAGCGGCAGCATCACGCGCTGCGGGCGGAAGCCGTGGTTGCCGAAGCGGTCGACCTGCTGCGCGCCTCGTTCCCCGCCACGCTTTCGGTGCAGACGCGTCTTGCAGCCGCGGATGCGGCGATGATGGGCGATCCGACCGAGCTTCAGCAGGTGGTGATGAACCTCGGCACCAACGCAGCGCAGGCGATGAACAACCGCGGCGCATTGGAAATCGGTCTCGACTCGACGGAATTCGTCGAGGCGCGGATGCTGTCGCACGGCAACCTGCCTGCCGGGCGCTATCTCCGCCTTGCCGTCAGGGACACCGGCAGCGGCATGGATCAGGCGACGCTCGAGCGTATCTTCGAGCCGTTCTTCACGACCAAGCCGGCAGGGCAAGGCACCGGGCTCGGCCTGTCGACGGTGCACGGCATCGTCATAGCGCACAGAGGCGCGGTCGACGTGAACAGCAAGCCCGGCGAAGGCACGACCTTCGAGATCTATTTTCCGCAGATCGAGGCCGCCGAAGCAACCCAGAACGAGGACGAGAGCGACGCCGCCGAGGTGCCGGTCAAGCATGGCAACGGCGAGACGATCCTCGTCGTCGACGACGACACGCCGCTGATGCAACTTGCGGAGGAAATGCTCGCCGCGCTCGGCTACGAGCCGGTCGGGTTCGACCGCAGCCCCGCGGCTCTCAGCGCATTCCGCGCCGATCCGGAACGCTTCGACCTGGTGCTGACGGACGAGGTCATGCCCGACATCACAGGGATCGAATTCTCCGGCCGGTTGCACAAGATCCGGCCCGACCTTCCGGTCGTGCTGATGACCGGTTACGGCCGTCAGCTGCGGTCGCGCCAACTGACGGCGGCCGGCATAAGCGAAGTCATCAAGAAGCCGCTGCTGTCGGCCGCCGTCGCACAATGCCTTGCCCGCCATCTGCATTCAGGCTGATCACGGCCGGCCGGATTTCTTCGTTACAACCGTAACCAAAATCCCAGCTGGCTGAAATCGACCCGTAGCCGGGCCAGTCGATGGTCCTCCCGCGCCCAGACCATGATCCCAAAAAACCGGGAACCGGTTTTTTGGGAGGTCATGGGTCTCTTGAGGAAGGAGAAATCTTATGGACGCAAACATCACCGAGGTAACGAAACAGGCGAATGACGTCGCAGAACTGTCGCCCGAAAGCCTTATGCAACTCGGCCTCGGCTTCTGGGCATCGAAGACGTTGCTGAGCGCCGTCGAACTTGACCTTTTCACGGAGTTGGCGGCCGGACCCCTCGAAGGGGAAACGCTGAGAAACCGGCTCGGGCTGCATGAGCGGGGAGCGCAGGATTTCTTCGACGCGCTTGTTGCGCTGCGCATGCTTGAGCGCGAGGGCAACGTCTACTGCAACACGCCCGTGACTGACCGCTACCTTGACCGCAACAAGTCGACCTATGTTGGCGGGATGCTCGCCAGGGCCGGTCAGCTGCTTTACGCGAACTGGGGCTCGCTCACCGACGCGCTCAGGACGGGCAAACCGCAAAACGGCACCCAGGACGGCGAAGATCTGTTCGACATGCTGTTTTCGGACCCGGACAAGGTAAAGATGTTCGCGCAGGCGATGACCGGCGGCAGCCTCCAGGTGGCGGAGGCGCTCGCCCGGCATTTTCCCTGGGCGGACTATTGTACCTTCATCGATATCGGCACAGCCGAAGGCAGGCTTCCGGTCGAGGTCGGCCGCGCCCATCCGCATCTCACCGGCGGCGGTTTCGACCTGCCGCCGATGCGGCCGGTGTTCGAGGCCTATGTGGAGCGGCACGCACTTGCAGACCGGCTTCGGTTTTATCCCGGCGACTTCCTTGCCGAGCCGCTGCCTTCCGCCGACGTGCTGGTGATGGGTCATATCCTGCACGACTGGAACCTGGAGGTGAAGCGCGCGCTGCTGGCAAAGGCCCATTCCGCGCTGCCGAAGCAAGGCGTGCTCATCGTCTACGACCAGATCATCGATGACGAGCGACGGCACAACGCTGCGGGTCTGCTGATGAGCCTCAACATGCTGGTCAACACCAATGGCGGGTTCGACTACACGCGCGCCGACGGCATGGGCTGGATGCGGGAGGCGGGCTTTGCGGAGGTCCGCTGCGAGCATCTCGCCGGGCCTCACTCGATGATCGTCGGCATCAAATAGCAGCGGAGAAGCTGATGACACGAAGAGCTCTCATCGCAATTGCCGCCCTTGGCCTGGCCGCAGCATTCACCGCCGCAACGCTCAACCAGGGTGAGGTCGGCGCGGCGTCCGCGACCGCTTCGATCGAGCACGGTCGATACCTGGTGAAAATCGGCGGCTGCAACGACTGCCACACGCCAGGGTACCTGGAGAAGGCCGGCAACGTTCCGCAGGATCGATGGCTGATCGGCGATTCGCTCGGCTTCAACGGGCCGTGGGGTACGACTTACCCGACCAATCTTCGCCAATTTTTGCGGACCATGGACGAGGACGACTGGGTACAGTTCGCGCGCACGATCGAGACGCGCCCGCCCATGCCATGGTTCAACCTGCGTGCCATGAGCGAGCCCGACCTGCGCGCCATCCACCGATATGTGCTTTCGCTCCCGGCAGACGATACGCCGGTTCCGGACTATGTGCCGCCCGGTCGTCCGCCGAAGACGCCGCATATCGTGTTCGTTCCGCGGGCGCCGAAATCATAGTGGCGTCCGAACGCCGGGCGCAGGGTGTTGTCCGCTTGCGTGGTACGCCAGGCACGGGCGCCTGTTTCAGTCGTAACGCAATTCCCGATTCCGGAAATCACGTTGTAGCACCGATCTCCGATGGTGACGGTCGGGCCCCGGGCGGTCATCAGGCTGCCCAGCGGTCACAAATCCCGGATAAATCGATCATGGAGTCAAACATGTACAATCTGCTTGCCGAACATGCGCCGAAGACCGGCCGTGATCAGAGCCCCATGGATCCGCGTCCCTATGCGTTGGGCTATACGCAAAGCGAATTCAAGCGCCTGGAGCTGCAGGGAGCGCTCATTCACGACCTTACTGAGCATGTCCTGCGCAGTGCGGGCATAGGACCCGGTATGCGCGTGCTCGACATTGGCTGCGGCGTAGGCGATGTCTCCTTGCTGGCCGGAAGGCTGGTCGGACCGGCGGGAAGCGTGCTTGGTGTCGATCGCTCGGCAGAGGCTGTGGACATTGCCGAGCGGCGCGCCACTGAATCCGGCCAGTGTTACTGGACACGTTTCACAACGGCCGAGCTTGATACATTCTCGCCCGACGGGAGCTTCGATGCGGTGATCGGCAGGCTTGTCCTGATGTATCTGCCCGACCCGGCCGCAACCCTGCGCAGGCTTGCCGGTTTCCTGCGGCCTGGCGGCATCGTCGCCGTCCAGGAAATGGCGATGCCGCTCACCCGCAGTTTTCCAGAGGCGCCGCTGTTCGGCAAATGCCGCGGCTGGATCATCGACACGATCGAGCGCGCGGGTTTCGAGGTCGACATGGGTGGCAGGCTGCCCATGGTGTTCGCCGGCGCAGGGCTGCCGGCGCCGCGGATGAACTCCGCCGGCCTCGCCGGCAGCGGACCCGACTCGCCGATCTACGACTACATTGCCGGCACGCTGCGCAGCCTGTTGCCGATGGCCGAGGCAGTCGGTACCGCAACCGCCGCCGAGGTGGAAGTCGATACCCTCGCCGAGCGGCTGCGCAACGAGGCTGTCGAGCAGCAGACGTGCATCATGCTGCCGCCCTTTGTCGGCGCATGGGCGAACACACTGGCATAGAACCGAAGGAAGGACACACGATGCTCGATGCTGCCATCGGCGAGCGCGCGGGACATCTCGTCGACCTGCAACATCGATTTCGCCCGGGAGCCCGACGAGATGCTGGTCTGGCTCAGGGACGAATAAAGTCCGATCGCAGCGCCCGACCGATCTCCTCGGCCACAAGTTCCTGCAACTGCCAGAGATTGCGGTCGCGGATGCCGCAGGCGTCGAGATGGCGAATGGTCTCGAACAGATATTCGGCGCCCGAACCCCAGTGGCCGACGGCCGTGGCCAGGGTCGCCGCTATCGCTCGCTTTTCGAGCTTGCCGGCGTAGCGTGGATTGGCGGGATCGACAACGAAACCAAGCGCTTGGCCCGTGCCGCCGCCCGTCCTGACCTGCAGCCAGCGCGGCACGTTGACGGCCGGCAGGATGGTCATCTCGCGGCGCAGCAGCGTTTCGAGATTGGCCGCCACGGGCTCGGCGACCTCGAACACCATGCCCTGACACTGGCCGCCGCGGTCGAGCGCCATCATCAGGCCGGGCTGCTCGACGGTGCCCCTGAAGCGCTGCACCGTAAAACAGAACGAACGGTGCCAGCCCGTCGCCACGGCCCGTTCGCCACCCCTGAACTCGCCGGCCGGCTTCCACAGAAGCGAGCCATAGGCGAACAGCTTCACCGGCCCGCCCGGCGCGCCGGCTAGCACCTCGTCGCGAATGCGCGCGTAATCGGCATCGGTCATGTAGACCATGCCCGGCGTCGGCCCGGCATCCTCGACCGCACGCAAGGTGCGGGCGACCAGCGCCTCGGTCAGCGCCATCGGTGTCTTGCGCGGCGAACGCCGTGATGCGGCGGAAATGACCTTGCTCATCCTCATGCTCTCAGCCTCGCCGCCATGTTGCCGAAGGCTGAAGGATTCTCAAGGGCCGAGTACACCAGCGCGGTATCGGGATTCGAACTGTCGTGTCCAACAGCCTGACTGGCTTAGTGCGGAGGCTGATCTGGCCGGACGGTGTCGTTGCAGCCGTCAACATAGGGATGGACCGACCACCGGGAGCCGGGCCGGGCCTGTTGCGCCTTGGTGAGCGGATCCTGAGACTGCGCGTAGCCGTCCTGGTAGCCCCGAACGATTTCGTCGATATCGTCGGGCCAGTCGCCGTCCCATGGCCGTCCCAGAATCTGGGCCTGCTGGACCGGATGCAGTTCGTTGTGGCCTTCATGAAAGCTGTCGTGGATGTGTCCGGCATCATAGACCCACCGGCCGGTCACCCCCAGGATTGTCGCTCCGGTTCCGTCGCCCTTGTTGGTCTCGATGCTCGGCAGGCCGGCATCGCTCGGACTGGCGGTGTCCGAACTGCTGAAGGCCGCGCCGAGCAGCGAAGCGAGCAAGGCGAGAAGCGCCAATACGTAGGCGACGACCGCGCCGACGCCCGACATGCATAGCGCCAGCGCTGCCAGGGCGGCGATCAGGGCGAGGATGTTGACGGTCTGCAGGTCATGGATCGATGCCCCTTCGAACTCCACATGCAGCGCCTCTGACTTTACTCCGGTCACCTTGTCCTCCGCCGGGTTCCCCGTGAACAGAAAGCCGTGCGAGGAGGTGATTGCGTTTTCGGCCATCAGATAGCCGAACGGGGCACTGGCGGCGGCAACGGCCTGGGAGACGCCCACCGGGTTGTTCGGCAGCAGCAAATTGAGGCTGTAGTCGGAGTCCAGGCTTCCTGGCCAGGTCTTTTCCGACGGCGGCTCGATGCTGATGACCATGCCGACGATACTCACCGGCTCGCCCAGGCAAACCAGCCGTTTGTTGAGCCACCAGTCGCAATAAGCGAGAATCCACACAATCTCAGTCACCACCAGCGCGATCGGTATGCACCACGGCTCGCCCATCGCGACCACCACCACGACCATCACGGCTGCGAATATGCCGCTGGTAATCGCCGCGCTGATGTACTGGTTGACCGAAATCACCTCGTCGGCGGTCGTGCACTTGGTCCAGGATTTGTCGTCGGTGGCCATCACGGCTCCAAGCTGCTGAGGACGGTCAAGGTGACGCCGCCGCTGGCGCGGTCACCCTCGTCAAACGCATTCAGATTGAGGGCCTGCCGGCCGGTCCAGCCGTCCGGCGGCGTAGCGACCGCCGTGATCGTCACCTGTTCGCCCGGCGCCAGCGACGGCAGGTCAGGCGAAATCTCGACCTTCCAGCCCGGCGGCAGGGGATGAGCTGACGGCAAGTGTGCCGCCAACCGGCGCTTTTGCTCCGCCTTGGCGGTCTCTTCCGTTGGCTGCCGGTCGTCGCGACAGGGGCCGAGCGGCGGAATTGTGTAGGCATCGACGGTGAACCGGTACCGATGCGGCCGACGGGTAGCGTTGCGCAACTCGAATTGAAATGTTGCTGGCGACTGGGCCAGTCCGACATCGGTATTTTCTTGCCCGAGATTGTTGGCGAAATTGGCGTCATCGGCCGGGTCGAGCAAAGCTTGCAGGCAATAGTGACCTGCTTGCCGCGGCGTATGCCAGTCGAAGGAGACGAACCCAGGCTGGCTGGCGGATCCGATCACCCCGACCGAGACCGGCCTTGTGGCTATCGGATTCGACACGGTTCCGATGCCAAACGACAGATAGGACAGATGGACCGGCATCTTGACGACGACGGCATCCGGGGAGGCGTTCCAGACGCGAACCCGCACCTCGTAGTCGGTGTCCGCCTGCAACCTGCCGGCGGGAACGGGCACACCACCCTGGCGTAGCTCGATATCGGGATTATCCCAGGTGACCGCGAGACCAAGACCGATCAGATAATACTGATCGTAGATCAGAGGGTCAGGCCGGCAGAAAGCAGGGTGATCGATCGGTACGCAATGCGCCCGGGATCCTTTCTGGTCGACCCGGCGGTCACCCCCTAGCCGCCACCGGCGACAGAAACGGCGAGCCATCTCGATCAGTGCCGGAATCCAGGCGGAGAACAGTGCTCGCAGGATTGCCGCTATTCCTCGCATCGACTTCCCCTCTGAAGCTAACGCAGGGCAACGCTCTGATAACAACGGGATTCGCGCGGCAACAGTGAATTGGCGTGTCAGACGACTGGTGCCGTTTGTACTCTGGTCAGACGAATAAAGCTGGGCTCGAACGGTACGCGGGCTATTTCCGCGCGAAGAAACCGCGCGCGAACTGCACGATGTGTGTGTGGAATGCGAGCGCCAATATTGCGACAACGGCAAGTATGTAGAGAGCTTCGGTCGATCCGTCGCCGCCGTCAGGGGAAATACCAAACCAACTCTCGATGAAATCCATGAACAGATTCCCTCCGCGCAAACTTGCGACCGATGTTCAGCATAGCTCTTCAGCTTGTCCCGGTGTCAAGTAGGGATGCATTGCCATCCACATAAATCCAGTAAAGACCGTTGTGCCGAATTGTCTGCTGCCGAATTGTCTGCTGTTTGTCGATAAACCTGAGAATTTGCCTAAAGATTGCTAAAAAATTGTCGCGGCTTATTGATGCACAACTGAAGGAAAGCTTTGTATCTCGGTCATTTCCGGGTCATTTTGTCGATCATGTGCGAACGATCCAGTCAATGATGGTGTCGCCAAACAGGTCCGGACTTGTGCATGGACAGTACGCGGCCCACCACGATCAGAAGCGCGGGGTAGCCTGAAAAGCAGCCCGGCATGGCTCATTGGACGCCACTCGGCGGTCGTCTGGCCTGGTTTCAAATGTAGTCAGCTCTCGAACGTGCCCGGCGGCGTCACGCTGTCGGCTGTTGACAGGAAAGAGGCGTTTGAAAAATCACCGGCGGTCGAGACAGCAAAAGTCACCGTGCCGTATTTCGCCCGGGACACCACGATTCCGGCGAGATGCTGGTCTGGATCAGAGCGTCCTGACCGGCAAGCTATCGTACCGGCCGAGCCTTAGCTGGGCCGGCCGGTACGCTTGCCGGCCTGACGAGAGCCGCCGTCAAGCAGCCGGTCGAATGTTTTGGTTCACCCGGAAGAGGTTGTTCGGGTCGTATTTCTTTTTCAGCGTAGCCAGGCGCTCATAGTTGTCGCCATAAGCCGCCTTGAGCCTTGCATCGCCCTCGTCATCCATCATGAAGTTCAGGTAGGCGCCACCCAGATCGAACGGATGCACGGCCTCCCAGTAGGCCTTGGTCCAGCGCGTCACCGGCCCCGCTTTCTGTGGGTCCGGATCGATCCCGGCGATGACCATCGACCAGGTCGCATCACGGTAATTCCAGGGTGTCTCGTCTTTGCCGACGCGATGGACCGCACCATCGATCGGATAGAGATGCATGAGCGATAGCTCGCTCGGCGTCTTCGCCGCCTGCTCGAGATGGGCGTCGATCGCCTCGTCGGACAGCGTCTTGACGAAATCGCCCCGCCAGTACCACTGCATTCCCTTCGGGTAGAGCCCATCGAACATGCTCTGCACCGCGGGATAGGGCATCGTTCCCATCCAGTTGAACCAGGGCGCGGGCAGCGCATCGAGCAGCGGGGCCAGCGCCTCTCTGCCCTTTTCCTCCGGGCCGTTGTAGCAGCACATCAGCAGACACATCCGCTTTCCCCAAAACTCTTCCGGGAAGGGTGCGCTCGAGAGGACGGTCTTGAGCCCGAGAAAGATCCCGAGTTCTTCGGGCGCGTTCGGCAGGAACTCGCGATAATGCTGCATGATGGTGCGGGCGTGGCGCTGATCCCATGCGATCGGCCCCGCAAAGACCATGCTGACCCGGTGGAGCCTGAACACAAAGCTGGTGACGATGCCGAAATTGCCGCCGCCGCCGCGAAGCGCCCAGAACAGGTTGGGGTTCCGCTCCTTGCTGGCGGTGACGAAGCTTCCGTCGGCAAGCACGACATCGGCCTCGACCAGATTATCGATGGTCAGGCCATATTTGCGCGTCAGATAGCCATGGCCGCCGCTCAGCGTCAGTCCGGCGACCCCGGTGGTCGAGATGATGCCCGCCGGTACGGCCAGGCCAAAGGCATGGGTGGCATGGTCGAGGTCGCCCTGAGTGCAGCCCGGGCCTACCCGCGCCGTGCGGGCATCCGGATCGACGCGCACGCCGTTCATCGCCGACAGGTCGATCACCAGACCGTCGTCGCAGCTCCCCAATCCTGGTCCATTATGGCCGCCGCCACGTACCGCAACCAGCAAATTGTTGTCGCGGCCGAAATTCACCGCTGTGATTACGTCGGCGACGTCGACACAGCGGGCGATGATCAGCGGCCGCTTGTCGATCATGCCGTTGTAGAGCTTGCGGGCCTCGTCATAGCGGGCGTCGCCGGCGCGGATGACTTCGCCTCGCAGGCTTGCTGCGAATTTGGTGATGTCTTCATCGTTCATGACATTCCTCCCTGTTATTGGACCTGTCGGCCGGCCGATGAAACGCTAATCCCGTCCGCTGTTCCCGCAAATGTCACATCGTCCATTTCTGTTGCCCGATCGTTCAGAGTAGGATTAGACCGGATGGATAGTTGCTCGGGCGGCCATATTGCCGGATAGTTCGAGATGCCTGGCGGAAAAACTCGTTGTCAAAGGGAGTAGCCGATCGTTTCCGGAGGTGTAGTGCATGGATGTCCTTTCCGATGTGCTCCGAGCCGTTCGCCTCACCGGGGCGATCTATTTCGACGTCGACGCCAGCTCTCCCTGGGTCGGCGAGTCGCCGGGCACGGCCGACATTGCCGCCGCCGTCATGCCGGAGGCAGAGCACATCATTTCTTTTCATGCCGTGATGTCGGGCTCGTGCTGGGCCGCGCTGGGAGACGATTCGGTGCCCCCGGTGCTCGTGAACGCCGGTGATGTCGTTGTCTTCCCCGGTGGTGTTCCGAACGTCTTGAGCTCCTCGCCCGGGGCACGTGGCGAACCCAATATGGCGATGTATTATCGGCCGATTGACGAGAGCCTGCCGTTCGCGGTGATCCATGGTGGCGGCGGAGACGAGCGGACCCGGTTCATTTGCGGGTATCTTGGCTGCGATGCACGTCCCTTCAATCCTCTCCTGGCCGCATTGCCGGCCATCCTGTGCGCCCGCAAGCCCGCCGATGGAAGCAGCTGGGTTATCGACCTTTTTCGGCTGGCGCTGGCCGAAGGTGGCAGTGGGCGGGCGGGCTGTGAGACGATACTCGCCAAGCTGAGCGAGCTGATGTTTGTCGAGATCATCCGCCGCCATCTCGAGACCCTGCCCGACGATTCGCGCGGCTGGCTGTCAGGCCTACGGGATCCACATGTCGGCGAGGCGCTCCGGCTCATCCACGCTCGCCCCAGGGAGGAATGGACATTGGACCGGCTCGCCCGCGAAGTAGGGCTCTCGCGCACGGCGTTTGCGAGCCGCTTTACCCACTATGTCGAGGTCTCGCCCATGCACTATCTTGCTCGCTGGCGTCTACAACTGGCAGGACGCTTGCTCGAACGCCCTGAAATGAGCATCGCGCAAGCGGGTGCCGAGGTCGGCTACGAGTCGGAAGCCGCCTTCAATCGCGCCTTCAAAAAGTTCGTCGGCATTCCACCTGGCACCTGGCGAAAGGGACGGTCGGCGTTGCTCGAGGCTCAGAGATTGCCCGCTGGCGTCGTGCAATAGGAAAGAACTGGCAGGGCGTTGACGCTTCGGTCCGCGTAAAGCGTCCCAATGCTCGAAAGCCCCTGCCACAAAGCGGTTGACGATGACCGGCAGCCTCGACGCGTTCGGCGAGGCGTTTCAGGCCTCGCGCCTCAATCCTTCGCGCGCTCGACATAGGCGCCATCGGCGGTCATCACCACCACGCGGGTGCCAGCGCTGATGTGTGGCGGCACCAGGGTACGCACGCCGTTGGACAGCGTTGCCGGCTTGTAGGACGAGGACGCCGTCTGGCCCTTGGTCACCGGCTCGGTCTCGACCACCTCGAAAGTGGCGCGCTGCGGCAATACCAGCGAGATGGCGATGTTGTTGTATTGCGAGATCTGCACCGGCATGCCTTCCACCAGATAGGGCGCCATGTCGCCGACCACGCTTTCCGGCACCGCGACCTGGTCGTAAGTCTCCGGATTCATGAAGTGAAAGCCTTCGCCGTCACGGTAGAGGAACGTGTGCTCGCGCTCCTCGACATAGGCGCGCTCGACCTGCTCGGTGGTGCGGTAACGCTCGGAAACCTTTACCCCGTCGGAGATACGCCGCATGTCGAGCTGGGTGACCGGCGTACCCTTGCCAGGATGAATGTTTTCGGCAAAGAGGATCACATAAAGCTTGCCGTCCTTTTCGACGACGTTGCCTTTGCGTAAGGAGCTGGCGATGACCTTCACGGGTTTCCATCCTGATAAAATTTGTTGGCGCAAATCGGCTGGAGAGGCCGTTGCGTGCGGCCTAGCGCATCTTGGCCGCAATCGCCAGCCCTCTGTGCAATTCCCCTGAAGCCGATGACCGCCGCCTCGCCGTGGTGGACGCCGCATGTCCACGCCGACCGCCGGCCGCGGCTGATCCTGCGCAATGCCATTGCCACCGGGATGCGCGACTGGTTCGCCCGCCGCGACTTCGTCGAGGTGGATACATCGGCCCTGCAGGTCTCGCCCGGCAATGAAGCGCACCTGTCGGCCTTTGCCACCGAGGCGATCGGGCCGGACGGGCAGCGCCAGCCGCTCTACCTCCACACGTCGCCGGAATTCGCCTGCAAGAAGCTGCTTGCCGCCGGCGAGGAGCGCATCTTCAGCCTCGGGGCTGTCTGGCGCAACCGCGAGCGCGGCCCCTTGCACCATCCTGAGTTCACCATGCTCGAATGGTACCGCGTCGGCGAGACCTATGAGAGCCTGATGCGCGATTGCGCCGAGCTCGTAGCGCTGGCGGCCGAACGGGCCGCAGCGAAGTGTTTTAGCTTCCGCGGCCGCGAGGCCGATCCGTTCGCCGGGCCGGAACGGTTGAGCGTCGCCGAAGCCTTCATGCGCCATGCCGGCATCGATCTGCTGGCGACGGTTGCAGCCGATGGCAGCACCGACCGCGCGGGGTTGCATGCCGCCCTGGTCCAGGCCGGATTGCGGACCGCGCCCGACGACAATTGGGCCGACCTGTTCAGCCGGGTGATGGTCGAAAAAATCGAGCCAGCGCTGGGGCAGGGGCGCGCTACCATTCTTTTCGGATATCCGATCTCGGAGGCGGCACTGGCCAGGCCGAGCGCCGACGATCCACGCACCGCCGAGCGCTTCGAGCTCTATTGCTGCGGCGTCGAGCTCGCCAACGCCTTTGGCGAATTGACCGATCCGGCCGAGCAGCGCCGGCGCTTTGCCGCCGAAATGGATGAGAAGCAGCGCGTCTATGGCGAACGCTACCCGATCGACGAGGATTTCCTCGCCGCGCTCGCCATCATGCCGCAGGCGAGCGGCGCGGCGCTCGGCTTCGACCGGCTGGTGATGCTCGCCACCGGCGCGCTCAGGATCGACGACGTGATCTGGACGCCGGTGGCTGGTCCCTGAGGAAGGTTGGACAAGCCGATCTCGCCCGGCTTGAAAGCCAGGATCAGATGGTCGGTCCAGGCCGCCGCCGGCTCCGTCGAGCCAGAAGATTGGCGACGACCAGGAGGATTATCGACAGCCCCATCATCAGCGTGGCGGCGGCGCTATTGCCGGGGAGAGCTTTCGCGCAAGCCGATGAACATTTCGAGCGGCATGGTGCGTTGGTTGGCGCTGGCCAGGAACTGCACCGCGACGACCTCGTCATGTGCGAGACGCTGCAACCGTTCCGTGTGTTGCCACGATCATGGTGGGCCGGCATAGTGCTGGCGGGGTTCTCGGCGCCGCGGAGCTATCGGCCGTCGTACTCAGAATGGCCTTCGGCACAATGCCAGACAAAAACGCGCTGAACGCAAAACATAGCAGCGAATGGACAATGTCCTGGCGCCTGGTCATACTTGCGGCCGTGGCGATTAATGTTGTGATGCTCTTGGCCGCGCTGTTCGTCGCGCAAACTCTTGGTCTGGACGCTACAATCTTCTATCGAGATCCATCTGCAGCCGCGGATGTCGGCTTCTATACGGGGTGGATTTCGTCCCTAGGTGCTTCACTGTGGATCGGCACCGGCGCGGCGACCCTGTTTGCCGGTCTGCTCACGCACCGATGGGATTGCACGTTTCTCGGCGGCCTTACCTTGGTCATGGGCCTCGATGACCTGTTGTTGATCCATGAGGACGTGCTGCCGTTTGTCGCGATACCAGAGATTGTTACGATGATTGCCTACGCCGTCGCCGGGTTGTTCTGGTTCTTTCGGCTGCGACGGAAGACATTCGACGGCTCGATCGTATTTGTGGCCGCAGGCTTCCTACTCGCGATTTCAGCAGCGATCGACCAGCTGGGAGAGCTGTTTCCTAGCCCGGGTTCGGCGGTCGACATCGCGGAAGACGCTGTCAAAGAGCTTGGCATCTTCCTTTGGGCGGCAGGTGCCGTCGGGTACGCGGCGATGGTGACACGGTTGGGCCGCCCGTGGGTGGATCCAGCCGATCCCAACTCTACAGGCTGACGGTCGCACACGCCGCATCTTCGACTCGTCGCCGGCAGCGGTGCCGCCGTCGCGGCTTTCGGTCACGGCCACCTCGGATCTAAGCCGTCCTTTGTGCGTCTGGAAGGACGCACCATCTCTGGGTCGGTCGCGCCGACCTGGGGCGAGATGCCTCCTGATTGTCCGCTTCTCCCATTGCAGAAGCGGCATCGGGACAATAGATGGTGCAGCAGCGGCTGCCCTGTAGCCGGCCGCAAATAACGGGATTATGCGCATGACCGATACGCTCGACGCAGCGAAACTGACCGACCGCGTCGCGGCCTTGGTCGAGGCTGCCAAACGGGCCGGCGCCGATGCGGCCGATGCGGTTGCGGTACGCGGCCGTTCGACCGGTGTATCGGTACGGCTCGGCAAGGTCGAAGGCACAGAGGCGTCCGAGAGCGAGGACGTCTCGCTGCGCGTCTTCGTCGGCAAACGCGTGGCGAGCGTTTCGGCAACGGCGGCATCCGACCCCAATATGCTGGCCGAGCGTGCCGTCGCCATGGCCAAGGTGTCCCCCGAGGATCCCTATCAAGGCCTCGCTGACCCGGCCTTGCTGGTCAAGACGCCGCGCGACCTCGATCTGTTCGACGCCACCGAGGTGTCGGCCGATCAATTGAAGGAAGCAGCGCTTGCCGCCGAAGCGGCGGCGCTTGCCGTCAAGGGCGTCACCAATTCGGCCGGCAGTGGCGCCAGTGCCGGGCTCGGCGGCCTGGTGCTCGCCACCTCGCACGGCTTCGTCGGCCATTACGTCGCCTCGCGTTTTTCACGCTCGACCAGCGTGATCGCCGGCGAGGGCACCGGCATGGAGCGCGACTACGAATTCTCCTCGCGCCAGCATTTTTCCGATCTCGACCTGCCGGAAGACATCGGCCGCAAGGCCGGTGAGCGCGCCGTCCGCCGCATTGGCGCGCGCAAGGCGGCGACCGGGCCTGTCGACGTGGTGTTCGATCCGCGTGTGGCGCGCGGCATTGCCGGCCACCTTGCCGGTGCCATCAATGGCGCCGCGGTCGCGCGCAAGACCAGCTTTCTCCGCGACATGATGGGCAAGAAGGTGGCTTCGGCCGCAATCACCGTCACCGACGAGCCGCTCCGGCGCCGTGGACAGGCCTCGCGCCCGTTCGACGGCGAAGGCGTCGAGGGCGAAAAACTGTTCATGGTCGACAAGGGCGTGCTCAACCACTGGTTCCTGTCGACTTCGGCGGCTCGGGAACTCGGCCTCGTTACCAACGGGCGCGGCTCGCGCAGCGGCTCGTCGGTCTCGCCGTCGTCGACCAATCTCGCCATCGAGCCCGGGGAAAATACGCCGGAAGAGCTGATCAAGTCGCTCAAGACCGGCTTCTACGTCACCGAAGTGTTCGGCCAGGGCGTCGACATGGTGACGGGCGAATATAGCCGCGGCGCTTCCGGCTTCTGGATCGAAAATGGCGAGCTGGCCTATCCCGTCGCCGAGGTGACCATCGCCTCCAATCTGAAGACGATGTTCCTCAACATGGTTCCGGCGAGCGATCTCGACCGCAATTTCGGCACTGCCGCGCCTACGCTTTTGATCGAAGGAATGACCCTTGCCGGAGCTTGACCCGGCCGTCTCGGCCGGCGCTACTGAAGACCTGCAGCTGTTGCGCGATGCCGCCCGCGAGGCGGGGCTCATCGCCATGCAGTACTTCAACAACAATCCGCAGGTGTGGATGAAGGGCGGCACCTCGCCGGTCAGCGAAGCCGATCACGCCGCCGACAAATATCTGCGCGAGACCTTGCTGGCGGCCCGGCCGGATTATGGCTGGCTGTCGGAGGAAACCGTCGACGACCCGGTAAGGCTCGTCGCGCGCCGCACCTTTGTCGTCGATCCGATCGACGGCACGCGCGGCTTCCTCGAAGGGCTGCCCACATGGTGCGTCAGCGTCGCGGTGGTCGAGAACGGCCGCACGCTTGCCGGCGTGCTCGACTGCCCGGCGAAGGGCGAAATCTATTGGGCGCTGCCGGGCGAGGGCGCGTTCCTGAATGGCAGGCGCATCAGCGTGCGTCCGCCGTCGGAAACGGCCGAAATCGCCGGACCGAAGCCGATGATCGACCTGATGCCGGCGAAATGGCACAAACGGCTGAAGCGCGTGCTCTATATTCCTTCGCTCGCCTACCGGCTGGCGATGATCGCCGGCGGCCAGCTCGATGCCACCTTCGTCAAGGCCAACGCGCATGACTGGGACATCGCCGCGGCCGATCTCATCCTGCGCGAGGCAGGCGGCGCCTTGCTCGATCGGCATGGCCGCGCGCCGCTCTATGCCGGCGAAGTGATCCGTCACGGACCGCTCGCCGCCGGCAGCGGCGAACTCCTCGCCGTGCTCGCCGGCGTCATCGCCGGGCTGGACGATTGACCACTATCAATAGTTCCAAAGTCGGCGGCTTTGGTCTAGACCTGTCCCAAACTCACGATATGTGAAGGATCGACATGGCCGCTGAAGACGGAAAGAAACAGCTTTTGCACCTGGTGTTCGGCGGCGAACTCAAGAAGCTGGGCGGCACCGAATTCCGCGATCTCGACGCGCTCGATATTGTCGGCATCTATCCGGACTACCAATCGGCGCACGCCGTCTGGAAGGCCAAGGCGCAAGCTAGCGTCGACAACGCCCATATGCGCTATTTCGTCGTTCACCTGCACCGCCTCCTCGACCCCGAAAACAAGGCTGTCGGTTGACATCGATGAACCATGAAGCGGTCAAGCGATCAGCCCCGCGGTCGGCGGTCAGACGTCGCAAGCCGAAGACGTTCTGGCGCAAGATCCGCGAACCGCTGGCGCAGTCGCGATTCGTCAAGAATGCGCTTGCCGCGCTGTTTGCGTATTTCGTCCGCCTTGTCCGCTTGACCAACCGCATGGTCGACGGATCGGCCAGGTTTTCCGGCGGCGCCTATGCGCAGCTCGAGCCTGGCATCATCGCGCTCTGGCACGGCCAGCACCTGCTGACCCCGGCCTACTATCCCAAGGGACGGCCGCTGGTTGCCATGGTATCGCGCAGCGCCGATGCCGAGCTCAACGCGCTGATGGTCGAGAAATTCGGCATCGAGGCGGTGCGCGGCTCTGGCGGGCGCGAAAGCGCAAGGCATCTCGACAAGGGCGGGGCCAAGGCGCTCATCGCCCTCAAAAAGTCGCTCGCCACCGGCAAGAATGTCGCCATGATTGCTGATATTCCCCACGGCACGCCGCGCGATGCGGGGCTCGGCGTCGTCCTTCTGGCGCGGCTGTCCGGCCGGCCGATCCTGCCTGCCGCGATAGCCACCAGCCGCCGCAAGGTGATCGAGGGCAGCTGGGACAAGACGACGATCAACCTGCCCTTCGGCCGCTCCTCGATCGTCGTCGGCACGCCTGTCTTCGTGCCGGCCAACGCCGACGCCGCCGAAATGGAACGCAAGCGCCAGGAGGTCACGGCCTCGCTTAATGCTGCGACCGCCGAGGCCTATCGCCTTGTGGACGGTTCGAAATGAGTGTGCGCTGGGCGCGCGCCTTCCTGACCGCATATCGTTTCGCGGGGGCGGCCGCCTACCCGTTGGCCGGGCCTTATGTCGCCTGGCGCACTTCCAGAGGCAAGGAGGATCGCATTCGCCGGCGCGAACGCTACGGCGTCGCCGGACGCGAGCGCCCCGAAGGCCCGGTGATCTGGATCCATGCAGCCAGCGTCGGCGAGACCATCGCCGTCGTGCCGCTGGTCGAGAGCATTCTCGATTACGGCGTCAACATCGTGCTGACCACGGGCACGGTCACCTCGGCGCAGGTCGCCGAAGAACGGCTGGGCGACCGCATCATCCACCAATATGTGCCGCTCGACCTCAAGCCGGCGGTCAGTCGCTTCCTCGATCATTGGCAGCCGGACCTGGCGATCATCGCCGAATCGGAGATCTGGCCGATGACCATCCTGGAACTCGGCGCCCGCCGCGTGCCGCAGGTTCTGGTCAACGGCAGGCTGTCCGACCGCTCCTTCAAGTCCTGGAAGAAGCGCGCCAACATTGCCGAAGCATTGTTCGAAAATCTCGCCCATGTCGTTGCCCAGTCGGACCTCGATGGCGAGCGCTTCCTTTCGCTCGGCGCCAGGCCGGTCACTGTATCCGGCAATCTCAAGGTCGACACCGCGCCGCCGCCGGCCGACGAGCGGGCACTGGCGGCGCTGAAACGCCAGATCGGCGGCCGCCCGACCTGGGCGGCGATCTCGACCCATGACGGCGAAGAGGCGGTCGCCGCCGAAGTTCACGCCATGCTGCACAAGCGCCACCACGGGCTTTTAACGATCATCGTGCCGCGCCATCCCGATCGCGCCGGGCAGCTGGCCGCCCAGATTTCCGGCATGGGCCTGAAGCTGGCGCAGCGCAGCAAGGGCGACAGGATCACCGCCGACACCGATATTCTGCTCGGCGACACGATCGGCGAGATGGGGCTTTATCTGAGGCTGACGGAAATTGCCTTTGTCGGCCGTTCGCTGACTTCCGAGGGCGGCCAGAACCCGCTGGAACCAGCCATGCTGGAGACCGCGGTGCTTGCCGGCCGCAACGTCCAGAATTTTCGCGAGGCCTATCAGCGCCTGCTCGATAGCGGCGGCGCCAAGCTGGTGCGCGACCGCGATATGCTGGCCGGCGCCGTTAATTTCCTTTTGACCAACGAGGCGGCCCGCCATGAGATGATGGCGGCGGGTGCGGCGACGGTCGACGAGATGCGCGGTGCGCTGGCGCATACGCTCAGGTCGCTCGAGCCCTATATCCAGCCGCTGGTCGTCAAGTCGCGCCTGAAGGGCGCGAACGGGCGCTGACGTGACCTCGGAAGCGCCGCCCTTCTGGTGGGAAGAGCCGGACTGGCGGGTCACGGCGCTGTCGCCGCTCTCCGCCGTCTATGCGCTTGTCGCCGGTCGCCGCATGCGGCACGCGCCGCGTGAAAAGGTCGAGGCGCCGGTGCTCTGCGTCGGCAACTTCACCGTCGGCGGCACCGGCAAGACGCCGGTGGCGATCGCGCTGGCCGAGCAGGCCAGGCGCATGCAGCTTAATCCGGGTTTCCTGTCGCGTGGCCATGGCGGCTCCTTCGCGCAGCCGCATATCGTCGATCCGCACCACGATGCCGCCAAGCATGTCGGCGACGAGCCGCTGCTTCTGGCCGAACACGCCCCGGTCGCGGTGACGCCGAACCGGGCCGCCGGCGCCAGGCTTCTGCTGGAGAAGCTCGGCTGCGATTTCCTGATCATGGATGACGGTTTTCAGAGCGCGCGCATCCACATCGACTATGCGCTCGTCGTCGTCGACGCGCGACATGGCATCGGCAATGGCCGCGTCATCCCCGGCGGGCCGCTGCGGGCAAAGATCGTCGACCAATTGGTCTTCACCAGCGCCTTGCTGAAGATGGGCGAGGGCACCGCGGCCGACACAGTCGTGCGCCGGGCAGCGCGCGCCGGCAGGCCGATCTTCGAGGCGCACACTGCCCCGAGCAGCAAGGTGACGCTGGCCGGCAGGCGTTTCCTGGCGTTCGCCGGCATTGGCCATCCCGACAGGTTTTTCGACACTGTCCGCGAGGCCGGCGGCGAGCTTGCGCTGACCAAATCGTTTCCTGACCATCATTTCTATGGGGAGGACGAACTTGCCGAATTGGCGGCGACGGCGCGTAAAGCCGGGCTTGGTCTCATTACCACCGCCAAGGACGCTGCCCGCCTGCGTCACGGCGCGGCGCCGCCGGAATTCCTCGACGGGCTCGATGTGCTGGAGATCGACACCGTCTTCGAGCTCGACCATGTGCCGCAACGCATCATCGACGAGACGCTGGACGCCTGGCGGCAGCGCCGGCTTAAAGGCTGACCAGAAGCTTGAGCACCGAGGCAATGCGGGACTGGAATTTGCAGCTTTCCGCCGGTCGAACGTATTTTGTTCTTGCTTTGTGCCGGCAGCTATGCTAGTAGTTTGGGTATGGTGATGATTCGCCGGTGACCCGCCCTCGAGGCGGGTTTTTTATTTCAAGATAGCCTCTAAGGTTTCGGTGTTGCCGGCCTGACGCCGCGGCAGAGGGCGCAGGATCGCAACGGGGCGGCTTCCATTTGCGCTGGACTAGCGTCGGCGGCGCAGTTCCGGATGCGCTTCGATCTCGCGGCGCAGCGAGGCAGCGGCGTTCACATAGGGTTCCTGCCTGGCGACACTCCAATATTTGAGCTCGTCGAGCGGGATGCTCTCGCCGGTCACCGCGCAGCGCACGAAGGCGCCGGGGCTGGTCACCTGGAAGTCGCCGTCGAGATAGCGGATGCGGGCTTCCTTACCGCCGGGTCCTTCGAAACGGTTCATCATGGGGTGGTGCCGAAATTCATGACGATGTCATCGCCACAAATTGCGGCGAGGTCAAGCTTGACGTTGATGACGGCCGATCTCTCCCACAAGGGGGGAGATCAGCGCTTGTCCGTCGCTCCTAGCTCTCTACCTCAAGGAACGCTTCGATCTTCTCCGCTGGCAGCCCTGCCTGGACGGCGATGCGCCGGGCAAGCTCGGCGGCGGCGGCGCGCGGGCGCCCCAGCGGCCGGTCGAGCCAGTAGGATATCGGGCTTAGCGCACTGCGCTCGTCTACGGCGACGATGCGGCCCGATTTCAATTGGTCCACCGTCAACGGCGGACGTGCCAGCGCAATACCGAGCCCGTGCGCGGCGGCGTCGAGCACGAGGTTGTAGTCCTCGAAACGGCGGTCGTGCGGCCGCGGCCGATAGTCCATCTCCTGCGCCGCAAACCAGGCGCGCCACGCCGAAGCGTCGGAATCATTGATCACCGGAAATTCGAGCAGCCGGGCAGGATCTCCGCGGCCGATCTCCCTGGCCAGTCCCGGCGAGGCGACCGGGAACACATATTCTTCGAAAAGCTGCACCGAGATCCGGCCCGGAATGCGGCCGCGCCCGCAGCGGATCGACAGGTCGATGCCCTCGTCGGCAAGATCGCCCTGGCGGATGTCGACGTCGAGCACGATACGCAGCTTGGACGGGTGGTTCTCCAGCGCCGCCATGCGCGGCATCAGCCACAGCCCGCTGACCGAAGGGATCGAGGTCAGCCGCACCACCGCCGTGCCGCGCGGCTCGACCCAGCGATCCGAATTGCTGGCGATCAGGGCAAAGGCTTCGGTGGTGCGTAGATGCAGGCGGTTGCCTTCGACGGTCAGCGAGACGCCGCGCGCGCCGCGATCGAAGACTTTCAGCCCGAGCCAACCCTCGAGCTTGGCGATCTGCCGGCTGACGGCGCCGTGAGTGATGTTGAGCTTCTCGGCCGCCGCCGAAAAGCTGCCGGTCCGAGCCGCGGCGTCGAAGGCGCGCAGCGTTTCGAGCGGCAGCATCGGGTCTAAGCTGTGATCCATAGTCACAGGTGATCCTCGATTTGTTCGTTTGTCAACCGACCCGCAATAGCGTTTCTCTACTTCATGGCATTGGATCGCGAGGACACCCAGATGAGCGCTTACACCGGCACGTTGAATACGACACAGCGCATGGATGCCACGGCTGCCATCGCGGTGGCGCTGACGGTGGTCGGCTGGGCCTCCGCCTTTCCGGCGATCCGCGCCGGCCTTGCCGCCTTCGGGCCGCTGGAACTTGGCGCGCTGCGTTTTGCCATCGCCGCGGTTCCGGCGGCGATCTTCCTCGCGGTCAAGCGGCCGGCACTGCCCAGGCTCGATGAACTCTGGCGCTTTGTCTTCGGTGGTGCCGTCTTCGTCGCACTCTACACCGTGATGCTCAATTTCGGCGAGCTGACCGTTTCGGCCGGTGCGGCCGGCTTCATCATCAATGTCAGCCCGATCTTCACCGCCATCATGGCCATGGCGCTGCTCGGCGAACGCTTCTCGGGCCTGGCCTGGGCCGGCACATTCCTGTCCTTCGCCGGTATCGGGATCATCGCCATGGGCGAGGGGCAAGGGCTGCATTTCAACAGCGGTGCGCTGCTTGTCCTCGGCTCGGCGCTGTGCTCGGCCGTCAACACCATCGTCCAGAAGCCGCTGTTTGCCCGCCATCACCCGCTGACGATCTCGGCCTCGAACATGGTGCTTGGCGCGCTCTGCCTGTCGCCGTTCCTGCCGAGCGGTCTGGCGCAGGCGGCGGTCGCCGACACCGCCGGGCTCGGCGCCGTCATCTTTCTCGGCATCGTACCCAGCCTGATCGCCTATGCCGCGTGGGCGACAGCACTTTCCCGACTGCCCGCGGCGCGTGCCTCGACCTTCCTCTATCTGGTGTCGCCGATGGCGACGCTGATCGGCTTCTTCTGGCTGGGCGAGGTGCCGACGCTGCTCGGCATAATCGGCGGGGCGCTGGCGCTGGGCGGCGTCATTGTGGTGAATTTGAAGAGATGAGAGCTTTAGTGCTTGACTGCTGGTGGCGTACGCGGCTGATTTAACTAGAAGTACGGTTGCCACCAGTGAGCTTTGAATGCCTAAGACGTTTTTCAGGGATGGTTCGACGTTTCGCCCAATAGCAGTTGGTTACGGCAGCTGTATTGCGACCGACCGCATCACCGTGGATGGCGCGCAAGTAGGCTATCTTTACCGCGAAACGCCAGATCATCCGGTTGATAGCGGATGGTGCTTTTTTGCAGGCGATGAATCTGACGAATACATCAACGACCCCAACAATTCCGGGTTGTACGATGTCAATACAATTGCGAATTACGACCCGCTCATTACCTCTTGTTTAGAGGCGCCTTGTGGAAGTGCGTTTTTGAGAATCGAGGGGAAGTTTGTCCGTCAGAAGTTCGAACCCCCAGATGATGATTAAAGCCGCCTGTGGAACCAGCCTTGCTAGCGAGTTATAGACAGCGCCAGCGCGAGCGACCTTCTCACCGCCTCCCAAATAGCCTCTCGATATCCGCCAGCTTGAGCTCGATGTAGGTCGGGCGGCCATGGTTGCAGGTGCCGGAGCCCGGCGTCGCCTCCATCTGCCGCAGCAGCGCGTTCATCTCTTCCGGTTTGAGCAGGCGGCCGGAACGTACCGAGCCGTGGCAGGCCATGGTCGCGGCTATTCTGTCCAGCCGCTCCTTCAGCGTGTCGACCGTGTCGTTGTCGGCGATCTCGTCGGCGAGATCGCGCACCAGCTGCTGGACGTTGGTCTCGCCGAGCATCGACGGCGTCTCGCGCACCGCGACGGCACCGGGGCCGAAGCGCTCGATGCCGAGGCCGAAGCGGGCCAGCGTCTCGGAATGCCTGGCAAGCCGCTCGGCATCCTCTTCCGACAGATCGACAATCTCGGGCAACAGCAGCATCTGCGACGGCACCGAGCGTGAGTGGAGGGCGTTCTTCAAGGCCTCGTAGACCAGCCGCTCATGTGCCGCGTGCTGGTCGACGATGACCAGCGAATCCCTGGTCTGGGCGACGATATAATTCTCGTGCACTTGCGCGCGCGCCGCGCCCAGCGCCGTGCCGAGCAGCGTTTCCGCCGCTTCGTTTTGCCCGGCGCGCGCATCGGCGCTGTGCAGCGGCCCGGCGTCGAAGGCCGCCTGCTCGTCCTCGCCGAACCCGTCGCCCATATTGAGCGGCCGCTGCGGCGAACGGGCAGGATCGAACCCGGCAAAGCCCGATGCCCGATAGGCGGCCTCGTAGCTGCGGTGACCGTTGGCCGGGCCGCCATGCGCATAGGATGCGGCGCCTGGCCGGAACGCCGCCATCATGCCGGCGGCCCCTGTGGTGGCGGGGCGGATGCCGGCATTGGCCAGCGCTTCGCGAATGGCGCCGACGATCAGCCCGCGCACCAGCCCCGGGTCGCGGAAGCGCACGTCTGCCTTGGCCGGATGGACGTTGACGTCGACGATCGCCGGATCGAGCGCCAGGAACAGCACGGTGACGGCATGGCGGTCGCGCGGCAGCACGTCGGCGAAGGCGCCGCGAATGGCGCCGGCGATCAGTTTGTCACGCACCGGGCGGCCGTTGACATAAGCGTATTGCTGCAGCGCGTTGGCGCGGGTGAAGGAGGGGACCGAGACATGGCCGGCGAGATGCACGCCGTCCCGCGTCGCGTCGATGGCGATCGCATTGTCCGGAAAGTCGGCGCCCATCACCTGCGCCACCCGGCGCAGCCGGCCTTCCGGGCTGTCGTCGGTCGCCGGCAGTTCCAGCGTCGAGCGGTCCGGGCCGGCCAGGGTGAAGCGCACGGCGGGAAAGGCGATGGCGATGCGCTTGACCACGTCGCCGATGGCCGAGCTTTCGGCGCGCTCGCCCTTCATGAATTTGAGCCTTGCGGGCGTGGCGAAGAACAGGTCGCGCACCTCGACCGTGGTTCCGCGATTGGCCGCCGCCGGCCTGACCGCGGAGACGCGGCCGCCCTCGATGCCGATCTCGGCGGCGTTTTCACTGGACGCGGTGCGCGAGCGGATCGACAGCCGTGCCACCGAGCCGATCGAGGGCAAGGCCTCGCCGCGAAAGCCGAGCGAGCGGATGTCGTGAATGTTGTCGGCGAGCTTGGAGGTGCAATGGCGCGCAATCGCCAGCGCCAGTTCCTTTTCCGGAATGCCCGAGCCGTCGTCACTGACGCGGATCAGGTTCAGCCCGCCGCCGGCGGTGACGATCTCGACTCTGGTAGCGCCTGCATCCAGCGCGTTCTCGACCAGTTCCTTGACCACGCTTGCCGGACGTTCGATGACTTCGCCGGCGGCGATCTGGTTGATCATCGTTTCGGAAAGCTGGCGGATCGGCATGGGGCACTATAGGCGGATTCGTGGTCGATGCGGGAGGGGGAGAATAGCGTTGACCGTTGCAAGGCAGTGAGACTGCTCCGTTGCTCCGCCAGAGGGGGTGCTGTCCCGCCACGATATAGAGATAGGAATATTGTTGAGTGAATGGGCTTGGCCCCAACTGACTTATTAGAATTAGTCGGGCGAAGGCCAAAATCCGAAGCGAATGGCCGTTGGAGGCGACATTTGGACGTCATCCTAGATTACTTGATGGTAAAGTTCGCTCGATGGATACAGCGTCGAAAGAGTCGTATTGCGAGAATAATTTGGTTTACTATTTGGACGGTTATTTCGATATTGCTAACAGTTTTTCTATTTTACCTCCTGTATATTCGAAACCTGACCATATAGTTTCGTGTTTCTACCACTGCGGCGCAGGTGCCGCCGCAGGCTTGATCGCGGACACCCTCGATGCGGATCTCGGGGGCACTGTCGCGATAGTGATGGGGTGGACGCCCCCTCGACGGCATCGATGTGCCAGAATGGTGGTGTTTGACAGCCACCGTAAGAGAGGGAGCGTCCACAATGGAAGTTAACAC